>DAOTGT010000193.1:0-5783 GCA_035447285.1 Candidatus Competibacter sp.
GGGAGGCTTCGTCCCGCTGGGCCTCGGTCAGTTCGTCCCAGGCGGCGAGGAGGATACCGTGACTGGCCAGTTGCGGGAGCAAAGCTTGGTAGCAACGCGCCTGCTCCACCAGCAGGTCGAGCACCGATTTGCGGATTTGCGCGAGCCGGTCGCGCGCACTGCCGGTCCGCGCCACCGGATCGTCTTCGCTTTCGACCTCCGCCACGCCGCGCAGCAACCCGACCCGCTTCATGTAGAACTCGTCGAGATTCGAGGTGAAGATCGCCAGGAACTTGAGCCGTTCCAACAGCGGCGTGCGCTCGTCCAGCGCCTCGTGCAGCACGCGCCGATTGAATTCGAGCCAGCTTAGATCGCGATCGACCCAGGCGTGGGCCAGCAAACCCTCGCGCGGGGCGAGTGGTTGTTCGGATTCGTCCGTCGTTCGCCGCGTCCGGGCACGTTTGGGTTTGACCCGCTGCAAGCTCAGGGACGGCCGGGTTTCGTTATCGTTAGGGGACATTCAGGATTTCCTTCAATGATGATCTCGAATTCACCGGCGCGGGGGTCGTCAGTAGATAGCCGGAACCGGGCTGATCTTGCAGATATCGGGCAAAGCGCTTCTTGATGCCCGGCAACCGGAAGAGCGCCAAGGGACCGAGCTTGTTGGTGTTGCGGATCACCGTCGAGGGATCGAAATAGGTCAGGGCGTTCTCCACCGTCAGCACGAAAGGCGGCAAGGCATTTTGCAGCAGGACATAGCTCGCGACCAGAACGCCGGTGCGATGATTGCCCTCGATGAACAGTTGCGGTTTGCTGAGGATGCGCACGTAAAGGCCCGCAGCGAGATTCCAGGCAGGCTCGTGTCGATGGCGGGAGTACCACTCGACGATATCCTCGATCCCGCCTTGCCGCTCTTCGTAGAAATGGCGTTCGGTGGCCTTGATGTGCGCGGCGAATTCGGCGCGCCGCTCCGGGTTCCGACCGCATAGCACCAGGGTATTCAATTCCAGCAGGTGCTTGTGCTGGCCCATGACAAAAACGTCGATGCCCGCATCCACCAGGGCATCGACGTAGGCATAACCCGCCAGCAGATTTTCGACGACCTCGTCATCCATCGGGTCCCGCTGCCAGCTCAGTTGCTGGTTGATGACCTCGAATTCCATTTGTACCCGACGCAGGGATATCGCGATCGCCTCCAGGTCCAACGCCGCTCTCATCTCTCATCAGGTTGTTGGGTTTATTGCACGGCATCCACTGCCGCGCGGGCACGCATCGCCAAATCGGCGGGCAGGGGAATATAGCCCATATCGCCGCTGAAACGTTGTCCATCGGTCAGTGCCCAGTCGACAAACCCTTTCAACGCCATCCCTTTTTGCGGCTCGACATAATGATTGTGCAGCAGCAACCAAGTTAAGGTGATGATTGGATACGAGTCTTCACCGTCGGGATCGGGTAGGAACAGCCGTAAATTACTGGGAACCTGGTTGACGTTGGCGGCCAGTGCGGCTTGACCGCTTTGCGGGCCGGGTTCGACATAATGCCCGGCCTTGTTTTGCAAATAGACCATGGGCAACCCCAGCCGCTTGGCGAAACCGTACTCGACGTAACCGATCGACCCCCAACTGTGCTTGATGCGCCCGGCGACACCTTCGTTGCCGCGAGCCACCGTGGAGATCCCCGGCCATTCGATGAGCTTGCCGACGCCCGGACCCTGAGTGCGCCAAGCCTCGCTGATCGTGCTCAGATGGTTGGTCAGGGCATAGGTGGTGCCACTGCTGTCCTTGCGCGCCACCAGGGTGATCGTTTGCTTGGGCAGCTTCAGTTTCGGGTTGAGCCCCTGGATGCGCGGATCGTCCCATTGCCGGATCTTGCCGGCGAAAATATCGGCGTAAACATCCCGGCTCAACTTCAATGTCCCTTTCACATCCGGCAGGTTGTAGGCCAGAACGATGATGCCCGCCGTGGTGGGAACCAGCGTCACCCCGGCTTTTGCCTGGGCGATTTGCGCGTCGCTCAGGGCCGCGTCGCTAGCGCCGAAATCGACTTTCTGCTCCAGGAACAACTGGCTGCCCTCGCCACTGCCGACACCCTGATACCTGATGGAGATGTTGGGATTGGCCTGGGTGTAAACGTCAATCCATTTTTGATAGAGCGGCGAGGGGAAAGTCGCGCCCGCCCCTCGCAACTCGACTTGACCTTTTGCCGACGGATCGGCCGATACCGGATTCTGGCCAAGCGCCAAGGGAACCACGGCGGTGCAGCCAAACGCGGCAATCGCCGCCAATAGCCATCGCATTGCCATTATGTTTCCTCCGGCTTCAACTGAACTCGCCGCGGACATATTTCCGGGTCAGATCTTCTTGAGGGTCCTCGAAAATCCGCTGGGTAGCCCCCATTTCGACCAGATAACCGGTACGGCTGCCTTGGGAAATATCCACACCCATGAAGGCCGTCGTATCCGCCACCCGCATGGCCTGTTGCATGTTGTGGGTCACGATGGCGATGGTGTAGTTTTCCTTGAGTTCGAGCATCAGTTCCTCGACCTTGCGGGTGGCGATGGGGTCCAGCGCCGAACAAGGTTCGTCCATCAGCAACACGTCGGGCTCGGTGGCGATGGCGCGGGCGATGCACAAGCGTTGTTGCTGGCCACCGGACAGCGACAGTCCGCTGTTCTTGAGTTTGTCCTTGACCTCGTTCCACAAGGCCGCGCCGTTCAGGGCCTTTTCCACTCGTTCGTCCATGTTGCCCTTGAAGCGGTTCAGGCGCAGTCCAAAGGCGACGTTGTCGTAGATGCTCATCGAGAACGGATTGGGCTGCTGGAACACCATGCCGATATAGCGACGCACCACCACCGGGTCCACTTTCTTGTCGTAGATGTCCTGACCGTGGTAGGTGACCTTGCCCTCGAAGCGAAAGACCGGGATCAAATCGTTCATCCGGTTGAGACTGCGCAACACGGTGCTTTTGCCGCAACCGGAAGGACCGATGAAACCGATGATCTTGTTCTTCTCGATCGGCAAATGGCTGTCGCGCACAGCCAGGAAATCGCCGTAGAAGATTTTCTGGACCTGACAATCCATCACCATGTTGCCGGAAGTGGTGGTTGGGGCGGCTTCAACCGCCGCCGTTTCCGCAATTGCATTCATAGTCGATAACCTCGAAAACCTCAGAATTTCTGGCGGCCGATAAAACGCGCCGTGATATTGAGCACCAGCACGATCAGCACCAGCACCAGGGATGCGGCCCAGGCCAGTTCGATCTGGTTGTCGTAGGGCATCCCCGAGAAATTGAAGATCAGGATGGACAGCGAGGCGGTGGGCTCGGTCAGGCTCGACAGGAAGTAGTTGCTGAACAGGGCGGTGAACAGCAAGGGCGCCGACTCTCCGGCGGCGCCGGCCACCGCCAGCATCACCCCGGTCAGAATGCCGGGCATGCCAGTGGGCAACACGACCTGCCAGATCACTTGAGCGCGCGTGCAGCCCATGCCAAAGGCCGCATCCTTCATCTTCTTCGGCACCGTGGTCATGGCCTGCTCGGCGGCCAGCACGATCGTCGGCAACATCAGCACCGCCAGGGCGACACCACCGGCGAGCGCCGAGTAGCTCTTCATGGTCACCACCATCGCGGCGTAGACGAACACACCAGCCAGGATCGATGGAAAACCGGTCAGCACCTTGGCCAGAAAGCGCGCGGTTTGCGCCAGTTTGCTGTCGGGATCGAGAATCGCCAGGTAAATGGCGGCGAAAAGACCGATCGGCACGCTGATCAAGGTCGCGATGCCCACCATGACCAAGGTGCCGATAATCGCGTTGCCGAAACCGCCACCCATTTCGAAGGCCGAAGGCGGCAATGCGGTGATCGCCTCCCAGTCCAGCCGTGAGCCTCCTTCGACCAACAACATGTAGATCACGGAGAACAGCGGGACACTGGCGAGAACCGCCATGATCCAGGTCAAACCGGTCAAGAATCCGCTCTTCAGCGCGCGACCCTCGAAAGGCGCGCGGTGGAGCTGATGTGAAGCGCTGGTGATGTCAAGAGACGGGGATTCGGAAGTCAAGTCGGATGCGCTCATCGTTCGGCCTCGAATTTCCGAGTGGCAAACTTCATCGCCGCCAAGCCCGCGATGTTGACGACCAGGGTGATGGCCAGCAGCGCCAGGGCTGCGTACATCAGGGCCTGGACCTCGACTTCCCCAGCTTCCGGGAAGTTGGAAGCCAGCAGCGCCGCCAGGGTATTGGCGGGGGCGAACAGGGACAGGCTGATTTGATTGGAATTGCCGATCAGCATGGCCAAGGCCATGGTCTCGCCCAAGGCGCGACCGAAGCCGAGCACCAGCGCGGCGAGGATGCCGGAGCCAGCGGTGGGCAACATGACCTTGAGAATCGCTTCCCAGCGGGTCGTGCCCATGCCATAGGCGGCCTCCTTGACCTTGTAGGGAATCTGGCGCAGCGCATCCACGGAAATCGATGCGACGGTCGGCAGGATCATGATGGCCAAAACCAGGGCGGCGGGAGCCAGACCGGGGCCACTGAGCGAAGTACCGAAAAAGGGCACCACGCCGAATTCTTCGTGCAGCCAGTTTGCCGCTGGTCGCAACAGGGGGATGAGCACATAGATGCCCCAGAGGCCAAACACCACCGAGGGGATGGCGGCCAATAATTCAATGATGGTGCGGAAAATCACCGCCAGGCGACTGGGCAGAAAATCCTGAGTCAGGAAAATGGCGATCGTGATTCCAAATACACCGCCCAGAATCAGGGCCAACAATGAACTGTAAAGCGTGCCCCAAATCTCCGGAAGGATGCCGAATTGTCCTTCCTGGACGTTCCAGGTCGTCGAAGTCAGGAAGCCAAAGCCATACTCGGTGATTGCCGGCAGGGCCTTGCCGCCGATTTCGACGATGATGTAAGCCACTAGCGCCAGTATCAGCGCGGCGCTGGTCCAGGCGATGCCGCGAAACCCCCGGTCGAGAGCATAATCGCTCCCGGATGGCGGGCCGGTGACCGATCCGGATCGGTCGACGTGATCGAAATGATGCGATGCCATGGTTCACCCAGCAATCTTTGGTTTTTACGACGAATAATCCGCAGGCACCCTCCCCTTTGGCGGGGAGGGCTGAGGTGAGGGGGGTGTCAACCGCTGGATTACTGGATCAGCGCCGCCGCTTTGCGGACCCGCTCGACGACATTCTCGGGCAAGGGGATGTAGCCCATCTTCGGCGCCATCGCCTGACCCTTGGTCAAGCCATACTCCACCAGGTCACGCAATGCCTTGGCCTTGCCGTCATCCTGGTCCTTATAAAACAGCATCCAGGTGAAGGTGGCGATCGGGTAAGCCTGCGCGCCGGCGGGATCGGAGACCCAAACTCGCAAATCGGGGGTATCGGAACCGGGCAGCATATTGGTCGGGAACTCGGCGCTGGCCAGGGCGGCCTTGCCGGATTCGTCGCCAGGCGCCACGAACTTGCCGGCCTTGTTTTGCAGGATCGCCATCGGCTGCTTGGTGGCGATCGCGTAGCCGTACTCGATGTAACCGATGGCGCCGGGAGTCTGCTTGATGGTGGCGGTGACGCCGTCGTTCTTCGGCGCCTTCACGAAGCTCTTCGGCCACTGCGCGGTCTTGCCGTGACCGACGGTGTTCTTGAACTCTTCGCTGACCGCGCTGAGGTGGCCGGTGAACACGTAGGTGGTGCCGCTGGAGTCGGAGCGGGCCACGACGGTGATGTTTTCATCGGGGAGCTTGACGCCGGGATTGGCCGCGACGATCTTCGGATCGTTCCACTTGGTGATCTTACCCATGAAGAT
>DAOTGT010000194.1:0-5781 GCA_035447285.1 Candidatus Competibacter sp.
ATCGGTAGCGCCGCTCGAACGCCTCGACCACATGCCAGAGGTCGGAGGTCAGGCGCGCCCGGACTTCCGCGCGGATCGGCTCGGGGACGCCGCCATGAAAGGCCTCGGCGACGCCGCCGGCAATGCAGGCCAGGGTATCGCTGTCGCCGCCCAGCGATACGGCGTTGCGGACCTATCTTCGTAGGACTCGGCGTCCAAGAATGCGATCAGCGCTTCGGGAACGGTGCCTTGGCAGGACACATCGAAGGCATGGCCGGGGCGGATGGCGTCGACCGTCCGCTCCAGCTCGTAGCCGAAATCGGCCTGCACGCGGGCGCGGATCGTCGCTTTGTCCGTGCGAGTCCAGGCCAGATATATCGCCAGGGCGGTGGAAGTCTTCAGTGTCGATACGACAGCGTATAATGTGCGGGTCCGGGCCAGATATATCGCCAGGGCGGTGGCCTGCGCGCCCTTGATCCCCTCGGGATGGTCGTGGGTGATCGCGGCGCTCAGGCGGGCCTGGTGCAGCACCTCCTCCTCCGAGGTGAAGGCCCAGCCCACCGGGCCGACTCGCATCGCCGCCCCGCAGGTTTTCTTCGAGCGACAACGGTATGTGGCCGAAGGCGGCGCGGTGGACCTTGGAGACCTTTTTAATCCGTTTGCGGATTTGGCCGCCGTCAATCACCACATCGTGATCGTATCGCCGGCTGGCGATCTCGATGACGCCGAAAGTTGTGAACCGGGCTTTCATGGCGGATCCTCCTCGCTGGAGTCAGACCACAGGGTTCAAACTTAAACTTATCACTCGCCCCCAGCCTGATGACTGAATCGCATTCTCCAACGCCCATCCTCCTTATGGTCGACGACACGCCGGCCAATCTCGGCGTCTTGTACGAATTGTTGAGCGAGGCTGGCTATACCGTGCTGGTCGCCGAGGACGGCGAGAGCGCGCTGGAACGAACTGCCTATGCCCGACCCGATCTGATCCTGTTGGACGTGATGATGCCGGGCATCGACGGCTTTGAAACCTGCCGCCGGCTCAAGGAACAGCCGGACACCCACGACATTCCCATCATCTTCATGAGCGCCCTGAGCGACACCATGGACAAGGTCAAGGGCTTGCGGCTGGGCGCGGTGGATTACGTGACCAAACCCTTTCAGCACGAGGAAGTGCTAGCTCGCGTTCACACCCATCTCATGGTGCAACGGCTCAAGCGCGAGCTGGCCGAACGTGAGGCGCGGCTGGCTGCCATTTTGAGCAGCGCGATGGACGCGATTCTGACTTTCGGCGCGGATGGCCTGGTCACGCTGTTCAATCCCGCCGCCGAGGTCGTGTTTGGCCGTGCGGCCGCCGAAGCGCTGAGCCAGCCGGTGGATTCCTTGCTGTCGGAGCCGCTGCGACGGGTGGTGCGCGAGTACCAGCTACGGGGCGAACCCCGGCTGTGGGTACCGGAAGGATTGCACGCGCTGCTCGCTGGCGGCGAACCGTTTCCGGTCGAGGCGACGCTGTCGCGGGCGACGACCGCCGGACAACCCTTGTACACGATGATCGTGCGCGACATCGCGGCCCGCAAGCAGGCAGAAGCGGCGTTCAATCGCTTGCATGGCCTGAACCTGTACTTGCAGGACGAGATTCAGGCCGAGCATGATTTCGAGGAAATGGTCGGTGCCTCGACGGCGTTGCGCGCCGTGCTTCGGGAGGTGGAAACCGTGGCGGGTACCCAAGCCACCGTGCTGGTGACCGGTGAAACCGGCACCGGCAAGGAATTGATCGCACGGGCGATCCACAACCGCAGTACCCGTCAGGCCAAACCGTTGATCAAGCTGAATTGCGCGACGATCCCGGCGAATCTGGCCGAAAGCGAGCTGTTCGGCCACGAAAAAGGTGCGTTTACTGGGGCGCTGGCGCGCAAGCTCGGCCGGTTCGAACTGGCCAACGGCGGCACGCTGTTTCTCGACGAGGTGGGCGAATTGCCGCTGGACCTGCAAGCCAAGTTGCTACGGGTGTTGCAGGAAGGCGAGTTCGAGCGGGTGGGGGGAACGCAAACGCTCAAGACCGACGTGCGGCTAATCGCCGCGACCCATCGGGATTTGGAGCAACGCTGTCGTGAGGGGCAGTTTCGTCCTGATCTGTATTACCGGTTAAACGTGTTTCCCATCCACTCGCCGGCCCTGCGGGATCGGCGTGAAGATACCCCCCTGCTGGTACGCCACTTCGTGCAGAAATATGCGGCCAGCCTCGGCAAGAGCATCGAAACGGTACCGCTGGCGACGCTGGCGCGGCTACAAGCCTATTCCTGGCCGGGCAACGTGCGAGAGTTACAACATGTCATCGAGCGAGCGGTAATCGTAAGCCGGGGCACGACGCTGGAGTTTGGGGACTGGTTACGCGAACCGGCCGCCGAAACCGGTCCCGGCAAGGCGTCGGTCACGACTCTGGAAGAAATGGAGCGCGAACATATTCTCAAGACGCTGGAGATTACCGGCTGGCGGGTCAGCGGTGAAAACGGCGCGGCCCGTTTGCTGGGTCTGAAACCGACCACGTTGGAGGCGCGGATGAAGAAGCTTGGCATCGAGCGCAAGCGTTAACCGATGCCAAGGGTGACGGTCTCAATACGACCGGTTGAACAGCAGCGCGGTCGCGTCGTTTTCGGAGCAATACTCTCCCAGACGATCTTGCAGGCGGGAGCAGGCCGCCGCCAGGGCTTCCAGGGAATACACCTCGGCCAGTCGGGTCTTGCGGACGCAGGCCGCGCCGTCCTTGGCCCAGGCCGCCTCGAAATGCATGGCGGGAACTGGGTCCGGAGCTTGAACGCCGACGCAGTCGTAGAGGTTGATCGGTGTACCGTTGCGGGTATGGCCTTGCCCATCGCCGCAGTAGTCGGCGCGCACCATGCGCACGCAGGCTTGATGATGGTCCCACAGCGAAACACCGTCCGCCGTGGTGCGCCAAGGGTGGTAGCCGAAGCGGACGCATTTGCCGATGGCGCCCACCGTGCAAGTGATCAGAAACGTGCCTTCCGCCGCAACATGTGCGCCGCTGGCCGTCCACCGTCCCGCCACTGGAAAACCCTTGGCGACACCCTCGGCATCGGGCGAACACAGGCTGCGCCAGCCGCCGGTGGCCAGGTCAGGTGTAGATAAGGTATATAACAACAATTCGTTCCACGGGTCCTTGAGGTCCGGCTCCACGGCGTCGATCCGCACGATTAAGTCCCCTCCTTGGCCATCGTCCAGAGTCAGCACCGCGCCCTTGAGCTCGGCACCGGTCAGTACGCGACCATCCGGCAAGGTGACCTCGAAATTCGTGCCCCGCACGGCGACGGCTGGGATATCGGCAGAGTGCCCGGAACGGATCGCTGGTTGCCAACCGCCTCTGGCGTGGAGGACAACGCCGCAGAGACCGAGCATCAACGCGATCAGACCAGTGCGGACGTGTCGGGTCATGGGATGTTTCCGTTGATGGGAGAGACTTGGTCCCTCTTGCCCGGTTGCGGGAGAGGGACGGTCGCAACGCGCATCAG
The DNA here is from genome assembly GCA_035447285.1 of Candidatus Competibacter sp. Taxonomy (GTDB): domain Bacteria; phylum Pseudomonadota; class Gammaproteobacteria; order Competibacterales; family Competibacteraceae; genus Competibacter. The sequence goes on from DAOTGT010000194.1 coordinate 3,504, forward strand.
ATCGGGTATAGGGTTACCGGGGCCGTCCGGGCCGACGATAAACTGTTTTGCGGTCACTACCCTTACGGTCATTGGGCAGTACGATGTCGCTGACCACGAAGCCGTTGCTGCCGTTACTGGCCAGCGTGGTTGGTGATGTGCCGTTGAGCCGCACGCCATTCAGATCCATGCCGTTCCCCCATGTGGACCCACCAGCCTGGCTGCTGTTGACAATGGCCAGCGACGCCAGCAGGCCGAGGGCGAGGGTGGTTTTGGTCAAGTTCAAAGTTTTCATGATTGTGCCTCCAAAGTTTTAGTGAAGTCGGATCGGGCGCAGGATTAGCGGGGACGGCCAGGCCGGCGGTAAACCGCGTCGCGATCGCCGCGCTGGCCATCATCGGGCAGCACGACATCGCGCACCACGAAACCGTTGATGCCGTCCTGGGTTGGCCCTTTGAGGGAAGCACCGTTGGGCGATGTGCCATTGAGCGAAAGGCCATTCAGCCTCAGGCCGTTCGTCCTAGTAGGCCCGCCAGCCTGGCTGGTGTTGACAACGGCCAGCGACACCAGCAGGGCGAGGGTGGTTTTGGTTAGGTTTAGGATTTTCATGGTCATGCCTCCAGGTCGAGTGAATTGAATTCGATGAAGATCAATCATTGCGACCTGGATAGGGCAAACGGTTTGCCAAGTCGGAAAATCTTGGCACAAACATTTTCAATATATTGTTTCATATAATTATTTATTTGATAATTCGCATGATCGGAGCCACAGACTGGCGGTGGGTGGGGCGGAATTTCCCAACCGGGTGGGAATGTCCCAACGGGTTGGGAAACCCAACCCGTCGCACCGCATGCCGGTTGCCGTCATCGTCGCGGAGAACCGATGCACCGGGTTAAATGGGTGAAGGCCGGCATGATCTTGATCGTCCTGTTTTGCTTCTCGCCGTCGTCGTTGCGTTGGGCAGTGGCGGCCGACGAGGAGGCGTTCCACGTTCCGGCCGAATTTGAACCGCACGACTTCGTCTGGATCGTCTGGACCGATGAATATTATCGAGCCGGCGAACCGACTGATCGGGTCGTCTTGCGCATCATCAAGGCGCTGGCGCCTTTCGTCAGGATCAAGCTCGTCGTCGAAAGCCGCACCCAATGGCGCAAGGTCAAACGGATTCTCGGAAAGCACGGAATTTCCGGCAAACGGGTCGCTTACCTGATCGTCCCGCGCAACGACCGCTGGATTCGGGATAGCGGGCCGATTTTTCTCAAAGGCGACCGGGGTAGGCTCAAAATCGCCGACTTCAACTACAACGCTTACGGCGAACTGCCCACCTCGGATACTTACTCGAAGCAGGTCGAACGGCTGGATCGCGCCATTGCTCGCCAGTTACGGTTGCCGACGGTAAAAACCGATCTCGTCAGCGAAGGCGGTGGACGCGAGTTCAACGGCAAGGGAACCTTGATCGTTGTGGAATCGGTTGAACTGCAAAGAAATCCCCACAAGTCCAAGGAAGAAATCGAACGGGAATTGTTGAGAGTTTTGGGCCAGAAGAAGGTGATCTGGTTGAAAAACGGTCCCGCCGAGGACGACAAATCCTCACGCGGCTCGCTGCCGGGCAAGATCTTCACCACCACATTGACCGGCGGCCACATCGACGAATTCTGTCGCTTCGCCGACGCCAACACGATCCTGCTGGCCGAGGCATCGGCCGAGGAACGGGACGCCAGCCCCATCTCCCGCATCTCCTACGAACGACTGGAAGAAAGCTACCGAATCCTGAGCGCCGCCACCGATCAGGACGGCAAACCCTTCACCATCCTTCGGGTCCCCGCCGCCGATCATCTACTGGCTCGCTATAAAGCCGCCCAGCACGATGTGGCATATTTTCGCGGGATCAAGGCCGGGGATACGATTCGGTATCTCCTGGCCGCGAGCTATTTGAATTTCCTGGTCAGCAACGGCGTGGTGCTGATGCCCGCCTACTGGAAGGCCGGGCGGCCGGAATCGATCCGAGCCAAGGACGAAAAAGCGCGGCGTGCTTTGCAAGAGGCGTTTCCGGGCCGAAAGATCGTCCCGCTCGATGTCGAAGACGTCAATCATGGCGGTGGTGGGATTCACTGTATCACCCAGCAACAGCCGGCTATGGATGGAAGACCAAGGCGCCATGGCCAATGAGATCCGGTTTGAACGAACCGGCCCCACGCTGACGCGCGGGGACGAGCACATCTGGGTGGTAGCGCCTAATCCATACTAGAACTTACGCATTGACAAGTATCGTATGGTGTGGTCGGTAAAGACGAACTCG
>DAOTGT010000195.1:0-5768 GCA_035447285.1 Candidatus Competibacter sp.
CGATAACCCTCGGTCGCCGCGTCCCGCTCCAGGCTGGCCGCGTATTCCCAAAGCAACGGTTGCGCCGCCACCAGCAACGGCCGGATCTCGTCATGCCACCAAGCCGGCAAACGACCATCGGGCTGGCGGATCACGGCACCGTGATGGGTGATCCGCCAGGACTCGAACTTCAGCGTCACACGCGCCAACGCCTCATCGGTGCGTCCCGTGACCGGAATCACCGTCCCCTGCTCCAGCCAAAACGCCAGCAGCCGTTGTTGGGCGCGAGTCATGAACGACAATGCCCGACCGGCCCGGTCCACCGCCGCCGGCGCCACCGGCTCGGCGGGCGGGCATTTCGGCGCGGTCTGCAAAATCGTATCGTCGAGATCGAGAAAGATCACGATGCGCGGCATGATTCCTCCACGGCAAAAGCCAGGCCGCCCAACAGGCCGGGAAGCGCATGCGCGGCCGGCATGGCGGCATGCTCGTAGATGATGACCGGCAAGCGGTCCGCATCGAGGTTATAGAGATAGTTGGGGATGCCGTCACCGTGATGGTCGGGAAATTCGCGGCGACTGGCGATGGCATCCCCGACCAGGATCGGCGAGCGGGTGGTGGACTGAAAGCGTACGTCGTACCCCGCCTCTTCCAGCGCCAGCGCAAGGCGAAACGGCGTATAGGCATACTCGCCGGTGCCGATCACCGCCAGCGGACGTTCCGATGGATTCCCTCCGTTCACCATCTCGGGAAAAGCCGATGCAACCGCCGAGCGCCAGTGGCCGGCGAGCACGCCGGTACATGCCGGGTCCATCGCGATGCCGTCATGGGCGCGATCCGCGACCGCGCCGACCACCGGTAACGCGAGTGGAGGAAAATCGGGGTCCGGTTCGAACTGGAACCCCCCCTCGACCAGCGCGGGAAACCCCATCGGCCGTCCCAGCAGCAGCACCAGTTCCCTTCGCCGATCCACATCCAACCAATTGGCGATACTGGCTAGCGCGATCTGTTCGAGTCGGGGGTTGAATCGCAGATAGGCGCGCGCCAGTTCCACCAAGGTACGACCCGTGGAAATTTCATCGTCCACCAGCACCAGGCTCCGCGCCGCCCGAAACAGCGGCTGCAGCTCCGGGTCGGGCAGATAGACCGCGTGGTCCGGGGCATGGCTGTGGCATTCGTCGAAAGCGAACGCCAGCGGACGCGACAAGCGACAACGGGTGGTTTGCAGGTACACGACATCGTCGCGCCCCGCTAGCCTAGCCGCTTCTTCCGCGACGCCGCGCCCCAGGGCGGTCGCGGTTTCCGCCATCCCTATCACCAGCAACGGCCCCGGCAAAGCGGCGATCTTGGCCGCCAGCCGGACATGGATGTCGCGCATGACGCTGGGCCGAACCGGCCAGTGCTTGCCGAGCACCTTACTGACGAACAGATACAAGCGTCGAGGATTCTGGCGGGTGGCGTAAGTCAGGCAGCGCTCCACGGGCAGATCCTCGTACCGGACGGTCAGCTTCAGCCGCCCGGCTTGAATCGGCACCGTCAGGGTTCTGCAAGTCAAACCGTCGCCCCCACGCTCACAAGCCCAAGTCGTTCAGTATGGTGGTAATCCGATGCGTGTAGGTGTGTTCGGCCAGCACTCGCCGCCGGCCCGCCGCCGCCACGCGACTGGCGAACTCCGGCTCGCGCCGCAGCCGGGCGATCAGGGCATTCAGTTCATCGGCGTTACGATACACCAGGATCTCCCGTCCGGGCTCGAAACAGCGCGGCAGATCGACCAGATCGTCGTTCAGCACCACCGCGCCGCAGGCCGGCGGTTCGAAGCTGCGCTGGTTGAGGCCGTGCTCGACATTGGCCTCGTTGCGCGCGTTCAACACCGCCACATGCCGCTGGTAAAGCCGCACCAACCGGGCACGGCCGATCTTGCGGTTGCGCACCCGATGAAAGCCTTCGTGCGCCAGATCGCTCCAATCGGTGCCGACGATCCGGGCGGGTGCCTCCAGACCACGCACCACGGTCTCTCGGAACGCGGTGCGACTAGCCACGAACAATACCTCGGGTTGACGCGCGACGCGGGCCGGACGAAACAGTTCCGGGTCGGCCGCCAGCGGTAGGTAGCGCCCCCCGGTGGTGAAACCGGCGGCCTCGGCATCCCTGAAAAACCGGGTGTCGGTATAATACAGTCGGTCGCAACGATCGGCGCGCTCCCGGCTGTCGGTCGCGGGAAAGCGGTCACCCACCAAACCGGCGATCACGGGGCGCCGAGCCTGGGCGTACAACAACCGGTAATAGTCCGGCGGCACCCCGAACACCCCCGCCACCAGCACCAACTCCGGGCGGAACCGGGCCAGTACCCGCTCGAAGCGGGCCAGCATCCATTCCGGACCCGCCGAAGTACGCTCCTGCCACTTGGCCCACAAACCCAACAATGGGGTGTTGCCGTTGATGGCGAAAACCTGCGTGGGATGACCCAACCGGGCACAGGCGCGGTACAAGTTCTCCAACCACATGACCAAACTACCACGCTTGCCGAGCAACAGGATACGGGCAGGCGATCCGGCGGTCCGCCGCCCCGTCGCTGTCACAATGTCACCGCTGATTCGCTTTCAGATGCGCGCAGGGCGCTTCCCCCAACCGAACGACCGCTAGCGGAACGACGGCGACGTCGTGGGCCGCAAGACTCTAGCTCGGTCCAGTGGAATGCCCACCCATGCCGCCCAATGGGGCGCGAGTTGAGCGACACCTTCGCGTGGGTGAAGCGCACGCAGTGCGTGATACCCCAAGCAGGCGTAGCGGCGAAGCCGTGTCGCTCGCACACGGTGCGATTTTTTTCAGGCAGATGCGACTTTTTCACGCCGCGCATGGCTTCGATACCCTCTCAATCGGCAATCCTCCGCTCTCCACAGTCTGGCGACAGAGCGCCACCCTGCAAAGCATTGCGACAGCTCTTTGCATGACTCTATAACAGCAAACAGCATCCCCGCCACCTCTTTACAACGACAGAAACACGATAACGGCATGCATTCTGCGAAAACACGGGTTTAGCGTATTATTCCAACTACAGGACTCGCCGTGGGTCTACTACTCTTGTCAAGATTCGGTTAACAAACCAGCAACGATTTCCGTCCCACCCATACCCAGGAGGCATCCATGAACGGGCGAACCCTCAGCGCCACTCTCGTTACCACCGTACTGCTGATTGTCGCCAGCAGCGCCCACGCCGGCACGACCCTCAACACCATCAAGGAGCGCGGCCATATCAAATGTGGCGTCAGCGACGGCCTGCCCGGCTTCTCCTACGCCGACGAAAAGGGCAAATTCAGTGGCATCGACGTGGATGTGTGTCGCGCTATCGCCGCTGCGGTATTCAGCGATTCCACCAAGGTCAAGTTCACCCCATTGACTGCCAAGGAACGTTTCACCGCCTTACAGACGGGCGAGATCGACGTGCTGTCGCGTAACTCCACCTGGACCTCCAGCCGCGATTCCGCTCTGGGACTGAATTTTACCGGCGTAACCTACTACGACGGCCAAGGCTTTCTGGTCAACAAAAAGCTCGGCGTCAAGAGCGCCAAGGAGCTGGACGGCGCCACCGTGTGCGTGCAGGCTGGCACCACCACCGAACTCAATCTGAGCGACTACTTTCGCGCCCACAAGATGAAGTACACCCCGATCACCTACGACAAGTCCGACGAGAGCGCCAAGGCACTAGAAGCCGGCCGCTGCGACGTGCTGACATCCGATCAGTCGCAGCTCTACGCCCAACGCATCAAGCTGGCCAAGCCGAGCGATTATGTCGTACTGCCGGAAGTCATCTCCAAGGAGCCGCTGGGTCCGGTGGTCCGCCATGGCGACGACGACTGGTTCGATATCGTCAAGTGGACCCTTTTCGTCATGGTCGATGCCGAGGAGCTCGGCATCGATTCCAAGAACGTCGAGGAGATGAAGAAATCCACCAACCCGGACGTCAAGCGGATGCTGGGCGTCGAGGGCGACAAGGGCAAGGATTTCGGCTTGGCCAACGACTGGATGGCGGTGGTGATCAAGCAGGTCGGCAACTACGGCGAAATCTTCGCCCGCAACGTCGGCAAGGGCAGCCCGCTGCAGATCGAGCGCGGCCTGAACGCACTATGGACCCAGGGCGGCCTACAGTACGCGCCACCGGTCCGGTAAGCGGTTAATAAAGGCTCAGGGAGACGCGAGGCACGGTACCCGCCTCTCCTTTTTCCCCATCACGAGATCCGCATGGCCGAACACACCCACACGCCAGTCAAGCCGCCCTTCTGGAACGACCCGGAAATTCGAGCCATCGCCTTTCAGGTCATCGCCCTCGCCGCCACCGTTGTTTTTGGGTATTACCTGTTCGAGAATACTCAAACCAACCTGCGGCGACTGGGCATCGCCTCCGGTTTTGACTTCCTCTCCTCGTCCTCGGGTTTCGGCATCCTTCAAAGCCTGATTCCCTACTCCGAAACCTCAAGCTACGGTCGGGTATTCTGGGTCGCCTTGCTGAACACCTTGCTGGTTTCCGCGCTGGGCATCGTGTTCGCCACCTTGCTCGGTTTCATCGTCGGCGTCGCCCGCCTGTCGAAAAACTGGCTGGTCGCCAAACTGGCCTTGGTCTACATCGAGACTTTCCGCAATATCCCGCTGTTGCTGCAAATTTTCTTCTGGTATTTCGCGGTGCTGCGGGCGGCGCCGTCGCCGCGCCAGAGCCTGAGCCTGGGCGAGGTCGCGTTTCTGAATATTCGTGGACTGTACCTACCCGCGCCGCAATTTCAACCCGGGTTTGGTTGGGTACTGGCCGCATTCGGTCTTGCCCTCGTCTTGATCGCCATTTTGGTGCACTGGTCCCGACGACGACAGGCGGAGACTGGTCAGCCCTTCCCCACGCTCTCAACCTCGCTCGCGCTGCTGCTTGGCCTGCCGCTTGCGACGTTCTGGCTGGCCGGCTCGCCGCTGGTCTGGCAAGTTCCGGAGCTGCGAGGTTTCAACTTTCAGGGTGGCTTGGTGATCATTCCCGAAATGGCTTCCCTGCTGCTGGCTCTGTCGATCTACACCGCCGCCTTCATCGCCGAGATCGTCCGCGCCGGCATCCAGGCGGTCAGCCACGGCCAGACCGAGGCTTCATTCTCCCTGGGACTCAACTCCAGCCTGACGCTACGGCTGATCATCCTGCCGCAGGCGTTGCGGGTGATCATCCCGCCACTGACCAACCAGTACCTGAACCTGATCAAGAACTCCTCGCTGGCCGCCGCCATCGGCTACCCGGACCTGGTGGCCGCCTTCGCCGGCACGGTGCTGAACCAGACCGGCCAGGCCATTGAGTGCATCGCCATTACCATGGCGGTCTATCTGACCATCAGTCTGCTGATTTCCCTGCTGATGAACTGGTACAACCGACGGGTCGCCCTGGTGGAGCGTTGAACGATGGCCGAAACATTTCTATCTCGTTCCGAACCACCACCGGCCAGCACCATCGGTGCGTTCGGCTGGCTACACCGCAATCTATTCTCCTCGCCGTTCAACATCGCGCTGACCGTACTGGCATCGTATCTGCTCTACCTTACGATCCCGCCCCTGCTGCATTGGGCCTTGCTGGACGCCACCTGGAACGGCGACAGTCGTGAAGCCTGCCAAGCGAACGGCGGCGCCTGCTGGGTGTTTATCCGAGTCAATTTCGAGCAGTTCATGTACGGCTTCTACCCGGAAGCACAGCGCTGGCGGGTCAACACCGCCCTGCTGTTGCTGATCCTCGGCGCGGCGCCGCTGTTCGTGCGCGCCATGCCCAACAA
>DAOTGT010000196.1:0-5722 GCA_035447285.1 Candidatus Competibacter sp.
GCCGCGATGGTCATGAGATGTCACTGACTACGTTATGCTTGCATAACGCATAACGTAACGATATCATGAGCGCTCCCAACTCATCATCCATCACGGGAGCAAAGTCCATGAAATCACCTAAAGAGCGTCAGCGTGCCTATCGTGAACGGCGGAAAGAGCAGAAGAAAGCGGGTCTGATCAAACTGAAAATTCTGACCAGCGCGGCAGCCGGGAAAAAACTGGAAATGCTCGGCGAGATTGACGGCGCCGACATCGGTGCAGTGTTCAGCCAAGCCATTGAACTGCTTTGGGCACAACGTTTCGGCGACGCGAGCATTGCCGAGGAAAAATCGATCGCACCGCAACAAGCGCTTGAACCCGAAAAAGCGATTGAATCTCAAAAGGAAAAGAAGAAGAAATCCGAGAAGGGGAAAAAGAAAGAGGTGAAACCCGAGGAGGAAAAGGTAAAGCCGCGGGCCAAAGCATCCAAGAACAAATCAGAAACCGTGCTGGTGGCGACCATATAATCAAAGGAACGCCATGGCATCCTTGCCGATTGGCTAAAGAGCCGGCTCTTGGCGATACCTTGGTCAGGGCAATCGAAAATGGCGTTTCGCACGAGCATTTTCGAGGGCTGAGCCGTTTGTCAGAATAAATGGAATGACTTGACGATGAAAAGTTTGACTACGCCCTATTACCTGATCGACGAGAGCAGGCTGCTGAAAAATCTGCAAATCATCCAGCATGTGCGCGAGAGCTCCGGTGCAAGATCGGTGTTGGCGCTGAAATGTTTCTCAACCTGGTGCGTATTCGGTCTCATGCGGGAATTCTTGGATGGAACCACGAGTAGTTCCCTGTTCGAAGCCAGGTTGGGGCGGGAAGAATTCGGCAAGGAAGTTCATGCCTACAGCGTGGGTTTTTCCGCCAGCGACATCGAATCGGTCAAGGAGTTTGCCGACAAAGTGATCTTCAATTCGATATCTCAACTCACGCGTTACCAAAACGAGGTTCAGGGGTTGAAACTGGGATTGCGGGTCAATCCAGGCATCAGCTATTCGCATTTCGACCTTGCCGATCCGGCAAGGAAATATTCAAGGTTGGGCGTGACCGACCGCCGTGAACTTGCCCAGGTCGCTCCGCTGCTCAGTGGGCTCATGTTTCATTTCAATTGCGAAAATGACGACTTCGAAAACATCTCCACGGCCATCGATCATATCGGCCATCACTATGGTCCATTGCTGGAAAAGATGGAATGGGTCAGTCTGGGTGGCGGCTTGTTTTTTACCAAGCCAGGGTATCCTCTAGATCGATTCTGCGAAAAACTGAAACAATTCAGCGATAAATTCGACGTTCAAGTCTATTTGGAACCCGGCGAAGCCGCCATCACCGACAGCGCGGAACTGGTGACCACGGTGTTGGACGTTCTGCACAATGAAATCGACATCGCCATTGTCGATGCTTCCGTTGAAGCGCATATGCTGGACCATTTAGTCTATCACACCACGCCAAGGGTTGCTTATCCCGAACCGGGTCCTCATCGCATGATGATCGCCGGCCGCACTTGTCTGGCGGGAGATGTGTTCGGCGAGTACGGCTTGAGCACACCGTTGGAAGTCGGTAGCGAAGTTCGCATCGCGGATGCCGCGGGTTACACGATGGTCAAGAAAAATTGGTTCAATGGACTATCCATGCCCTCCATCGTCGTGCGGCGACTCGACGGCACCCTGGAACAGGTCCGTCAATTCGATTACCAGGATTTTAAACGTAGCCTTTCCTAAGTCGGGAGCGAAATGAAAGTGAAAAAGAATGTGCTGATCATCGGTGCTGGTGGCGTTGCTCACGTCGCGGCTCACAAGGCGGCGATGAACAACGATGTGCTGGGCGATATCTGCATCGCATCGCGGACCTTGTCGAAATGCGACGAAATCATCGAGAGCGTCCTACGCAAAGGGCATCTGAAGGACCCCGCGAACCGGCTGTATTCACGGCAACTCGATGCGCTCGACATTCCGGCGACCGTGAAGTTGATCCAGGAAACCAACTCCGGGATCGTGATCAATCTCGGCGCGGCGTTCATCAACATGTCGGTGCTGGAAGCCTGTCTGGAAACGGGTGCCGTTTACATGGACACCGCCATCCACGAAGAACCGGACAAGGTGTGCGAAACTCCGCCCTGGTACGCCAACTACGAGTGGAAGCGGAAGGATCGCTGCGCGGAGAAGGGACTCACCGCCATTTTGGGCGTGGGATTCGATCCAGGTGTGGTCAACGCCTACTGCGCGCTGGCGGCGAAGCGCTATTTCGACCAGATCGATACCATCGACATTCTGGATGTCAATGCCGGTAGCCATGGTAAATATTTCGCCACCAATTTCGATCCGGAGATCAATTTTCGCGAGTTCATCAAGGTTTGGACCTGGATCGATCGGCAGTGGAAGGAATATCCCACCCACTCGGTCAAGCGCGTCTACGATTTCCCGGTGGTCGGCCCCTGCCCCATCTATCTGAACGGACACGATGAACTGCACTCGCTGTCGAAGAACATCGACGCCAACAGCATTCGGTTCTGGATGGGTTTCGGCGACCATTACATCAACGTGTTCACCGTGCTGCGCACCCTCGGCTTTCTTTCGCACCTGCCGGTGACCCTGACCACGGGCCAGGAAGTGGTGCCGCTCAAGGTGGTCAAGGCGCTGTTTCCCGATCCCAAGACCCTCGCTCCGGGTTATACCGGCAAGACCTGCATCGGCAACTTCGTCAAGGGCTGGAAGGACGGAAAACCGCGAGAAGTGTTTATCTATCAGGTTTCCGATCACAAGCAATGCTACGAAGAAGTCGAATCGCAGGGGATCAGCTACACCGCCGGCGTCCCGCCGGTCGCGGCGGCCATGCTGGTGGCCCAGGGTATCTGGGACCCGAAGACCATGGTGAACGTCGAGGAACTCGATCCGGAACCGTTCATCGCCATTCTGGATCGAATTGGCCTGCCGACCGAGGTCAAGGAAATCCAGCCCGGCAGTGAGGCGTCGTTCGACGGTAGCGTTCGGGAATTGGCACAGGAGCTGGCGGAGTCGACCGCGACAGTCACGGTCTCGGCCGCCAACCCGATGATTGCCTTGGCGCCCAAGTCGCCGAAAAATTAGAGAAAAGTTGGAAAAGGCCACCCCTCACCCGCTTGCGGGTGAGGGGTTACCCGCCTTCTGGTTATTGATTCCAGCCGGAAGGCGGATTGACCACTTCGTACACCACGTTCGGGCCATCGTAACTGGGAACGTAGAAGGTACCGCCGCAGTTCCGATAGCTCACACCGTCGGCGACGATCGTGGTGCAATTTGGTGGCAGCGTGGACACGATGGCACCCACCGCGACCGCAGTGCCCACCGCCACCGCCGCACCTACTCCCACTCCCCCGTAACCCCAGCGGCGGTCCACGTCGACATTGACGTTGCGGTTAACATTCACGTTGCGATTGACGTTACGGTTCATATCGCGATTGACGTTACGGTTGACGTTTGCGTGGTAACCACCGCCACCGATATTGGCTCGCGGCGCTCCAACGCCACCGCCACCGTGCCCGCCGCCGCCACGTCCGCGCGCGTCCACATCGGCGCTGACCAGTGCCAGCATCGGTCCCACGATCAAAGCAACGGTCATTGCCCGTTTCAAGTAAGTCGATAGCGAAGAATGCATGGCGAAACCTCCCATGGTTACTTGGCGGTTTTAGTCGATTGAGCCGCTGGCACCGCCTCCAGGAACTTGATCTTCTGGGCGTCTTGCGGCGGCGTGAAAGTGAAGAAATCGGTGGGGAATTGCGGTGCGAGATCCCAGTCGCTCAGGTCGGAAGTCCACTGGGGCGAGCCTTCCACGCTCTTGTCGGTCAGCAACAGCCGGCGGGGCAAGGGCTTGGGACCGTCTTCGATCCAGATTTCCCAATCCACTTCCGGGGTCTGAAACGCTAGGTGATGACATGCCACGCCGCGCACCAGACTCTGGCCAACATAGGTTTTCGACTCCAGATTCTGAACCAGGCTGCTTTGGGGATCCGCCAGCAGCAAGTCAGCGATAGGCATCGAAATCCCATACTGATCTTCAAGCAAGGCCAAGGTCTCGTCGATGGTCGGCGCGGCGGTGGCGCTGGCGTAGACATTCGGCTCCGGGGTGTAAAGCGTGAAGGTCTTGCCATCGTAGAGCAGTTGGCGTCCGCCGCTGAGATTCTGGAAATCGGCCCGCAGCCGATCGGGTTTCTGTATGGCGATCTCCACGGTTTGATCTTGGTGCAAGCGCTGATCCGTGGGCAGAATCAATTCGGTGGTTTTCTCGACCCGCACCTTGAAGCGTTCGAGCGAACGGAGATAGGTGGCCATCTGTTTCAGCACCGCCATGGGCTCGGGCTGAGTCGCCGGTGCCGGGCTATCGGCCGCCGCCGGTTGTGCATTCGACGCGGCCGGCTGCTCGGTTGCGGCGAGTGGGCCGGCATATCCAAACAACGCCACGGTCGAAAAAAACATCGCGGATAACAACGACGGGATTTTCATGGGTGATGTGCTCCTTGAATGGTTTGATCGCAGGTCGTTCAACCTGTCCAGGGTTTTCGGACCGAGCATTGCCTGCCATTAGGCACGGACTCTAGCCTCCATCAGGTTCGGCCGAATGATCGGTCCAGTTCGTGTTGGCCCCGCATTCCGTCAGAGCCTGATCGAAGACATCGATTCGGTCGAACCCACGGGGTGAACCTCAAGGTCAATGATGAGGTGCACCGCCAATGCCATTATTGCCGCAAAATTGCGAATGTGCAGCCAATCGCAGGATGAGCCCATTTAAATTGTAGACTTGCGGCGGGCGGGCCGGGTTGCCGCAAATGTCCCGAAACCCGGCGCGCACCGACTGCTTCACTTTCACAATCAATGAGGACCCGCATGGTCGATTTATTGCGTTACGAACAGGGCATTTACGCTTTCGATGCCCACTACATTCGCCCCCAACTCGCCGCCATCCATCTCATCGTCGAAAACGACCAGGTTGCCGTGGTGGATACCGCCAACAACGCCGCCCTGCCGCATGCTTTGGACGCCTTGCGCCAGCTCGGCCTGAGTCCGGCCAACGTCGCCTACGTCTTTCTGACCCATGTGCACCTGGATCATGCTGGTGGCGCCGGCGCCATGATGCAGGCGTTTCCCGAAGCGCGCTTGGTCGTGCATCCGCGCGGAGCACGGCACATGGCCGAACCGGCCAAGTTGTTCGCCGCCGTGCAGGCGGTTTACGGCGAGGCGGAAGCTCGTCATCTGTACGGCGACCCGATTCCGGTCAGCCCCGATCGCATTCTTTCCGCTGGCGAGGGTTTCAGCTTCGAGCTCGGCGGTCGGACCCTGGTCTGTCTGGACACTCCCGGCCATGCCCGCCATCATCTGGCCCTGCAAGATAAGCGCAGCGGCTGCCTGTTCACCGGCGACATCTTCGGCCTGTCCTTCCGCGAACTGGATGTGGACGGGCGGCCCTCAATCATCCCCACCACCACGCCGACCCAGTTCGAACCCGAGGTCATGCATGAATCGGTGGATCGGATACTGGCTTGCCGACCGGAAGCGCTCTACCTGACCCATTTTTCCCGAGTCGAGGACATCGCGCGGCTGGGCGCCGACCTGCACCGGCTGATCGACGCCCATGTGGCGGTGGCCGAACGCGAGCGAGACGCCGGCCCGGAGCGCGAGGCGCGCATTCTGGCGGGTTTGTGGGCGCTGATGGA
>DAOTGT010000197.1:0-3570 GCA_035447285.1 Candidatus Competibacter sp.
GGTGAGGCGTTGATCACCACCCGGCTGCCCGCCTTGGCCGCGTGACTGGTGGCGGCCAGGGAACCGCCGACCAGCATGGCCGCGAACTCCGCCGGCGCACTGACATCGCCGACCACGCCGGCGGCCAGCAAGGCACCCGCCGGGATACGAACGAAAGTGTGCAGCGTATCCCAACCGGTGTCCACGCCGGGCACCTTGTCGGCGAAGAATTCGATGCAGTACATCACCGCCGCCGCGCCCAGCACCAGCGGATGGCTGAGCATCTGCAATTCCGGCGGTAGGGCGATGTCGCCGGTCATGCCCAGATAACCGAGCATGAATACGGTAGCGTACAGGTTGATGCCACTGGCCCAGGCCGAACCCATGGTCAGGGCGATGGTATGAATGGGGTCCATTGTTAACCGCCTGTCATGAACCTTTCATGTCCCACGAGCCGGCGGGTTTGCCGATCCAATTCACCTTGGCGCTCTCCGTGGAACACGGCATCACGCCGCTAGCGTAGATACATCCCATCGGCCCCGACCTTGCCGGGTCCGTTCAGGACGTAGATACCGGCGGAGTTGCCGCGCACATGGAAGGAAATGCTGCCATTACCCACATTGATTTCGTTGCCGGTGACCACATCGCGGTAGACGCCGTTGCGAATATCGCCAACGCTGATGCCCTGATCGCCGCCGATGGCTAGCCCGACCACGGCATAGCTCTCACCATTGTTGTGATCGCGGACGAAACTCATGCCGCTGCCCCATTCGTGGATGTGGCTCATCGCTCCCTTTTGCAAGGCGGGAACGGCTTGGCGGATCTGGTTTAGCCGCTTGATGTGCTGGTACAGCGAATGGCCTTGGGTCTGGCCGATCCGCTCGTCGGTCAGATGGTCGCCGAAGTAGGCGCGACCGGTCTGATCCAGAGTGTCGTCGTTGCCGATCACATCCTGCGGCGCACCCTTCATGAACTCGATTTCCTCGCCGTAGTACAGACAGGGAATCCCGCGCACGGTCCATAGCAAATTGTAGGCCGCCGCCGCCATCCACTGTTCGCCCTTGAAGCGGAAGCGGAAGTCGTTGTCGGGGCCGACATCGTGATTCTGCAGGAAGGTCACCAGCTCGCTGGCGTTGCCGTAAATCCAATCCATCTCCAGCACCCGACCGACGCCGTCGAAACTGCCCCGGCTCAGGTTGTCGCGGAAGGTGGAGAACAGCCCGAAATCGAGTTGCGGAAAGCCGGAGTCGCCGCCGGAATTGGGATCGCGCGGGTCGTGGCCCAGCCGGGTGTACCACCACGGGCGGATGAAGGAGGGACCATTGTCGCCGCCGCCGAGATCGCCCCAACCGTAACCCTTGACCAGATTCTCGCCGAACACGAACAGGCCCGGCTTATGCGCCTTCCAGGCGTTGACATATTCCAGCAGGTTGTCGCGCGGCACATGCTTGACGGTGTCGATGCGCAGCGCGTCTACCCCCATGTCGAGATAGCGGTTGACGGAACCGATCAGATAATCCTTGACGTTCTGACGATCGGTGGCCAGGTTGATGCAATCGCCGGCGATATGCTTCAACTGCACCGCCGCGCTTTCCCAGTCACCGCCGCAGATGAAGCCGTGCTGCATGTACCACTCGGGATCGAGCGTTTGGGCGTCGATGCCGAAGAAGCGGCCGGGATTGTAGCCGGACTTAGGCACGGTCTCGCCGGTCTTGGGATCGACCAGCGGAATCTTGCCTTCCGGGTCCATGGCGTGCCGCTCCCGATACCACTCGGGCGCGACCGGATTGTCGATGTCGTCGCGATTCGGCCAGGCGTAGTTGCCGAGATTGCCCTGATACGGCCCGTGGTTGACGCGGCCTTGCTCGGAACCCTGTGGCACATAGTATTTGATCGGCAGATGATCGATGTGAACCTTGCCGCGAATGCCATACTGACAGGAATGGTTGACCACCACGTCCTGAATGATCTTGATGCCGCGCTTGTGCGCCTCGTCGATCAGATCCTGATAGGTCGCGTCCGGCGATTCCAGTCGGGGATCGATCCGGGTCCAATCGTAGGCATGGTAGCCATGATAATCGAGGCCGCTGCGGTTCTCGACCGGTGGCGTGATCCAGATCGCGGTGAAACCCAGATCACGGATGTAGTCCAGGCGCTGGATCAGTCCCTTGAAATCACCGCGCCAGTGTGGATCTTCGGGCTGACCGGTCTCGCGGTTGAACTTGATGCGGTCGCGGCAGAAAAAACTGTTACTGGGGTCGCCCTCGTAAAAGCGGGCAGTCAGCAAAAAATAGATGGTTTCCTCGCGGAAATCGCTCAATCCGTGGCCGCGCTCCTGCCGAGTAGGGGAGGGCGCGGCGGATGTCGGCGCCGGTTGTTTGGACGCGGCCACCGGCGCTCCGTCGGCAACCACCGGCGCCAACGGCGCCGGTTTTTCCTCGAACCATTGTTCGTCCCGGTAGTAGCCGCTGCCCTCCCGCGAAAGATTGCTGGTTTGCCGGCCCTGATTGTCGTTGAAAACCAGCTTGATCGCGGTTACGCCTTCGAACCGGTAGGCGAACCAGTCATCCCCCTGCGCCGTCATCGGCGCGCCTGGCCAATTCGTGGCCCGACCGCCCGGTTGGGCGTCCCAATAGTGGATGCGAACGGTATCGGCCCAATCGGCGGGCTTGTGGAAATAGACGATGAGATCGGTCATAACAACGGTTCCGGTAAACGAGCGGTTTCGGTACGAAAGGTCCTCGTCCATGATAGACCGGGTTAATGGCTTGTCGAGGTCTGGCATGGAATAAGCCACCGAGATCGGCTGGCCTTCACGACGCGGGTAGGGCAATTTCCCATGCACATCGAATCACGCGACCAATCGTTCAGTTCCTGGCGAAGCAAACTTCATGAAATCATCTTCGAGGCAAATACGCCAGCCGGAAAATATTTCGATATCGTGCTGATCGTCTTTATCGTGCTGAGCGTATTTTGCGTCATGCTCGACAGCGTGAGCGAGTTCCGGGCGGCTTACAGCACGCCCTTGCACATACTGGAGTGGTTTTTCACCCTGGTATTCACCGTCGAGTACGGATTGCGGCTGATATGCGTGCAACGCCCCTGGCACTATGCGATCAGTTTCTACGGCATCGTCGATCTTCTTAGCATTCTGCCTGCTTACCTGAGCCTGCTGATCGCTGGAACCCATTATCTGCTGGTGATCCGTATTCTGCGCATCCTGCGCATTTTCCGTATCCTCAAACTGGTCACCTATCTGGGGGAAGCCCGGCAACTGACGCGGGCGCTGGTGGCGAGCCGGCGCAAGATCGGTGTGTTTCTCTTTACCGTCGTGACGCTGGTGGTGATCATGGGCTCGCTGATGTACGTGATCGAGGGCGAGGAAAACGGTTTTACCAGCATCCCCCGCAGTATCTACTGGGCCATCGTCACCCTGACCACGGTGGGGTACGGCGACATCGCTCCGCGTACCGATCTGGGTCAACTTCTGGCCGCCTTCATCATGATTCTGGGCTATGCGATCATCGCGGTGCCCACCGGCATCGTCACGGTCGAGATGTCCAACGCGTTCCGCCAGCCGGTCGACAACCG
>DAOTGT010000197.1:3670-5689 GCA_035447285.1 Candidatus Competibacter sp.
CTCGACCGAATCTGCGATGCCGCCGCCGGTCGCGGCGAGCAAATCCAGCGCAAGATCCTGGAGCATCTGGGTCACGGCCACCAGCAGAAAACCCTGCCCGATTTCACTATCCAGCGGGCCGCTGAACTGCTGGGCGTTAGTATCTCCCGAATCCGGGCGCTGGAGGGTTCGGAACGTTTTCCGCAACCGCGCGCGCGACAGGCGGGTGCCATCCAACAGCGGATTTACAACTACAATGAGGTTAACCATCTGCGCGAACTGCTGGGTGAATGTCCGACCCGCCCGAAGACGGCGCCACCCCTCAACATCACCTTCAGCAACCTGAAGGGTGGCGTCGCCAAGACCACCCACGCCATCCACTGCGCCCAGTATCTGGCGGTGCGAGGTCACCGAGTGCTGCTGGTGGACGCCGATCCACAGGCAACCGCCACCGGCGCCTTCGGCATCCTGCCGGACATCGATTTGGGCGAAGACGACGATTTGAGCGAAGTGATTCTGGGCGCGCCCGAGGCCATCGACGGCATCGTTCGGAAAACCTGCTGGGACAATCTGGACCTGATTCCCGCCTCGCTTTCCCTACAACGGGTCGATCTGCTGATCGCCCGCGAGCCCGCCGCAACCACCCAGCAACTGGGTTCGCCCCTGCTGCGGTTGCGTCGGGGCCTAGGTCGGTTGGCCGACCGCTACGACCTCATCGTGGTGGATACGCCGCCGGCACTGGGGATGCTGAGCCTGAACGCCATCGCCGCCGCCAATCTGCTGATCATTCCGGTCGAACCTCATATGTACAGTCTGGGTTCGTCCGTGCAATATTTCCGCATCCTGCGGGACGTCATCCGCCGACATCGGGACAGCATAGGCGTGCAGCGCATCAACATGCTGCTGACCCGAGTCGACGAGCAATCGCCGGAAACCCAGGGTGTGATCAAGCTGCTGGCCAGCGCCTACGGAGGGATGTGCCTGACCAACCACATGCCGCTCAGTCGGGAGTTGCAGCGGGTGGCCACCGATCATCTTGGTCTCTACGAAATCGAGCAACCGCGCGGCGCGCGCGAAACCTTCACCCGAGCGGTGCAGGCCATGGACCGGGTCAACGCCGACATCTTCAGCCAGATTCGCTCGTTGTGGGACCTTCATCCAGATGCATCCGCCGCCACCGACCGGCCGTCGGTGCTCGACGATATGCTGTGAGTTGCCCCCATGGCCAAACGCTCCCGCGACACTCTGGATTATCTGGCGGTCCTGGCCGGTGAAACGGCGGCGCCCCTGAGTCCGCTCCCCGTCGGTCCGTTCCTCGACCTGCCGCTCACCGATATCCGCCCCAGCCCCTGGCAGGCTCGCAAGTATTTCGATCCCGGTCAGCTCGCCGAACTGGCCGATACCATCCGCGAGCACGGTGTACTGCAACCGGTACTGGTTCGACCCGGCCCGGAAGGTTACGAGCTGATTGCCGGCGAGCGGCGCTGGCGAGCGGCGCAACTGGCGGGCATCGAGACTATCCCGGCACTGGTCCGAGACGTCGGCGACGAGCAGGCGGCTACCCTGGGTTTGGTCGAGAACCTGCAACGCAGCGACCTGAACCCGATCGAAGAAGCGGAAGGTTATCGGACCCTGATCGATCGTGGACTTTCCCAACAGACGATCGGCGTGGCGGTGGGCAAATCGGTTTCCACGGTCAGCCGTAGTCTGGGCATGCTGGATCTGGCCGATCCCGTCAAGGACGCGCTACGCGACGGCCAATTGAGCTATGCGCATGGCCGGGTGCTACTTTCTCTGCCCAAAACGGAACAGGCACGGCTCGCCCAACTGGCGATTCGGCGAGCCTGGAACAGCCGGCAGATCGAACAAGCTGCCCGCAAACTGAAACAACGCATCGACGACGACACCCGCCGCGGTCGACGTTCGCGGCGGGAAGATCCCGACATCGCGGCCCTGAGCGAGCGGATTTCAGGCCATCTGGGCGCAAAAGTGGAGTTTCGCAACCACCCAACCGGCTCGGGACAGTTCGTCATTCATTAC
>DAOTGT010000198.1:0-5644 GCA_035447285.1 Candidatus Competibacter sp.
TATCGGTATGGGAGCCACACGGTTTATAAAATTGAATATCATCTTGTATGGGTGACGAAGTATCGTTACAAAGTATTGATCGGGGATGTCGGTCAGCGCGTTCGAGAACTCGTGCGGCAAACCTGTGAAGCCTTTGAGATTCGGATTATCAAAGGGGTGGTGAGCAAGGATCATGTGCATATTCTGGTCTCAGCGCCACCGGAGATATCGGTCAGTGACATGATGCGTCATATTAAGGGGCGATCATCAAGCAAGTTGTTTGAGGAATTCCCGGAATTGAAGAAGCGTTACTGGGGACGGCATTTTTGGGCGCGTGGCTATTTTTGCGTGACGGTTGGAGAGATGACGGAGGAGATGATTCAAGAGTACCTGGAGCATCACTTTGAGCCGGATCCAGCGCGTGACTTTCGGGTTGAACCGTAGGCGCGTCGTTTAGGCGACGCGCACATGGACTTTCAGTCCGTTACTTCAACCCACCGGCTTTCAGCCGGTGGTTGTTGAGAAAAATAATTTTTTTGATTTCGTAACCCTTTACTCCAGTTCCGATTTCGCTTAAATCCTTACACTGGTCCATTCCTTGCCCGCGATTGCCGCGCTCGAATCCCAGCAGTTCAGCGGGCGGTAGATGGGTGGCGTGATCGCCGCTCGGTTGCCCCGGTTTCAGGCATTGACCAGTCGCATCATCTCAGCGGAATAACGTAGGCCCGCCGCCGCATCGGGTGGAAACGCAGTCTCCAATGCGGCGCACTCTGTCGGGGTCAGCGTGATGTCGACCGCCCCCACATTGTCCTCCAGATGGCGCCGCCGCTTGGCGCCGGGAATCGGGATAATATCTTCCCCTTGAGCCAGAACCCAAGCCAAGGCCAACTGGGCGGGCGTACAGCCTTTCTGTTGGGCCAGCGTCTCGATCGCTTCGACGAGGGCAAGATTTCGGACGAAGTTCTCGCCCTGAAAACGCGGGCTGGTGCGCCGGTAGTCGTCGTCGGCAAAGTCATCCGGATGCCGGATCGCACCGGTCAGAAAGCCGCGTCCCAGGGGGCTATAGGCCACGAAGCTGACTCCGAAGTGACGGCACGCCGCTAGGACGCCATCGGTTTCCGGGTCGCGCGTCCACAGGGAATATTCGGACTGCACCGCCGCGATCGGATGTACCGCGCAAGCTCGCGCGAGGGTGGTGGCGGAGACCTCCGATAAACCGAGCCAGCGCACCTTGCCGGCGCGCACCAAGTCCGCCATGGCGCCCACGGTATCCTCAATGGGCGTATCCGGGTCGAGCCGGTGCTGGTAATACAAGTCAATCGTCTCCACCCCCAACCGGCCGAGACTCCCCTCACAGGCGGCGCGGATGTACTCGGGACGACTGTTGAGACCGCGCCGCGTCGGGTCTTGCGGGTCACGCACGATGCCAAACTTGGTGGCGAGCACCACGCGGTCGCGTTGCCCCCGGATCGCCCGACCCACCAGTTCTTCATTGGTGTGCGGGCCGTACATATCGGCCGTATCCAGCAGGGTGATGCCCAGATCCAACGCGCGGTGCAGCGTGGCGAGAGACTCGGCATCGTCACGACCGCTGTAGAAATCGCTCATGCCCATACAGCCCAAGCCAATGGCTGAAACAGCGGGGCCGTCGTGGCCTAATAAACGGGTTTTCATGGAAAGCCCCTCGTCAGGGTAACGGTTCAATGGATGGAGAAAGCGGTATCAGTCGGGCATCCACCCTCTCGGTCTTCGTCCCTTTCTCTGCCGGTGGGCTGTCGATCAAACGCACCAGGGGAGGCGGTGAAGCATCATCACTGACCCGATTCTCATGCAGCATATTGCAGAACAGCGCGCCTTGCTCAATGGCGTCGTCGAGCGCGATGTGCGTATGCGGCAGCGGATCGAACCAGCGGGACGGCATGTGGCGCTTCGTACTCGCGCAATAATCGGTTTTCAAGAGCGCCATGGCAAAGGATTTCATATCCAGTGCCGAGTGGCTAAAGGGACTCTCGCCCACGAAGCGCATGAGATACCAGTAGACAAAGAGGAAATCAAAGCCCGCAGGGTAGGCGACGAACACTGGGCGTCCCGGCAAGGCGCGCAGCCACTGGACATAGCGCCGCAAGGCAACGTCCGGCGGTTCGAGGTCTTGGCGACAGGCGTCCCAGGCCGCTGGCTGAGTGGCCCACCAGGCTGCGGTTTTCGGATGCGCTGATGCGCCGGGGAGCGTTTCGAGATTGGCGCTGAAGGTGGCGATCAGTTGCTTATCGGCGGTGTAGGCCGCCGAACCCAGGCTCAGCAGAGAATGCGGTCCCGGGATCGGGCCATCGGTTTCAACATCGGTGCTGATATAGAGTTCGGTCATTTTATCGCTTCGAGGGTGTGGCCCTACGGATTCAGGGACGTTCCTGGTCCAGTGCAGGGTCACGACCCGCCTGCCCGATGAACCGGGTGGATTCTCCATCCGCCGGTCCTCGCATGAGCTGCACGTCGTCGCCGACGGTGATCTCACCGCCCTCGATCACGAAACAGTCGAGCGCCAGTTTGCCGCCAAAACGCCGGTAGATGCTCCGGGTGATCTCCTTATCCTGAACCCGGGTGTCGGGATCGTAGGAGGTCATGATGCAGCGCAGCCGCAGATCCTGGATACCGATGAGCACCGGGCCGATCCGCAGGCGCGCGCCCGGCCACTCGCGTTCGGTCAATCCCTCGACACCGCTGATCACCAGGTTGGGTCGGAGGCGGCGATGGTCGTGACCGAAGGCGGCGATCGCGCCGTCGGTGGCGATCAGCAAGGGCAACACATCGAAACGCTCGGGGCCTTCGTCGCGCACCAGATGAGCACCTGGCCCGACGATGTCCGCGACGGTGGCCGCAACTTCTGCACTCTCCCACGACCGACCGTCCACCCGGACGACACCCTGCGAGTCCAGCGTCCCTTGATGACCCAGAAAACGTGGATGTGAACGGGAGGTGATCACCCGACCCCCGGCGTCCTCGACATGCACGACCCGATCCCCCTCGATACCGGCAAACCCTATGCTGGCCCGTATCAATGTCTCGCCCGCCATGGTTTTAACCGGGTACCGCCAGATCTCGGCAATCTTCACCGCAACGTCCTCTTTGTGGGCGCCAACGTCTCCCAACGCCGGCGGTCACCGACGCGGAGGCCGCCATGGAGGGATGCGTAAAAGGCAGTGTACTCAAAAGGTTTTTCAGGGTTGTAACGAGGTCATCCAGGACAGGGCCTCGATAGGGACGCTACCCCACCCAGGCTGCTTCCATGTCCCCCTTACCAATAGTGGCCAAAATCCGGTCCCCGTTCGGGTAGCTTCCGGGCGGCGCCGTGGTCGTCGACCGCGACATAAACGATCACGGCCTCCGTCACCTGAACGGATTGCAATATTCCATCATGCGCTCGTTGGGCAAAGACCTGTACCTTGACGGTAATGGAGGTGGAGCCGGCTTTCTGAATGCGGGCAAAACAACTCACCAGATCGCCCACTTTGACCGGTTTGTGGAATTCCATGGAGGTGACCGCCACCGTGACCACCGGGCCGCCCGCGTATTCCAATGCGACGACCCCGCCGGCAATGTCCATCTGCGCCATGATCCACCCCCCAAAAATGTCGCCACTGGGATTGGTGTGCGCCGGCATCGCGAGCAGGCGCACGGTGGGTTGCCGGTCGTGAGGAAAATCAGGCGATGCGGCAAGCGACATGGGGATTCTCCATCAAGCGACCGCGACCGAGAGATCGGGCAGGGTCAGCACCCACGTTAAGCGTCCAGGCGGGCGTTCATGCTGATTTCGGCATGGAGTACCTTGGAGACCGGGCAACCGATCTTGGCTTTGCCTGCCGCGTCCTGGAATGCGGCATCGCTGGCCCCCGGCACCGTAGCACGGACGTCCAGATGGATCTGAGTGATGGCAAAACCGCCGTCTTTCTGATCCAGGGTGACCGTCGCTTCGGTGGCAATCCGCTGGGGCGTCAAGCCCGCCTCGCCCAGGATCATCGACAGCGCCATCGAGAAGCAACCGGCGTGGGCGGCAGCGATCAATTCTTCCGGGTTAGTGCCAGGCGCGCCTTCAAAGCGGGTGCGGAACGAGTATGGGGTGTCTTGCAAGACCCCGCTGGTGCTGGTGAAGTGACCCTGGCCTTGCTTGAGATCCCCTTCCCATAGGGCTGAGGCTGTGCTTTTCATCATACTGCTCCGGTAGTGAAGGTGACTGGAGTGAGAACGTGTCGGTAAAGTCAAGAAATCTCCGCCGGCATTGAAACACCGGTGTGGATCTGAATCTCTCTTTTCTCAGTGTAGCTGGCCGGTATCACAATGACAGGTTCAGGTGGGTTTCAACCTGGATCCGCTGGATCGGCCATCCAGTCCAGCGCCTCTGCGGGAAGACCGACCCTGCGACCCTCTGGGTGAGGTCTGTGCAAAGCGCAATGAGGGTACCGAAACCGGTGTGCGGCTAAGAGGGTGTGTGAAAAGGTACAGTCACCAGCTATGCTGAGGGTAGGTATAACGATGGAGTCTTTAGCGGATGAATCGTCCAGCTTACCCTAGTGACCTGACTGATGCGCAATGGAGCTTGATTGAGCCATTGCTACCGGCGGCCAAATTCGGTGGGCGGCCACGGACGGTGAACTTACGCGAGATCGTCAACGGCATTAACTACCTGAGCCGCAGTGGTTGTGCGTGGCGGCTGTTACCGCATGATTTGCCGCCGTGGGGGACGGTGCATTGGTATTATCGGCAGTGGCGGCGGGACGGGACGTGGCAGCGGCTGCATGACACCCTGCGCGGGCAAGTCCGGGAACGGGCTGGCCGGGAGGCCACGCCGAGTGCCGCGATTATTGATAGTCAGACGGTCAAGACGACTGAAAAAGGGGGGTCCGTGGCTATGATGCCGGGAAGAAGATCAAAGGGCGCAAGCGACACATGGTGGTCGATACGCTCGGGTTAGTATGGGCGGTAGTGGTCCATTCCGCAGGCCTACAGGACCGGCAGGGAGCTTGGTTAGTGCTAAGCCGGTTGGTGCGACGGATGCCACGCTTGACAGTGATTTGGGCAGATAGTGCCTATACGGGGAAACTGGTGGAGTGGGTGTGGATGGTAGGCGGTTGGCTACTGGATATTGTGAAGCGGCCTGCGGATAGTCAGCGTTTTGTCCTGCTGCCCCACCGCTGGATCGTCGAGCGCACGCTGGCGTGGCTTGGCCGCTATCGACGTTTGAGCAAGGATTATGAAGAACTTACGGACTCCAGTGAAGCCATGATCTGTATTGCCATGATTCAACTGATGCTCCGCCGCCTCGCACCTCCATAGCGCTTTTCACATGCCCTCTGAGGTGGTGTAAGCCCAAGTGCGACATGAAGTCGCGTTTGTAATCCCCGTTGGACGGAAGCTCTGAAAGTGATGCATGAACGTCCCCGACGCCGACAACTCCAAACGGTACCCGCGCGAGTCATCCAACTGATCGCCTACTGCCAGGCACCAGAACTCAGTAATATCTGATAGTTAGAGATTAAGTTGGCGCGTATGGGGTGAAGTAGTGCGTCGATTGTGGCGCTCCTGGCTATCCCGGGTAGGGGTGCTTACAAGGGTAGGTTTTTTCATGTCTCTCCTTCTGACAAGGGTAACGAACCATCATTTACAGGGATCG
>DAOTGT010000199.1:0-2304 GCA_035447285.1 Candidatus Competibacter sp.
ACCTGCCGACGGAACTCGCTGCCCTGGCCGGCGGCGTGTCCGCCGGGGAAACCGAACGCGCCATTGCGGAGCATCTGGTCAATCAGGCGCCCGCCACCGTGCTACTAGGCAATCTTGCCGTCGCCCATCCAGCCTTCGCGCAACTGCGAGCGTTGGCCAGCTTCGTGGCTGCTTGCAGCGGTGCTCGCTTGGGCTATCTACCCGAAGCCGCCAATTCGGTGGCTGGCTGGCTGGCCGGCGCGCTGCCGCACCGCTTGCCGGGGGGGACGCCGACGCCAATGGTGGGTCTGGATACGCAGTCGATGCTGGAGGCGCCCCGCAAAGCTTATGTGCTGCTGGGGGTGGAACCTGAATTGGATTGCTGGGATGGCGCTGCGGCGTTGAAAGCCCTGCAAGCGGCTGAATGGGTGGTGTCGCTGAATCCGTTTGCCAGTGCCGCCAGCAAGACTTATGCGCATGTCGTCTTGCCGATAGCTACTTTTGCTGAAACTTCCGGTAGTTACGTCAATTCCGAAGGCTTGTGGCAGAGCTTTTCGGGGGCCAGTAAACCGTTTGGCGAAGCGCGGCCAGCCTGGAAGGTGTTGCGGGTTTTGGGCAACTTGGCTGGTTTGGCCGGTTTCGATTATGTCAGTTCCGAAGAAATACGCGCCGAAGCCGAGAACGCCTGCGCTCAGGTCCAGCCTGACAATACGCTGGATTCCGGTAAATCCTTGGCCCCTTTCAAGTCCGAAGGGTTATATCGGGTAGCGGAAGTGCCGATTTATGCCGCCGATTCGCTGGTCCGGCGCGCGCGATCCCTGCAACTAAGCCCGCTGGCGCGGCCGGTCGAGGTGCGGCTGCATCCAGATGTGGCACGAGATTTGGGCGTGGCCGAGCGCGAACAAGTCCAGGTACGCCAGAACGGCGCGGCGGTTGACCTACCGTTGGTGTTGGATGAAAGCGTGCCCAAGGGTTGTGCCTGGATTCCGGCGGGATTGTACGCTAGCGTGGCGCTCGGTCCGGCGGTTGGCCCGGTGGCTATCCAATAACAATAAGGATTCTGGATCGTGGAAACGCTGCTGACGGTCGTTATCATCCTGCTGAAAATCGTCGCCCTGCTGGCGCCTCTGTTGCTGGGGGTGGCGTATCTGACTTTCGCCGAGCGCAAGGTCATTGGCTACATGCAAGTTCGGATCGGCCCGAACCGGGTTGGCCCCAAGGGATGGCTGCAGCCCATCGCCGATGCCATGAAGCTGATGTTCAAGGAAATCATCATCCCTACCCGCGCTGATCGATTCCTGTTCCTGCTGGCGCCGGTGGCCGCGTTCGGGCCGGCACTGGCGGCTTGGGCGGTGATCCCCTTCGGCGATGGCATGCAGATATCCCATTTGGATGCCGGTTTGCTCTACCTGCTTTCCCTGACGTCGCTGGGTGTGTACGGTGTGATCATCGCCGGCTGGTCCTCGAACTCCAAATACGCTTTCTTGGGCGCGATGCGCTCGGCGGCCCAGATCGTCTCCTATGAAATCGCCATGGGTTTCGCCTTGGTCGGCGTGCTGATGGCCGCCGGCAGCCTCAATCTCAATCAGATTGTGCTGGCCCAGCAGGGCAGTCTGTTGCACTGGTATTGGTTGCCGCTGTTGCCCTTGTTCCTTGTGTACTTCATCTCCGGCGTGGCCGAGACCAACCGCGCTCCCTTCGATGTGGCCGAGGGCGAATCGGAGATCGTGGCCGGGTTCCATGTGGATTATTCCGGCATGGCCTTCGCGGTTTTCTTTCTGGCGGAATACGCCAACATGATCCTGGTGTCAGCATTGGCATCTACTCTGTTTCTGGGTGGTTGGTTGTCGCCGTTCGAGGGTATTCCGGTGCTCGGTGAATTGTTCTCTTTCGTGCCCGGTGCGCTTTGGCTGGTGATCAAGATTTCGGTCCTGCTGCTGTTTTTCCTGTGGTTCCGCGCCACCTTCCCGCGCTATCGCTACGATCAGATCATGCGCTTGGGTTGGAAGGTCTTTATCCCGGTGACGCTGGTCTGGTTGCTAGTGATTGGATTGGGTGTGTTGGCGCAGGTTGGCCCGTGGTTCGATTGAGCGGAGAAAGCGATGAATACCCTCAACACCCTTCGGCACTACTTCAAGAGTTTCGTGCTGTGGGAGCTATTGCTCGGCTTGGGAGTCACCGGCCGCTATCTGTTCGCCAAGAAGATCACGGTGCAATATCCCGAGGAGCGTACTCCACTGTCGCCGCGCTTCCGCGGCTTGCATGCGCTGCGCCGTTATCCCAACGGTGAAGAACGCTGTATTGCCTGCAAGTTGTGCGAGGCGG
>DAOTGT010000199.1:2404-5636 GCA_035447285.1 Candidatus Competibacter sp.
AAGTGTATTTTTTGCGGGTTTTGCGAAGAGGCCTGCCCAGTGGACTCGATCGTGGAGACCCGGGTATTCGATTACCACTTTGAGAAGCGCGGCGAGCACATCATGACCAAGGAGAAGTTGCTTGCTCACGGCGACCGCTGGGAAGCGCAAATCGCCGCCGACCGGGCCGCCGACGCGGCTTATCGCTAGCCGACCCCCACTTGCCTAAGCAAAGAAGAAGACAGGTTCGCTCATGGGATTTGAAAAGTTTCTGTTCTACGTCTTCGCGCTGATCCTGGTATTCGCGGCGGTGCGGGTGATCACGGTCCGGAACCCGGTGCATGCCGCGTTGTTCCTGGTGCTGGCCTTTTTTACCAGCGCCGCCCTGTGGTTGCTGATTGAGGCCGAGTTCCTGGCCATCACTCTAGTGCTGGTCTATGTGGGCGCGGTCATGGTGCTGTTCCTGTTCGTGGTCATGATGCTGGATCT
Source organism: Candidatus Competibacter sp. (assembly GCA_035447285.1). Lineage (GTDB taxonomy): Bacteria > Pseudomonadota > Gammaproteobacteria > Competibacterales > Competibacteraceae > Competibacter. The sequence goes on from DAOTGT010000199.1 coordinate 2,873, forward strand.
CAATGTCGACCCGGTACGAGAGGGTTTCATCAAGTACTTGCCGGTCGGTGCGACGGTGGCGTTGTTGATCGTGATCGAAATGGGATTGGTGGTCGGATCCGGCTACTTTGCCACCGAACAGTACCATCTGATTTCGCACGCGGCCGATTACAGCAATACTAAGGAACTGGGCAGTGTCTTGTACACTTTCTACGTCTATCCATTCGAAATCGCATCCGTGATTTTGCTGGTTGCGATCATTGCCGCCATCTCGCTGACGATGCGTCGCCGCGAGGGAACCAAGTCCCAAGACCCTGGCCAGCAGGTTCGGGTGTCGTCGCGCGACAACCGGGTGAGGTTGGTGCGCATGGCGCCGGAGAAGAAGTAGTACGGTTTTTGGCGGGGAGATCCGGTGTGCCTGTGCCCCGCTTGTTTGCCTGATTGATTTTCACCCATTTCAAAAATACAAGGCGGGGAATAGATGATCGCGCTGACTGATTATCTTGTGCTGGGAGCGATCCTCTTTTGTCTCAGCGTGGCCGGCATTTTTCTGAACCGGAAGAACGTCATTATCCTGCTGATGTCGATCGAGTTGATGCTGCTGGCGGTGAATTTTAATTTCATCGCTTTTTCACGGTTTCTCGGCGATACCACCGGCCAGGTCTTCGTCTTTTTCATTTTGACGGTAGCGGCGGCCGAATCGGCTATCGGCTTGGCCATCCTGGTGGTGCTGTTCCGCAACCGCCGTACCATCAACGTCGCCGACCTTGATACGCTGAAGGGTTAGCCGCATGCAAAACGTCTATCTCGGGATTGTGCTTGCCCCACTGTTTGGCGCCATCGTCGCCGGTCTGTTCGGCCGGAAAATCGGCCGAGCCGGCGCCCACTGGGTGACCATCATCGGCGTGGCGGTTTCCTTTCTGCTGTCGCTGGTGGTGCTCCGCCATCATGTCTTGAACGGCGCCGAGCCCTACAACGAATCGCTCTACACCTGGATGGTGGTCGAAGGCATTCGCATGGAAGTCGGCTTTCTGGTGGATAACCTGACAGCAGTGATGATTTCCACTGTAACCTTCGTGTCGTTGATGGTCCATATCTACACCATCGGTTACATGCACGACGACGACGGTTATCAACGCTTCTTCAGCTATATCGCCTTGTTCACCTTCGCCATGCTGATGCTGGTGATGTCCAACAATTTCCTGCAACTATTCTTCGGCTGGGAGGGGGTGGGCTTGGTGTCCTACCTGCTGATCGGCTTCTGGTACAAACGCGAGAGCGCCATTTTCGCCAGTCTCAAGGCTTTTCTGGTCAATCGAGTTGGCGATTTTGGATTTATGCTGGGCATCGCTGCGGTGCTGATGGCTTTCAACAGCATCGACTACGCCGACGTGTTCGCCGCCGCGCCGCTGATGGCCGATATGACTGTGCAGGTGATTCCCGGCGTCGATTGGTCGCTGATGACCCTGATCTGCATCCTGCTGTTCATCGGCGCGATGGGTAAATCGGCGCAGGTACCGCTGCATGTCTGGCTGCCGGATTCGATGGAAGGCCCGACTCCGATCTCGGCGCTGATCCACGCCGCCACCATGGTGACCGCCGGTATCTTCATGGTGGCTCGCATGTCGCCATTGTTCGAGTTGTCGGAAACGGCGCTGAGCGTGGTGCTGGTCATCGGTTCGATCACCGCCTTGTTCATGGGATTCCTTGGTATCGTCCAGAATGACATCAAGCGGGTGGTGGCTTACTCGACGCTGTCGCAGCTAGGCTATATGACAGTGGCGCTGGGCGTATCCGCCTATTCCGCCGCCATTTTCCACTTGATGACTCACGCCTTCTTCAAGGCGTTGCTGTTCCTGGGTGCCGGCTCGGTGATCATCGCCATGCACCACGAGCAGGATATCCGCAAGATGGGTGGATTGTGGAAGTACATGCCCATTACCTGGTTCACCTTTCTGTTGGGTACCTTGGCGCTGATCGGCACGCCGGGATTCGCCGGTTTCTACTCCAAGGACAGTATCCTTGAAGCGGTGCATTACTCGCATATCGCCGGTGCCGGCTTTGCCTACTTTGCGGTGATGCTGGGCGTGTTCGTGACCTCGTTCTACTCGTTCCGGTTGTACTTCCTCGTGTTTCACGGCAAGGAGCGCATGGATCACCACACCCAGGAACATTTGCACGAGACGCCGGCGGTGGTGACCGTGCCGCTGATCCTGCTGGCGATTCCCTCGGTGGTGATCGGTGCCATGGCGATCGGACCGTTGTTGTTCGGAACGGTGTTCGATGGATCCATCGTGGTATCCCCTGAACATAACGTGCTGGAGCATCTCAAGGAACACTTCCATGAAGTCGGTGGAGCACTCAATTTCGCTCTGCATGGCGTGGTTGGTCTGCCCTTCGTCCTGGTTCTGGCCGGGCTTGGTTCAGCGTTCTATCTGTACATGATGCGGCCGGATTTGCCAGAGCTGATCCAGCGGAAGTTTGCCACGCTGTACGACATCATGGTGCGCAAGTATCTGTTCGACGAAATTTACCAGGCGGTGTTCATGCGCGGCAGTCGGAACTTGGGCACCGTACTGTGGAAATACGCCGACGCGGGCTTGATCGACGGTCTGATGGTGAACGGCACGGCGCGACTGGTGGGCTGGTTCGGCGCCATCACCCGGCAGGTGCAGACCGGTTATCTATATACCTATGCGTTTGCCATGATCGTCGGCCTGCTGGTCCTGTTGACCTGGTTCGTCACCCGCTAACCTGGAAGAAGAAAAACCATGCTGTCGGAACT
>DAOTGT010000200.1:0-5626 GCA_035447285.1 Candidatus Competibacter sp.
CGACCCGCAACTTCCCCAACCGCCTCGGTAAAGGCGCCAACGTCTACCTGAGTTCGGCGGAATTGGCGGCGGTCTGCGCGCTGCTGGGCAAAATCCCGACCTTCGAGGAGTACATGAGCTACATGGGCGAGATCGGTGCCAAGGGCGCCGAGATCTACCGTTATCTGAACTTCGACCAGGTGCCGGAATATCGCGAGGTGGCGGACAAGGTGAAGCTGGCGGCCTAGGACGGCGCCAGAAGAAACCCTCGGCGGGATCGCCGGGGGTTTCGAACGCGAATGCGGGCTCATGCTCCACCCGCGCACGCTTTTTTTGAGTCAGGAGAATTTCCGCGTAACCATGAGCGATCAAGCCAGGGAAGCGCCTGACGCCAATCAGTTCGCGCCTCGTTGCCTTTCCATCGATCTCGAAGTAGGGATACAGGACGCACGCGTTCACAGCTTCGCCGCGGTGCGCGGTGATGACGGGCGATCGCTCGTATACAGCAAAGGAAACCTGACAGCAGCTCTTGCCCAACTCGATACTTTCGCGGAAGGATGTTCCTTTCTGCTTGGGCACAATCTGATCGCCTTCGATGCCCCGCATCTTGCCGCCGTCAAACCCGATCTGCGCCTGCTCCGCTTGCCGATGGTGGATACGCTACGACTCAACCCGCTGGCTTTCCCCCGTAATCCCTATCATCACTTGGTCAAGCACTACCAGGACGGCCAACTCAAGCGCGGGCGACTGAACGACCCGGAGTTGGATGCCCGCTTAACCCTGGATGTGTTTCGCAATCAATATCAGGCATTCCGGTCGCTCAATGACATCACGCCGGATTTGCTGCTCGCTTGGCACTGGCTGACCACGATGTCGGACGGAACGACTCCGGGTCTTGGTGCCTTTTTCATGACCCTACGGCGTCAACCCCGGCCCACGGCAACGACAACCCAAGCCGCGATCGAAAGGCTGCTGCGCGACCGCGCCTGTTCAACCCACGGACGGGCGATGGTGGCCGACGCGGAAAAACAGGGTTGGGCGTTGGCCTATGCCTTAGCCTGGCTCTCGGTGGCGGGCGGCAATTCGGTCATGCCACCCTGGGTACGGCATCAATTCCCGGAGGCTGGGCTGTTAGTGCGCCGCTTGCGAGATACTGCTTGCGACGATCCCGCTTGCGGCTGGTGCAGGGAACGGCATGATGCCCGCAAGGAACTCAACTGCTGGTTTGGCTTTTCCGAGTTTCGTCCCGAGCCTGTGGGTCATGATGGCCGCCCTCTGCAACAGACCATTGTCGAAGCAACCATGGGCGGCAAACACGTGCTGGGCATCCTGCCCACCGGCACCGGCAAATCCCTGTGTTATCAAATTCCGGCCTTGTCTCGTTACGACAAGATCGGCGCGCTGACCGTGGTGATCTCACCCCTAGTGGCGCTGATGGCCGATCAGGTGACGGGATTGGAAGCGCGTGGAATCACCGCGTGCGCGGCCCTGAACGGCCTGCTCTCCATGCCTGAGCGCGCCGATGTTCTGAACCGGGTGCGGTTGGGAGACATAGGTATTCTCATCGTCTCCCCGGAGCAATTGCGCAATCGGGCATTTCGCCGGGTGCTGGCCCAGCGCGAGATCGGCGCCTGGGTGCTGGACGAAGCGCATTGCCTCTCCAAGTGGGGACACGATTTCCGCCCCGACTACCGTTATGTAGGCCGCTTTATCCAGGAAAAAGCGGGAGCGGAAACGATACCGCCAATACTATGCCTCACCGCCACCGCTAAGCCGGATGTCATGGCGGATATCGTCGGCTACTTCCGCGACAAGCTGGGCATTGAACTCACCGTCTTCGACGGTGGCACCCGTCGCGCCAACCTGAACTTCGCCGTGGTACCCACCTCCCCTGGCGAGAAATTTGCCCATATCCATCAGATACTGCTGGAGGATTTGCCGGCCGACGGGTCTGGAGGCGCCATCGTTTATTGCGCCACTCGCAGACAAGCCGAAGAGGTCGCTGCATTTCTGCGGGAGAAAGAACTCGCGGCGGCGCACTTCCATGCCGGATTGCCACCGGAGACCAAAAAGGGTGTTCAGAAGCGTTTTATCGACGGCGAATCGCGGGTCATCGTCGCCACCAATGCCTTCGGCATGGGGATCGACAAACCGGACGTGCGGCTGGTGATTCACGCTGATATCCCCGGCTCACTAGAAAATTATTTGCAAGAGGCTGGGCGCGCCGGACGTGACCGGCGCATGGCACGCTGTGTACTGCTCTACACCCCCGAGGATGTGGAGCGGCAGTTTGGCATGTCGGCTCGCTCGCGCCTGACGCAACGGGAGATCCGAGCGATTCTGAAAGCACTTAGAAATCTGGATCGCAAGAAGCGTTTTGGCGGAGAGGTGGTGGCCACCGCCGGAGAAATCCTAGCCGAGGAGGAAGAAGGCGCCTTCGAGAGGGATTCCACTACCGACGATACCCGCGTGCGCACGGCCATCGCCTGGTTGGAAGAAGCCGCCCTGCTCTCCCGCGAGGAAAACCAGGTTCAGGTGTTTCCCTCCTCGCTGCGGGTCAGTTCGATGGAAGAGGCGCAAAAGAGACTGACCAAGGCGCTCATGATCCCGGAATACCGGCGCCAATTGTTGGCACTGGTCGAGGCGCTGATGGCGGCGGATGCCGATCAAGGTATTTCGACGGACGAACTGATGGGCGTGTCGGGACTGAGCGCCGAAAAGCTGCGCGCCGCGCTTTACGATCTGGAGCGGCTGAGTATCGCCAGCAACGATACCGCATTGACCGCTTTCGTTCACACCGGGGTAGAACACTCATCAAGAAAACACTTGCAAGAAGCCACGGCCCTGGAGACGACACTGATCGCCGAACTACGGGAGTCAGCACCAGACCTTGGGAAAGGGGAAACCTCGCTCCTGCACCTGCGTCAGTCGACCCAACGCCTCAAAGATGCTGGTCTCACCAACGCCCTGCCCGAAAAGCTTTGGCGCATCGCCAAGGGCATTGCCGCCGATGGCCGAGGGGAAGACGGCGGCGGCAGCTTGCGTCTGCGCCGCCTGGACGCGGAAACCATAGAGGTGAAACTCCAGCGAGAATGGCAGGCACTGGCCAAGACCGCCCAATTGCGTCGGATGGCGGCGGATCGGTTGCTGGAGCATCTGCTCGCTTGCCTGCCGCCAGGGACGAGGGGCACCGATCTTCTTGCGGAAACCACCTTGGGCAAGCTACTTGCCGCCGTGGAAGGTGATCTCGCCCTCAAAGCAGAAATTAAAGACCCACCCAAGCTCCTGGATCGGGCGCTGCTGTGGCTGCATGAACAGGAGGTGATCCGTCTCAACAAAGGATTGGCGGTATTCCGCCCGGCCATGACCATCCGACTCGGGCAAGACAAACGTAGCTTCGTGAAGGCCGATTTTACCCCCTTGAAGCTTCACTACGACGAACAAGTGGTGCAGATTCATGTGATGGCGGAGTACGTGCAGCGCGGTCTTCGGGCCATGGCCGATGCCTTGCGGCTGACGATGGACTACTTCAGCCTCAATCGAACAGAGTTCATAAAGCGCTGGTTGCCGGGTCGCGACAAAGAGCTATCACGCCAGACCCTGCCGGAATCGTGGCAATCCATCGTAGAATCGCTCAATAACCCACTACAGCAAAGGATCGTCGCCGACGACCGGGAACAAACCAACGCATTGGTGCTGGCCGGCCCTGGATCGGGCAAGACGCGGGTATTGGTCCATCGTATCGCCTACCTGGTGCGTGCGCGACGCGAGAATCCACGCGGCATTCTCGCGCTCTCCTACAACCGTCATGCCGCGGTGGAAATTCGCCGTCGCCTTCACCAACTGATCGGCGATGACGCCAAAGGCGTCACCGTGCTCACCTGTCACGCGTTGGCCATGCGACTGGCGGGCGCGAGCTTCGCCGGGCGGGCCGCAACCATGGACGGAGATGCGTTTGATGCGGTGCTGCGACAAGCGGTGGCGCTGCTGCAGGGCGTGGGCCTGCCGCCGGAAGAGGCTGACATGCAGCGCGAGCGGCTGCTGGCTGGATTCCGCTGGATTCTAGTGGATGAATATCAGGATATCGGTTCGGGGCAATACGAACTGATCTCCGCGTTGGCCGGACGCACCCTTCAGGATGAAGACGGCAGGCTGAGCCTGTTTGCGGTGGGTGACGATGACCAGAACATCTACGCCTTCGACGGCGCTTCGGTGGAATTCATCCGTCGCTTCGAAACCGACTATGCGGCCAAATCCGCCTTTCTGATCGAGAATTACCGTTCCACCACCCACATCATCACCGTAGCCAACCTCATGATCGCGTCCGCGCGCAACCGCATGAAAGCGGAACATGCAATCACCATCGACCGTGCCCGAAGCAAAGCACCTGCCGGTGGCGATTGGCAAGCCATCGATCCAGTTGGCAAAGGCCGGGTTCAGATACTATCGGCGGGTATGGACTCCATCGCTCAAGCAGTGGCGACGATGATTGAATTGCAACGTCTCGCCACCCTCGATCCGAATTGGGATTGGAGCAGGACAGCGGTGATCGCCCGGGAATGGAAATTCCTGGAACCGATCCGCAGTTATTGCGAACTGAACGGCATCCCGGTACAGATGGCCGATGAGGATACCACCCAATTCTGGCGGCTCCGTGAGATCCAATCCCTGGTGGAATGGCTACGCACCAAGGCACCCAGACTAGTGGATGCCGGCGCCATCGAGCGCTGGCTCGATGAACGACCCAATGGCCCTTGGTGGGGGCTGTTGCGGGAAGCTATACAGGAATATGCCCTAGAAACCGGTGGCGCCGAACTGCCGGTCGGTCATCTCACAGAATGGCTGGCCGAGTGGGGCCGGGAGGTACGCCGTCGGCAAACTGGATTGATGCTACTCACCGCCCATCGGGCCAAAGGGCTGGAGTTCGACCATGTGGCGGTGTTGGACGGTGGCTGGAACAAGATAGGTCATAATGAAGACCCGGACGCGCCGCGCCGGCTTTATTACGTAGCCATGACCCGCGCCAAAAAGACCCTCTTGTTGGCACGCTTCGACAGGGGTCATCCGCTGCTGGATGCTTTGCCGGCGAACTCCAGCCTGCTGCGCCGTCCATCGATTGAGTTGCCGGCACCGTCGCCGGCATTGACCCACCGCCACCAGCGCCCGACGTTGAAGGATATAGACATCGGTTTCGCCGGTCGCCACGCGCCGATGCATGGCGTGCATCGCGCGATCACGGCACTCGTCGCGGGCGATGCCCTCACTCTTTTTTGGCAACAAGAACACAAGCGATGGTTGCTAGCGGACGGTCAAGGCAATACCGTCGGGCGACTTGCCCGCGCCTTCACGCCGCCCTCGGGCATGCGATGTGTCGAGGCACGGGTGATAGCGATCCTCATCCGCAGGAAAGAGGATGCAGAACCCGAATATCAAGCGTCCGTCCGTTGTGATCGCTGGGAGGTGGTAGTGCCGGAGCTGGTATTTGAACCGGAACTTTGAACTATCGGCAATACAATGAAAAGCAGACATATCAATATAATCCATTGCTTTTCATGAAAGACCCATTGGACCGGTCATCTTGAACCTCACCACCGAATCATGGTCAACGCTGGCATATCCTCCAACGGAGATTTGCGCCATGTTCGGT
>DAOTGT010000201.1:0-5604 GCA_035447285.1 Candidatus Competibacter sp.
GCGGTTTTGATGCTCAAGGCGTGGATTTCCCGGCGCATCAGGTCGGCCACCGCCGCGTTGATGAGGCGGTGGCGCTGAATCAGCGTCTTGCCGGTAAAGGCCGCTGAAACGATGTGAATAGTGAAATGGCCGCCCTCGCGCGCGCCGGCATGACCGGCATGGGCGGCGCTGTCGTCGATGATTTGCAGGCGTTCGGGCGCCAGCGCGCCACGCAGCCGTTCCTCGATCAGGGCGATGCGGTCGGTCATGCCGGCAGCACCTTGCGGAACGGGTAAATCTCGACGGCCGCATACACGCCGGCGGCCACGTAGGGATCGGCGTCGGCCCAGGCTCGGGCTTCTTCCAGCGCGGCGAATTCGGCGACCACCAGGCTGCCTTGAAAACCGGCCGGGCCGGGATCGGGGCTGTCGATGGCTGGCAGCGGTCCGGCCAACACCAGCCGACCCTCGGCCAGCAGGGCGTTCAGGCGTTCCAGATGAGCGGGACGAGCCGCTAAGCGCTGTTCCAGAGTACCCGGCACATCACGGCCGATGATGGCGTATAGCATGGATCAGGACTCCTTTGACGGGGCATCGTCGGTTTTGAGATGACGGCTCATGTAAGCCGCCTGCGCCAACACGAACACCAGAGTCAGGCCCAACATCCCGAACAGTTTGAAATTGACCCAGGTGTTTTCGTCGAACGTGAACGCCACATATAGATTGACCACGCCCATGACGAAGAAAAAAATAGCCCACATAAACGTCAGGTTGATCCAGATTCGGGCCGGAAGTTCCATTTGACCGCCCAGCATGCGTTCCAACAGGGTTTGCCGGCCGATGAAACGGCTGCCGATAAAGGCCAGGGCGAACAGCCAGTTCACCACCGTGGGTTTCCATTTGACGAAAACCGGATCGTGCAGAATGAGCGTCAGGCTGCCCAGTACCAGCACCAATCCGGCGGTAAATAGCGGTAGTTTCTCGACCCGGCGTTGCCGCAGCCAGATCCAGCCGACCTGAGCCAGGGTGACGCCGATCAGCACGCCGGTGGCGACGTAGATATCCGCGAGCTTGTAGGCGACGAAGAACAGCAGGATGGGCAGAAAGTCGAACAGCAGTTTCATGCCGGTAGCGAGGTTCCATGGAGTGTGGGAAACGGCGGCGAGGGACAAAAAAAGAGACGGCTTTGCCATCGCCGTCTTGACCGGGCAACGCCAGGCTGGCAAGTTGCCTGACCGATTGTCATCCACGAATTGGAAATAGTAGGGCCATGAGCCGCGTTTTACAAATCCATCCCGCCAACCCGCAGCCGCGCCTGATCGCGCAGGCGGTGGCGCGACTGCGCGAAGGCGACGTGATCGTCTATCCCACCGATTCCAGCTATGCGCTGGGTTGCCAACTGGGGGACAAGGCGGCGGCGGAACGCATCCGCGCCATCCGCCAGACCGACCGCCATCACAATTTCACCCTGGTCTGCCGCGATCTGTCCGAAATCGCCACCTACGCCAAGGTGGATAACCGGCGCTACCGCTTGCTCAAGGCCGTCACGCCGGGGGCGTTTACCTTCATTTTGCAGGCCACCCACGAGGTACCGCGTCGCTTGCAGCATCCCCGTCGCAAGACCATCGGCATCCGGGTGCCGGACAACGCCATCGTCAGCGCCCTGTTGGCGGCACTGAGCGAGCCGATCATGAGTTGCACGCTGATTCTGCCCGGCGACGACTGGCCGCTGTCCGACCCCGAAGAGATTGAGGAACGCCTGGCCAACGAGGTGGATCTGATCATCGACGGCGGTCCCGGCCAGCGCGAACCGACCACCGTGCTCGATCTGACCGAAGAAGCGCCGCAACTGATCCGTCAGGGGTTGGGCGACGCCAGCCCGTTTCTCTAGTCCGCACCCGGCCGGGCTGCGTATAATCGCGCCATGCAAGAATTGACCACGGTTCAACTGCTCATCGTGCTGGCGCCGCCGTTGCTGCTGGCCATCACCCTGCACGAAGTGGCGCACGGCTGGGCGGCGTTGCGCTGCGGCGACACCACCGCCAAGGCCCAGGGCCGGCTCAGCCTGAACCCGCTGCGGCATATCGACCCGATCGGCACGGTGCTGATCCCGGCGCTGCTGGCGGTGTTCGGCGGCTTCATCTTCGGTTGGGCCAAGCCGGTACCGGTCAACTACCACCGCCTGCGTCAACCCAAGCGCGACATGGCGCTGGTGGCGCTGGCCGGACCGGGCGCCAATCTGCTCATGGCCCTGGGCTGGGGATTGTTGATGGTGGTGGGTTACCATCTGCAAGCCGGACTCCCATGGTTGGGCGAACCGCTGCTGCTGATGGGCGGGTACGGGATCAATATCAACATCATGCTGGGCGTGCTCAATCTGGTGCCGATTCCGCCGCTGGACGGTTCGCGGGTGCTGGCCGGCGTGCTGCCGGATCGCTTCGGTCTGGCCATGGCGCGGATCGAGCCCTATGGCCTGATCATTCTGGTGCTGTTGTTGGGGGCCGGCCTGTTCAACGTGCTGATGCCCATCGTCAACAGTATTCGCCATCTCATCCTGACCCTGTTTTCCTCCTTCTTCTAATCCCGAACCAAGAACCTCGCGGCCATCATGGAAATTACCCTTACCGGCATCACCACCACCGGCGCTCCGCATCTCGGTAACTATGTCGGCGCGATCCTGCCCGCCATCGAGGCCAGCCGGCGGCGGGACGTGCAATCGTTCTACTTCCTGGCCGACTATCACGCCCTGGTCAAATGTCAGGATCCGGCGCTGGTGCATCGTTCCCGGCTGGAAGTCGCCGCCACCTGGCTGGCGCTGGGACTGGATGTCGAGAACGTCATCTTCTACGCCCAGACCGACGTCCCGGAAATCCTGGAGCTGACCTGGATCCTCACCTGCGTCACCGCCAAGGGATTGATGAATCGCGCCCACGCCTACAAGGCGGCGGTGGCCGACAACGTGGCCGATCCCGACAAGGACCCCGACAAGGGGATCAGCATGGGGTTGTTCTGCTATCCGATCCTGATGGCGGCCGACATTCTGATGTTCAAGGCCAGCAAGATACCGGTGGGCAAGGACCAGATCCAGCATCTGGAAATGGCCCGCGACATCGCCGCTCGTTTCAACCACCTGTATGGGGAGCATTTCGTCCTGCCCGAAGCGGTGGTGGACGAAAAGGCGGCGGTTCTGGTCGGGCTGGACGGGCGCAAGATGAGCAAGAGCTACGGTAACACCATCCCGCTGTTCGAACCGGAAAAAGCCTTGCGCAAGCTGATCATGCGGATCAAGACCAACTCGCTGCCGCCGGAAGCGCCGAAAGACCCCGACACCTGCACGCTGTTCCAGATCTACCAATCCTTTGCCACGGCGGAGGAAGCGGCGGCGATACGCACCCGTTACGCCCAAGGGATTGGTTGGGGCGAAATGAAGCAGTTCCTGTTCGAATATCTGAACGCCCGGCTGAGCGAACCGCGCCAACGTTACCAGGAGTTGTTGCAAGCCCCCGCCCACATTGAGCAGATCCTCAAACGCGGCGCGGCGCGGGCGCGCGAACACAGCGTGCCGTTCTTGCAAGAACTGCGACGCGCGGTCGGCATCCTGCCCTTGGATCAAAGGTAGGGGCGCGATATGCCACGCCCCGGCGGATCGTCGTCGATTCCCGGTTGAATGGACGCCATCGCTCAGCCGCCGCTCGCCCGAGTCGGCGGCGAACCCTACACGCAGTTGCCGCGGGATCTCTATATCCCGCCGGATGCCCTGGAAGTCTTTCTGGAAACCTTCGAAGGGCCGCTGGATTTGCTGCTATACCTGATCCGACGACAGAATCTCAACATCCTGGACATTCCCATCGCCACCGTCACCCGGCAGTACATGGACTATCTGGCGCTGATGCGGGAACTGCGGCTGGAACTGGCGGCGGAGTATTTGCTGATGGCGGCTTGGCTGGCGGAAATCAAATCGCGCCTGCTGCTGCCGAAGCCGAGCTCGGCCGAGGCGGAGGAAGACGATCCGCGCGCCGAGCTGGTGCGCCGGCTGCGGGAGTACGAGCGCTTTCAGCAGGTGGCCAAGGCACTGGATGCCTTGCCGCGATTGGAGCGCGAAACCTTCGTCGCCAGCGCCGAACCACCGTGCCGGGATAGCGTTCGTCCGCCACCGCCGGTCGACCTGACCGACTTGCTGAACGCCCTGCGCGAGGTGCTGGCCCGCGCCGAGCTGTTCGGTCACCATCCGGTCCAACGCGAAACCTGGTCGGTGCGCGAGCGAATGAGCCAAGTGCTGGAACGGCTGGATGCGCTGCGGTTTACCGCCTTCACCGAACTGTTCCGGCCGGAAGAGGGTCGGATGGGTCTCGTGGTGACGTTTCTGGCGGTGCTGGAGTTGCTGCGCGAGGCGGTTTTGGAACTGGTGCAGTCCGAACCGTTCGCGCCGATCTATCTCCGTCGGCAGGGTTGAGCGAACGCGATGCCGGCATTGAAAACCATCCTGGAAGCGGTGTTGCTGGCCGCTGGCGAACCGTTGCCGCTGGAACGCTTGCAGAAGGTTTTCCCGGAAGCAGAACAGCCCGAACGGGAGGCGCTGCGTGCCGCGCTGGCTGAACTGATGGTCGATTATGCCGGACGCGGACTGGAGCTGATCGAAGTCGCCAGCGGTTTCCGCGTGCAGATACCCCGCGCTTTTTCGCCCTGGGTGTCGCGATTGTGGGAAGAACGGGCCGCCACTTACTCACGCGCGCTGTTGGAAACCCTGGCGCTGATTGCCTACCGTCAGCCGGTCACTCGTGGCGAAATCGAGGAAGTGCGCGGCGTCAGCGTAAGCAGCAGCATCATGAAAACCCTGCAGGAACGCGACTGGATCAAGATAGTCGGTCACCGCGAGGTGCCCGGTCGTCCGGCCTTATACGCCACCACCCGCGCTTTTCTGGACTATTTCAACCTCAAGAGCCTGAGCGAGCTGCCACCGTTGGCGGCCCCGCGCGATCTGGACATGATTGGCGCCGAGTTGGATCGGCGCATTGCCGTCCCGCCCTCGGACTCCACCACCTCAACGGAACCGCCCGATGGCTGAACGCCTGCAGAAATTTCTCGCCCGCATGGGACTGGGTTCCCGCCGCCAGATCGAGGATTGGATTCGCCAGGGCCGCATTACCGTGAACGGCGTACCGGCGCAACTGGGCGCATCGGTCAACGGCGCGGAAAAGATCGGAATCGACGGCAAGTTGATCCAAGTGCGCGCCTTCGGGCAACAGCGGCGAGTATTGGCCTATTACAAACCGGTCGGCGAAATCGCCAGCCGTCACGATCCTGAAGGCCGGACCACGATCTTCGAGCATCTCCCGCCCTTGCGCGATGGGCGCTGGATCATGGTGGGTCGGCTCGACCTGAATACCCAGGGACTGTTGCTGGTGACCAATGACGGCGAGTTGGCCAACCGGCTGATGCATCCTTCATCCCAAGTCGAGCGGGAATATGCGGTGCGGGTGTTGGGCGAGGTCACTCCGGACATGCTCAAGCGCTTGCGGGAAGGCGTACCCCTGGAGGATGGACTGGCGCGTTTCGACGAGATCCGGGAGGCGGGCGGCGAGGGCGCGAACCATTGGTATCACGTCGTTCTGAAGGAGGGGCGCAA
>DAOTGT010000202.1:0-5596 GCA_035447285.1 Candidatus Competibacter sp.
ATCGGCGGCGGTACCTCGGAGGTGGCGGTCATCTCGCTGAACGGCATCGTTTACGCCGGCGCGGTGCGGGTCGGCGGCGATCGCTTCGACGAAGCCATCATCAGCTACGTGCGTCGCAATTTCGGGGTGCTGATCGGCGAGCCCACCGCCGAACGCATCAAGCATGAGATCGGCAGCGCCTATCCCACTTCGGAAGTGCGCGAAATCGAGATCAAGGGCCGCAATCTGGCCGAGGGGGTGCCGCGCAGCTTCACCCTCAACAGCAACGAAATCCTCGAAGCCTTGCAGGAACCACTGTCGGGCATCATCAGCGCGGTGAAAATGGCGCTGGAGACCACGCCGCCGGAGCTGGCGGGCGATGTGGCCGAGCGCGGTATCGTGCTCACCGGCGGCGGCGCGCTGATGCGGGATATCGACAAGCTGATCATGGAGGAAACCGGCCTGAACGTGGTGATCGCCGAGGATCCGTTGACTTGCGTGGCGCGCGGTGGCGGCCGGGTGCTGGAGCTGATCGCCAAGGACGAACACGCCATCGAAGCGTTCGCCATCGAATAGCGGTTGGCCGCCCTCAAACCCAGCAGGCGGTCCCGCTACTTGTTCACGGTCAACCCCACGGCGACTCTCCGGCTCGGATTGTGGGTGGCGCTGTCGATCGTCATCATGACGATGGATCACCGCTATCGCTATCTCGACGGCGCGCGCGATGTCCTGGCCACGGCGATCTACCCGCTACAGTATCTGGCGCGCCTGCCGGGCGACGCCAGGATTTGGCTGACCGAGAATCTGGTCGGCCGCGGCGTCCTGCTGGAAGAAAATGCCCAGCTGCGCGAAAAGCAGGTGTTTCTCAACGCCCAGTTGCAGAAGCTGACCACGCTGGAGGCGGAAAATCGCCGGCTGCGTTCCCTGCTGGAGTCGGCGGTCAATACCCCGGAGCGGGTGTTGATCGCCGAACTGCTGGCGGTGGACTTCGATCCGTACCGGCATCACATCCTGCTCAACCGGGGTCGCCAGCACGGCATTTACGTTGGCGAGCCGGTACTCGATCAGCATGGCATCGTCGGGCAGATCGTTCGGGCCGATCCCTTTACCGCCACGGCCATCCTCATCACCGACCCCAACCACGCCCTGCCGATCCAGATCGACCGCACCGGGGTTCGCACCCTGGCCTTGGGTACCGGCAACTTTCAGGAGTTGGAACTGCCCCATGTTCCCAACAATGAAGACGTGAAGGTCGGTGACTTGTTGGTGACCTCCGGTCTGGGCGGGCGGTTTCCGCGCGGTTATCCGGTGGGCAAGGTGGTGAAGGTGGAATTCGATCCCGGTAGTCCCTTTGCCCACATCGTCGCCCGGCCGCTCGCGGCGCTGGATCGAATCCGCGAGGTGATGTTGCTGGAGAACGAATCGGGTGTATCGGAACCGTCCGTGCCCGCCATGGACGGGAGCCTTGCCTCGCCGCGCCCGCCGCCATGAGCGCGCCTCGCCCCACCGGCAGTGGGATCATGGCCTTGAGCCTTCTACTGGCATTTTTGTTGTCCACCATCCCCTTGCCAGGTGAGCTGGATCATTTCCGACCCGATTGGGTGGCGATGGTACTGATCTACTGGTGCATGGCGTTGCCGCATCGGGTTGGGATCGGGGTGGGCTGGCTGGTCGGGTTGTTGCTGGACGTGGCGCGAGGGGCGCTGTTGGGCCAATATGCCTTGGCACTGGCGGTCGTGGCCTATCTGACGCTGCAGACTTACCGGCGCGTCCGGGTGGCGCCGCCCTGGCAGCAGGCATTCAGCATCCTGCTCTTTCTGTCGGTCGAACAACTGCTGGTATTCTGGATCAGTGGCGTGATCGGCTATCCACCACGCGACTGGTGGTACCTGGCGCCCGCGCTGGGCGGCATGGCGATGTGGCCTCTGTTGTTCGTGAT
The DNA here is from genome assembly GCA_035447285.1 of Candidatus Competibacter sp. Classification (GTDB taxonomy): domain Bacteria; phylum Pseudomonadota; class Gammaproteobacteria; order Competibacterales; family Competibacteraceae; genus Competibacter. The sequence goes on from DAOTGT010000202.1 coordinate 1,919, forward strand.
CCTGCGCGATGTGCGCCGTTATTTCCAAGTCACCTGAGAGCCCGACAAGGCGACCATGAAACGCTGGCAACCGTTCGCCAAGCCCGCCACCGGCGAACCGCTGGCTCGGGAAAAGGACAACACCGCTGAGAGCGAGCTGTTTTTCCGTCGCGCCTTGGTGGTGCTATTCGCGGTGTTCCTGAGCTTCCTGGCCGTGGCGGGCCGCTTGGTCTACCTGCAAGTGCTCAACCACGAGCGTTTCACCACCCTGTCCGAGAGCAATCGAGTTCGCTTGCAGCCGCTGCCGCCGACCCGCGGCTTTATCTTCGACCGTAACGGGGTACTACTGGCCGACAATCTAGCCTCCTATCACCTGGAAATCACCCGCGAGCAGGTCAAGGATCTGGATACGACCCTGGCGGAACTGCGTCAGCGCATCGAACTCACCGACGCCGACATCGAGCGCTACCGCAAGCTGGCCCGCCGCGCGCCGCCCTACACTGGCGTGCCGTTGCGGTTTCGCTTGACCGATGAGGAAATCGCCCGGTTGGCGGTCGATCTATACCGTCTGCCGGGCGTGGACATCAAAGCTGACCTGACCCGCCGCTATCCGCTCGGACCGCTGGCTGTTCACGCCATTGGTTATGTCGGACGGATCGACGAGAACGAGCTGCGTCGACTCGACCCCGGTCAGTACAGCGGCAGCACTCACATCGGCAAGACCGGCGTGGAACGATCCTACGAAGACTTGCTGCGGGGGCGCACCGGCTGGCAGCAGGTCGAAGCCAATGCCGAGGGCCGCCCGCTGCGAGTGCTCAGCCGTACCCCGCCGGTACCGGGTCAGCATATCTATCTGAGCATCGATGTACGCTTGCAGGCGGTGGCGGAAAAGGCGCTGGAAGACTACAACGGTGCCATTGTCGCCCTTGATCCGCGTAATGGCGAGATACTGGCGCTGGCCAGCCAGCCGACCTACGATCCCAACCCCTTCGTCAACGGCATCGACTTCGCTTCTTACCGCCTGCTCAACACCTCCAAGGACCGGCCGCTGCTCAATCGTGCCCTGCGCGGGATCTATCCGCCCGGCAGCACCGTCAAGCCATTGATGGCGCTGGCTGGGTTGGAATACGGAGAAGTCAACCGCTACAGCGGCGTATTCTGTCCGGGGTTCTACCGGTTGCCCGGTTCCAGCCACAAGTTCCGCGACTGGCGGCGCGGTGGCCACGGCAGCGTGAGCATGGACCGAGCCATCGCCCAATCCTGCGATGTGTACTTCTACAATCTGGCATTCAATCTGGGTATCGACCGCATTCATGAATTTCTGGATCGCTTTCACCTGGGCCGACCGACCGGCGTCGACCTGCCGGGCGAGAAGAGTGCGTTATTGCCGTCCCAGGAATGGAAGCGCAGAGTCCACAAACACGCCTGGTTCGCGGGCGATACTATCAGCGCCGGGATCGGGCAGGGCTATTTCCTGACCACGCCGCTGCAACTCGCTCACGCCACCGCGGTGATTTCCCAGCAGGGCGCGGATTTCAAGCCGCGAGTCCTGTTGGCCACCGAGGATCCCGGTACCCGGATCAAGACCCCGGAAGCCCCGCGGCCGTTGCCGCCAGTGACGGTCAAGAATCCCCAGTTCTGGGATACGGTGATCGCCGGCATGATTCATGTGGTGGAAGGTGGCACCGCCCATCGCATCGGAATCGGCGCCAAGTACCGCATCGCCGGCAAGACCGGTACCGCCCAGGTCTTCACCGTGGGTCAGAACGAGCGCTATAACGCTAGCCGCTTGGCCCGACATTTGTTGGACCATGCCCTGTTCGTGGCCTTCGCGCCGGCCGATGATCCACGCATCGCGGTGGCGGTGATCGCCGAGCATGGCGGCGGTGGCAGCAAAACCGCCGCGCCGATGGCGCGCAAGGTCATGGACGCCTATCTGCTCGACAAATACGATCAACCCGCCGCCGATGAAGCACGGGACACTCAGGGAGACGCCCAGCGGGATGGATCGGAGTAAGGAAGGCAAGTTTCTCAGGCTGATTCATCTGGATCTGACATTGCTGCTGGGATTGTTGGCAATATCGGGCACGGGGCTGGTGGTGTTGTACAGCGCTGGCCAGCGCGATCTGGATCTGGTGACTGGGCAGGCCATGCGGCTGGGTCTGGGATTTGCCATCATGCTGGCCCTGGCGCAGGTCCCTCCGCACTACTTCCGCTTCTGGTCGCCATGGATTTATCTGGCTGGAATCTTGCTGTTGTTGGCGGTCATGGTGGCCGGCGATATCTCCAAGGGCGCGCGGCGCTGGCTGGATTTGGGTGTGTTGCGGTTTCAGCCCTCGGAGATCATGAAACTGGCGGTGCCGATGATGATGAGCTGGTACTTCGCCAACAAACCGCTGCCGCCGCGGTTGTGGCATTTGCTGGGCGGCGTGTCGATTACCGGGGTGCCGTTTCTGTTGATCGCCAAACAGCCGGATCTGGGCACGGCGCTGGTGGTGGGCTGTGCCGGGGCATTCGTACTGTTTCTCGCCGGGCTGAGCTGGACCATCCTGCTCGGTCTGGTCGCGGCGCTGGGTGCCGCGGTGCCGCTGTTCTGGACCTTCGCCATGCACGACTATCAGCGCCAGCGGGTGCTGACCTTCCTCGATCCGGAAAGCGACCCGCTGGGGGCCGGCTATCACATCATTCAATCCAAGATCGCCATCGGTTCGGGCGGCATCTACGGCAAGGGTTGGCTGAACGGCACCCAGTCGCATCTGGATTTCCTGCCGGAAGGTTCGACCGATTTCATCTTTGCCGCGTTTTCGGAGGAGTTCGGCCTGGTGGGTGGCTGCCTGCTGTTAACGCTGTATTTCTTCGTCATCGCCCGCTGCCTGTACATGGCGACCCATACTCCGGATACCTATACCCGATTGCTGGCCGGCAGTCTGACGCTGATTTTCTTCGTCTACGCCTTCGTCAACTCCGGGATGGTATCCGGTCTGTTGCCGGTGGTGGGGCTACCGCTGCCGTTGTTCAGCTATGGGGGAACATCCCTAGTGACGATCATGGCCGGCTTCGGTATCCTGATGAGCGTCTATTCGCACCGCCGGACCCCGACGCGGTAATCGCCACCACGACCAACGACGAGATCTGCGCGTGAAGAGCCCGTTTTTGCTTGGTGTCATCCTGCTGTTGAGTGCTTGCGCGCCGTCCCCGGTGGTTCGCCAGCCCCCGGAAATCCCGATTGCGCCGATGCCGGATTCCGTGCCTCCGCCGGACACGACGGCGGCCGGACCCAGCCATGCAATCCCCGGTCAACCCTTGGGTAGCCGGGCCGATGTGCAAAGCTTCATCCGCGAGATGAGTGCCCGGCACCACTTCGATGCCGCCCAACTGCAAGCGGTTTTCAACCGCGCCCAGGCCCGGCCCAGCATCATCGCCGCCATGTCCCGACCGGCCGAGGGCAAGCCCTGGTATGCCTACCGGGACATTTTCGTCAATGCCAACCGTATCCAGGGCGGCGTACGGTTCTGGCGGGCCAATGCGGCGGCGCTGGCCCAGGCCGAACGGGTTTACGGCGTGCCGCCGGAAATTGTGGTGGCCATCATCGGCGTGGAAACCCAGTACGGCGGCAACATGGGCAGTTTCCGAGTCCTGGAGGCACTGTCCACCCTGGCGTTCGACTATCCCCGGCGTGCCGCTTACTTCCGTAAGGAA
>DAOTGT010000203.1:0-5595 GCA_035447285.1 Candidatus Competibacter sp.
ACATAAGAACATACTTGAACGTAGTGAACATAAGGGCCGCAACCTGTGGATAACTATTTTGCCTGTGGATAACTTTTTCAGCGGCTCCCCCCAGACCCCCCAACCATGAGTTCGCTTCGCTCACGTCATGTTGATTGGGAGGGGTACAGTAGCCCCCTCCCAAACCCACCCCACTGGAAACCACCGACAGCGACGACGGGAAAGGCCGGTAACTTCGTTAGCGACCGCAAAAAGACGGCTCTCCAAGGGGTGAGGGAAAACCAGCATCGACCACGGGAACGGTCAGCAACACCCTTTGGCCCAACAGAGCCACTATCGGGGGAAACCCTGATCGATGTCAGCACTGAAAACCGCAGTACGGGCTTTCTGAAGCCCTTGGCTGATACGTCGCTGTTTTGGTGCTTTCATGCTATCATGCAGCATGATTTAGGCAGGTATCGAGGTGCAAAATGGCAGTGATTAAGACCGTCGGCCAAAGTGGCCAAATCGCCTTGGGTAAGGTCTATGCGGGTCGGCATGTGCTGATCGATGAGGTGGAACCCGGCGTGTGGTTGGTGAAGCTGGGGGAGTTCGTTCCCGATAACGAGCGGTGGCTCCAAGCGCCAGGGGTAAGGGCTGATCTGGATGAGGCCGTGGCTTGGGCAGCATCACATCCGGCGGCGGAAACGGATCTCGATACGTTGGAGCAACGCTTGCGATGAGTGCTGGTCGCCGTGAAGCCGATACCGTGCGGCTTGATCTCAACAATCCGGTGTTTCAGCGTCAACTCTTTGCCCTGGAGAAGCCGCAGCAGTTGGGGGTGCTGGCCACCTTGCGGAAATTGGCCGAGTTGCGCTGGCCGCAGGTGTATCAGGATCGCGGATTGAAGTGGGAGGTAATCCATTCACGCACGGGGCCAGAGGGTCGGCGCTTGTACAACCTGCGGATCAGCCAAGGGTTTCGGGCGGTGGGGTATCGGGATGAGGGGGGCGGGTTGCGCTGGCTGTCCTTGCACCCCGATCACGATTCGGCTTACCCGTAGCGCTGCTGGCCTGGTGTTCTCCCGGCTGGTGGTGTTTTAGCTTCCACTTGACACGTTGAAAGGCGTGAGTCGCTCGCTGGGCGCGGATTTCGGCCTGTTCCGCACGGGCCTGGGCGATTTCGAGCTGCTGAGCGGCATCTTGTTGCGCGTCTTTGAGGCATTGTTCGGCGACAACGGCCCTCGCTTCGATTTGAGCGCATTTTTCCCGGTGAGCTTTGGTTTGCCCTTCCGCTTGCCTTTGCGCGTCTCTCAGGCGCTCCTGGGTGGCTTGTAGCGCATTTTGGAGCGAGAGATCGGGTTCGATGTGTTCTGGTTTTGGTGGGGCAGGTGCGCCGGGGCGCCACTGGAGGAACCGCCCGGTGATGGACAGCCAAGCCGGGATGGCGCTGATCAGTGCGCCAGCCAGGATCAGCGGCCACAATAAAATCAATCGTTTAATGCCATGGAGGACTTCAACGTCCAGGGCGTTTTCAGGGTTGCGCGCCAGGATGTAAGTCTCGTTGAACACGATGAAGGCATACCAGCCACCCAGCAGGAGCACCCCCAGCACCAGGCCGATCCAGGCCAGGGCGCGCGTCATCGCAGGTAAACCAGGGTGATATCGGCGCGGAAGTGCCCCATTTCCTGGGAGACCGTCTCCAGGGCTTGTGCTTGGCTCAGGCCGGTGTGCTGGAGTTCGTTGAGGCGTTCCTGGGCGTAGCTGTGGCGCAGGCCGTGCGCCCCAGCGGACCAGCCGAGAACGCGCTTTGCGGCGGCGCTGAAGGCGTTTGACCAACGTTGCCCACCGGCCAGCTCGTAGTGTTGGGGGTAGTGGATGCCCCGATCGGTGACGGTGCGGGGAGCCTGGAGGCGCTGGGCTTCCAGTTGTTGGGCGAGGTCGGAGGGGAGCCGGACTTCGCGGATCAGGCCGCCTTTGCCGATGACGGTGTAGGACACGCCCTCGCGACCGGCCCATTTGCTCGATAGGGCCGGGCGGAGGTCAGGGGAACGCTCGGTGACCGGTCGCAGCGTGAGCAGCTCGTGCGCCCGGAGGCCCGCGTGGTAGGCGATGGCGGTGGCCAGGGCGTGCCGGGGGGTTTGCGCGTGGGCGATGAGCTCGGCTTGCGCCGGTGTATAGGCCCGTCCGGTCAGGTGTTGGGCGTGGGCGGCTTTGATGACCGGGAGACGCTGGTCGCGGGGTAACTGGCCGCTGACATGGTGCAGCATCGCCTGGATGGCTTGGCGCTCCATGTCGAGGGTTTTTTGCCCGACCGTCTGCCCACGTTGTTCCAGGTAGTGAATGGCGTCGGCGGGTGTCAGCGCGCGCAGACCGTCGAGACGCTGGGCGCGGGTGTATTCGGCGACCCGGGTCAGGGCTTGTTCGTAGTTGCGCACGGTGCCGACCGAGGGGAAAACCCGGCCTTGTAGGTGTTGCATGACCCGCGCGGCCTGCTTCGCGGGTGCGGCGAATTTAGCCATGTTTCTGGAGCCAGCGGCTGACCGTGGACCAGGCGACCTTGATGCGTTTGGCGCGCAGCCAGCGTTGCAGTTGCGCGGTCGTCACCCCGTGACGATGCAATTGCAAGAGTTCACCTTGGTAACGATCTAGCCGGGACGGGGCATAGCGTTTTTTGCGGATCGTTTGCGTGTGAGCCTGGAGGCGTTGGGCTTCGGCCTCGACATCAAAATCCGTCATAAACAGCCTCGCGTAAGAACAAACTGGCCATGCCTCATGGCTCAGCGGCTTGCGCCTTTTCGCCCCGGTTTGATCCGTAGATCCGGCTCGGACTGATCGCGCCGTTTTACCCCTTTATTTCACTAGGTGGAGTCGCCTGATGCCGATTTTTTTCTGTTGGATCGACCACCAACTTGATCCGCGTCTTTTTTTACGTAGGCCGGGCACCCTACGGTTATCCGATTTTTTGAAGATTCGGACCTCTTGAATCTGATCTTTCGATCAGGTCACGGATCACCGCTCCGGGAGGCGGCGCAGACTTCGGGCGGGCTGCGAGCGCACTGGTATACCAAAAATCGTAGCGCAATCGGAGGGAAGTAGCAATGTGCGTTTTATTTTATGCGTGATAATAAATAAGCCTGCTGCCGTGCTATGTACCGGCTGCACTAGCAGTTGTACATAGCACGGCAGAAGGCGGGGCGATTGGGTGCCGATTCACTCGATGCAGAAGGATAGGAAGGAGCAGCTAAGGTATGCAAAGGCACTTTGCAGCGAGTCAAGGAGGACGAGCGGCGGGCGTGTGCAGAGCGCGTCGCATGGAGATTCCAAGTGTGTGAGGCTATGATTCGGTGTGGTTGGTATCGCCTATAATAAAATTCAATGTGAATGAAATGAATCATCAAGCGAGAGGAATACGCTATGGGAAAAATTACCCGTAAACAGAAAGTGGAAACGCGGAACCTCTCGGTCAGAGTGCCGTTGCCGCTCTTTGAGGAACTACAAGCCTTCCGTCAGGAAGTGCAGGCGTTCGATGACACCATGATTTTTAACATCAACGAGTTGATCGTGACGGCCCTGAAACGCGATCTGCGCGTGGCAAAGGAAGAGCTGGACAGCTTGAAAGCGATCAAGATGAAGCCACCTGCCGTTATGCAGACCACGGCTGATCCAGTCACTACGGCGCAACCTGCCGCTACACCGCCCTCACCTTCAGTACCCACCAGGGAGGCGGATAGGCCACCTGCGGCCCAAGTGCCCGCGCATCCCACGACACCGACAACGCAAACGCAGCCAAGACCACGATTCGCTGAGGCGCCACATCAGGGAAAGCCAGGTTGACCGGGTTTCATAGCAGCACCAGGCCGTCCTGTTAGGCGGGTTGTTGAAAATTCCATTTACGTTACAAAGGAACATACAATGAATTTGAAATTAATGATTATTTTGACTTTGATGACTACACCAGCTTGGTCAGATGAAGTATTACAAATGCCCGGCGGTGGAACCTGTATGCGGCAAAGTGGCACAGGGGTAGTCTTTGGCTGTTCTGGTGGTAGCAGCGGTAATAGTGCCGCCGACCGCGCACAGTTACAGGAAGCACGAAATAATCGTGAGCGCATGAAGCAATACCAAGAATGTCTGCGTACTTCCGACTGGCCCGGCAAGCCAGGGCGCAGCGAATGTGCGTCTATATATGGACAGTAATTAGTTCACCGATTTGTGTTCTATTTTAACCCATAAAAGTGGTTAGGATAGAGTACAATTCATGTAATCATTTGTAGTTCTGCATTGAGTAATTCAAAAATGAGTAAAATCCCGCTGAATTTAAACGAAGCAATAGTCGCTATTGCTGAACTACAAACAAAAATTGACTGGTTACAAGGACAATCTAATTTGTTGCTTGGATTCATAACCGCTTCGCCAGAAAATCTAAGAAACTTTGCGCGATTCGTAAAAACTGTCTCAGAAACCAAAGAGGAAGAAAGAAAAGAGATGCGTTACGTCGCTCAGGTTTTGCTTGATGGAGGATTATCGCGGCTTTTAACAGACGACAAGTTTCCTCCCCCAAACAGCGGCGGGTCTCCTCTTGGACCAATTTCACCTTCTCCTGGAGCAAATGTAATTCAGTTTCCGAAAAAACCTTAGACGTATATTCACACATAAATGCCTCGATTTATCCTATCCAACCTAACTAGGTGTTGCACCTGACCGTGCTAGGCACGGCAGGTGAACGAAGACGTTAGGCGTCGCATGCCCACCATCGTTAACTCCACGCAGTGCCACCTCTGGACAGACGCTTTGCACGCGCGTCAGCTCGCTCGGGAGGCGTTGAACAAATGGGATCGCGGCACCTACGTCCGCATGTGCGTGACCACAAGTTGGACTGCGCTGGAGGTTGCCTGCCAAGACGCACTGGCCTGCGCCGACATTGGCTATAGATTCAAGGACAACCTTGACTGTGCTGTTGCTGCGGCAGCATTGCCCCCCATCGACTGGTCCACAGGAATCTGGCAAAGAGTTCGGCTACTTCAAGAACTACGGAAGTCTTATGTCCATAGGTTTGCGAGTCTGAACGAGATGTTTCCCCTCGCAGCAGTTGCAGAAGACGCAATTGAAACGGTGCGGAAAGCTATCGAAAACATCTTTGCGCAGGTCGGCAGGGCAGCGCCAACATGGGCCAGCCTTGACGATGCTCGGGGCTGGCAGGCTCGTTCAAGCTTTGGCAACGCTGTTCTCACTACGGGCCACGCTGGCGTGAGGATGGATGATCCGCTCGCGGTCAGAGTCTTCATGGTCATTGACGGGGAGGAGAAACTCACCACCGTATTGCCCGCCGGATACGACCCGAGTCAAGAGGTCAACCACCTCCTTCAAAACGTGAGAGTCCCAATCAGCGGCATACGTGTCTACGAGAATGGCGAGCTCAAGCAGGACTTGGTCGTGAACATGCGCGGCAATGCATAAGTCTCGCCCAGCGACGTCTAACCCTTCGTTCGAGGCGACCTGCGCGAAAGGCCGCGCAGGCGCCTCAACTCCACGTTAGGCATAAAACCAAGAGACCCAATGGTGACGATCAACGGTTCATGCTTTTGCGGTGCGATTAAGTACCAGGTCCAAGGGGAACTGCGCGATGCGCGTTCAT
>DAOTGT010000204.1:0-5512 GCA_035447285.1 Candidatus Competibacter sp.
CAGGAGCAGCCGGTCAGTCATTTTTCTTGGCTGACCGCTTCAAGACTGACAGGCAGACTTTCGGCGCCCACCTACTGCTTGACCAGTCTCGCTGAGAGCGGACACCGAGTGACTGCAACGGACCCCAGCGTATCTCCTGACGTCTCCTCGCGTGCGACAAATGACACTCGCCGACGCGAAGCCCGCGCGACGATCCGCTCCACAACGCTCTAGTACCCGTGGCGCCGTCCGGTGCGAACCCGACCGGCTTTTTTCGGTTGAACCTCATGTTTCTATGTATTAAAGTCTCATTAAATAATGATCCGATCGCGCCGTGACCTACGACGATTTTCTTGGTGAGCTGAACAAGGCGGGCCTCAGTGTCAAGCGCTTTGCTGGCCTCATAGGCATGCAACCCACCTCGGTTTCCAACAATAAGAAGCGGGGCGAAGTCCCCATCCATCTCGCATTGATCGCCAGTCTTCTCGCTGAAATGTCCGCTCGCCATATCGATTACGAACCTGTCATGGCGCGAGTAAAGCCCGTCAAGAAGCGGCCGCGCGGCGCCGCAATCGGCGGACGGTTCGCAGGCGACAAGCAGACCACGTTGGGGTTCACCAATGACTGAGCACTTGGGCGCTTGGCTTTCGGTCGGCGAAACCGCCCCGATGCAACCGCGGCGGTTCCGCTCATGAGCGCGGTCATCGATTTCCGCTGGTCGAAGGCGCTGGCGCTCGACCGACGCCGGGCCCCCGAGTTCTATACGGCCGACAGCAAGGTCACCGCTGACGCGCATGCCGAGGCGATTCGCTTTGCACTCGATGAGTTGGGCCTGTCAGCTGTCAGCTGCATCAACGGCGTTCCCACGATCGGGTTTCTGAGCGATCCCCTCGTTTCAATTGAGCGCATCGACGAGCTCCATCGGATTCTGTGGAACCAGGGTTTGATGAGCATGCTGCTCGTCATTCGCGGCGACGAATTGACGGCGTACTCCCTGGTGCAGCGCCCGTTACACCGCGACGAGAGCCGGGGCAAAGACCCGCGCTTGGTCAAGACGCTCTCCCTTCTCGACGATGCCTTGGCGCTGCGCGAATTGCTCGACGCGGCGGAGTCGGGTCGGTTCTGGTACGAGAACGATGGCTATTTCAATCCAGAAAACCGGGTTGACAGCGTACTTCTGGCCAACCTGCTGATGGCGTTTCGCAGCCTCAAGGACGAATTGGGCACAGACGCAGCCCAAGCGCTGCTGATGCAGACCATGTTCGTGGCCTACTTGGAAGACCGTCAGATCATCGGTGAAGCCGTATTTCGTACCGCGTCTCAGGATCGCTTTGCCACCCTGCTGGATTTGCTTCGGGCCGGAAATTCCGAGCCCTTTGAAGTGCTGTTCACATGGCTGCATAGCGCTTTCAACGGCAACCTCTTCAAGGCCCCTTGCGCATTCGAGACCGGAGACGCTCGGCCACCCAAGCTCAAGCCTGAGCACTTGGCCGTGCTCGCACGGTTCCGCCATGGTCACGAGAACACCGCCACCCGCCAGCTTCGATTCTGGGGCTACGACTTCCGGTACATGTCGATCGGACTCATCAGCGCGGTTTACGACCGATTCCTGAAGGAAGAGGCGGAAAAGAAGAGCGCTGACGGGGCGTTCTACACCCCGATGTTCTTAGCCGATATCGTCGTCAACCAACTGTGGGACGAGCTAACCGACGAACAGAAGACCCATGGCATCTACTGCGATCCGGCCTGCGGATCTGGCATCTTCTTGGTGCGGTTGTTCCAGCGTCTGGTCGCACACCATTGCCACGTCAAGAAGAAGCGGCATGCGACGTGGGCCGACTTGAAGGCCATTGCGAATCGTCTCCATGGGGGAGACATCAACTCTTCCGCAGTGCGTGTCGCGGCGTTTTCGCTGTACATCGCGCTCCTGGAGCAATCAAGTCCTTCGGACCTGCCCAAGCTCATCGAGGCCGGCAAGTTGCTGCCGCCGCTGTATGGGAAGACGCTGCTTCCCGGGTCGGACTTCTTCAACGTCAAGGATGCGCACCCGTTTGACGTGATCATCGGCAATCCGCCATGGAATGGCCGCACCGGACAGCTGACGACGGCGCAAGACTGGACCACTTCCAAGGGCTACCTCGCGCCCGCCAAAGACATTGCATGGGGATTCGTGTGGAAAGCCCTTGAAGGGGTCAAGCCAACCGGTCTGGTGGCGTTTTTGCTGCCTGCCATGGGGATATTGCACAACACCGAGAGCCAAGCCGCGCGCCGGATGTTGCTGCAGATGTCCAGGATCCGCCGAATTATCAACATGTCCGATCTTTGCTTCCAGCTTTTCGATGGAGCGCAGCGCCCCACCGCCTTCGTGCTGTATGGCCCTCAAAAGCAGGAACAAGCTCCGTACCGCTTCGAGTATTGGGTCCCCAAGGCTGACCTCAACCTGCGACTCAAGCGGCTGGTGACGCTGTCGCGCGCCGATCGCTTGACGTTTCGCTCCGACCTGGTCGCCGAGGACCCCACCGCGTTCAAGCGTCGCTTGTGGACGCGGGCGCCCGAGGAGCGACTGCTGCAATATCTTCGTACGATCCCGCCCATAGGCTCGCTCGTACAAGAGTTCAAGGCCTTCAAGCGCTCCAAGGTTGAGTTCAACCGGGACGAGCACTGGGTGATCGGGCAGGGCTTCAAGCCAGCGCAGGAGAGCCGCCTGGACGATCCTGAATACCAGACGACGACCGCTGAGATCGTGACCCGGCTGCCTTATCTGGATGCCAGTCAGTTCAAGGCAGTCGCCCTGCCACGTGTAGAGACCAACACCTGGCACACGTCCGTCGTGCACCGGGCAGGGTTCGACGCCGGTTTCTTCGGGCCGCACATCTTGATCCCACAAGGGGTGGAGCGGGCCGTTGGCCGGGTGCGGGCAGCATTCAGTAAACAGGATGTCGTGTTTCAGCATTCGCTTCAGTCGATCACCGTGCCGCCTAGTCAGGAACGCAAAGCGAAGGTGCTGACGGCCGTGCTGAACAGCAGCCTGGCGGCCTGGTTCTATTTCCACGACACCGCGAACCTGGGAACCGATCGGGCCAAGGTCCATCAGGGGGAACTGCTGAAGCTGCCGTTCGACGCCCCTGAGAACATGCCGGATCCTGCGAAGGCGCTGAATGCGGAAAAAGAGTTGGTGGCGCTGATCGACGGGGAACTGGCGAACGCGAAGAAATTGCTGGCTTCGCAAGACGATGTGCTAGGTGCCATCGACCGTTTGGTGTTCGAGTATTACGGGCTCGACGACAGTGACGTGGCCATCGTCGAAGACACGTTTTACTCTGTCATTCCGGCAATGCAGCCCAGACGCAAGGCCGGCCTGCAGCCCATTTGGGCGCAGGCCAGCTCGAGTCAGCGGGCGGCCTACGCAGCAATGCTGTGCAACGCGCTCTCGCCGCACTTTCGCGTGCCCGTCAAAGCCTCGCTGGCAGCGCACTCTACGGATGTTGCGGTGTTGAAACTGACGATCGGCGATGAGGCTGCGCCATACACCGAGGACTCATCTAGCGAGTTCAACGCCTTCCTCGGGTCGATCGCCGCAAAGCTCCCGATCGATTTGCCTGGCAACGTGCAATTAATACCTGATCTGCGTCTCGTCGTTGACCGCGACATGTACCTCGTGAAGCCCACAGCGCTGCGGCACTGGCTTCGATCCACAGCATTGGCCGACGCAGAGCAGATCGCCGCGGAGTTCGTAGCGGCCGCAGCTCGCCATGGGCAGGAGGGAGCGGTCCGTGCTGGCGGGTAGTCCTGATAATTGGCTTGCTCATTTCCGGGATCTTGGGGAGCAAATGTCCGAGGCGATTGAAGCTGCTTGGCCGATCTGCATTGGGCCATTGCAGGCCAAGAAGGATGCGATGACGCATGAGGACCACATCACCGTGCATCTCGTGCAGGCCCTGAGACGAACGAAGAAGGTGCCCGGGCGGATCGAGTACCAGCATGAACTTCTGGTCGAGGACGCCAATGGCAACGTGTCCCTGTCGAGCAGCATCGACTTCGTCCTGACGGTGGGTGACGATGAAGAAGTCTACCTAGCCTATGAATGCAAGCGGCTGAATGTGCCATACGCAGCCCGCGTGCGTAACCTTTGTGTCCCGTATGTCGAAGAGGGCCTGATGCGCTTCGTCACTGGCCAGTATTCCAACGGCCTTCCGATGGCGACGATGATCGGTTACGTCATGAACGGGGACAACGGCAGGGCGCGTAATGGTTTGCGCAAAGTCATGAAGGCACGCACAGCTACCCTTGGACTGACCGCCGAACAGGACCGCCCATCGCTACCGGCGATGCCCACTCGCTTTAGTTCCACGCACACATGCAGACCCGGCCATAGCATGAAGGTGGAGCACCATCTTTTGCCTTGGCCATGACAGGTGATGGGAAAATCGGGCCGTGAGCCGCCAGGTACCAGATCCGGACCAAGAGCGCGTGACTAGCATCGCGAAGGCGATCCTGGAAGCCGACGAAAACGCCCTTGATCAACACAGCAAGGGCCGTCCATTCGGAGCATAAGACGCACAGCTGACGTTCGAGGCACCGCTACTCGCCAGGCCGAGCGACTGCTTGCTGGCCGTTAGCGTGACTGCGCCCGCTGGTTGTCCATGTCGGCAAGCGATGCAGTCCGGTCATTGGGGCGAAAAGGCCGAACGGCTGTTGAGGGTCGGCTTGAGACTGTCGCAGACGGTTCGCACGTTGCTTTGGGGGGCAGGCGGATGGCACGGTTCAGGCAATAGCTGTCAGTGAGAACTCGCCGACGTGCGGCACATTCATCATCCCTATGCGCTATGCTCGGCGCGTCAGTTTCCAGTTCCGTTAATCAGGCGTCACAACCTGAGGGAGTACGCGTGTCGACACCGCAAGAAGAACTTGTCGAGGGCATAGAGCATCTTCGCCCGATGATGGAAGCGAACGGCTTCGAGTTTTCGTTGGGTGAGACTGGCATAGGCTCCGGCGGCACGTTCGCCGTGGGTCAGTTCCAGCGCGATGACCGTATCCTCGCCTTCAGCGTTCGCTATGGCCTGGGACTGGTCGAGTACAAGGTTGGCCAGTCGCGCATTACTCACGAGGACTTTCTGCGCTACTCGGGTGCTTGGGGTAACCACGCGTACCCAAACTTCGGCGGCACCATCCAAGCGAGCTTTGCGGCGCTCAAGCAGGATCTTGCCAACCACTTTTCAGTTTTTCTGTCTGGCAAGGATGAGGAGTTTCTGGCTGTCGTCCGTGATCGCGACGCCGAACCGAACAAGTTCAAAGGCCTTGCGGCGCTCGGCGGAAGGCGGTGACACCTCGCCGTTTACTGGGGTGGATGCGCGCGCCCTCGGCTCAAGCGTTGAATGACCGCTCTCCTCCAGGTGCAGAGGCCGCATTGGGTCGGGTCGAGACAGCCGCAGTCGGCTTGCCGCGCTCCCGCGCAGGTGTGAACTGGAAGTCTCAGTCCGGCCATCAGCGGACACTGGCGACGCATAAACCCCCCACCTCCGAGCGTCGGCCC
>DAOTGT010000205.1:0-5472 GCA_035447285.1 Candidatus Competibacter sp.
TTCGGCCATCTCAGCGGCAAGTATCTGGACGATCCCCAGGCACCCGGCCGCATCAGCGCATTTCCCGCCTTCGGCCAACGCTACACCAAGGAAAACGTGCGGCCGGCGGCCGCGGCCTATTGCGATCTGGCGAGCCGCCATGGTCTGACACCGGCGGCCATGGCGTTGGCTTTCGTCGCCAGTCGCGAATTCGTGGCCAGCACCATTATTGGCGCCACCACGCTCGAACAGCTCCGAGACAATATCGCCGCCTGCGCCACCGTGCTGTCATCGGAGGTATTGGCCGGGATCGAGACTCTCCATCTGCGTTATACCAATCCGGCGCCCTGAGCGGCGCCGGTCAGGCGGTCGGATTGTTTTTGCAGGAGCCCGGCGGCCTCTTCGGCCGGCAGCGGGCGAGCGAAGTGATAGCCCTGGGCTTCATCGCAGAGCCGGGCGCTGAGATAGTCCAGTTGCTCGATGGTTTCCACGCCTTCCGCCAACACCCGCAGTTTCATGCTATGTGCCATGGAGATCACGGCATCGACGATGGCGGCGTTATCGGCATCGGCCGGCAGCTCGCGCACGAAGGATTGATCGATTTTCAGTCGGTCGATGGGAAAGCGCTTAAGGTAGCTCAAGCTGGAATAGCCGGTGCCGAAGTCATCCAGCGACAGGCTGACGCCCATGGATTTCAGGTGCCGCATGGTATCGATGGCGACCTGGACATCATCGACCAACATGCTCTCGGTCAATTCGATTTCAAGGGCGTCGGGTTCCAGGTCGACGTCTTGCAGAGCCTTGGCGACCTGCTGAACGAGATCCGACCGCCGAAACTGGCGGGCGGACAGGTTGATCGCCATCCGCACCCAAGGCAGACCGGCGTCCCGCCAGATCTTGTTCTGTTGGCAGGCCTGCCACAGAACCCATGCTCCGATGGGGAGAATCAGGCCGGTTCTCTCGGCCAGCGGGATGAATTTCGCTGGCGACACCATACCCATGTCGGGGTGCCGCCAACGAATGAGGGCTTCCATTCCTATGATATTTTTGGTGTAAAGATCAAGCTGGGGTTGATAGTGCAGCACGAACTCTTTGCGTTCCAGCGCCTAGCGCAGGGCGGTTTCCAGGTTAAGTTGATTGTGCAGATCGTCATTCATGCTACTGGTGTAGAGCTCGACGACGCCGCCGCCCTGCATCTTGGCGCGCTCCAGGGCGACGCTGGCATTGCACAGCAGGGTTTCGCAGTCCCGTCCGTCCTTGGGGAAAGTGCTGATACCGATGTTGCAGGTGACGAGCAGCGTGTGGTGGTCGACCCGAACCGGGGTTACCAGCGTGTCCAGCACACGCCGAATCGTGGCTGGATCGCCATCGTTCACCGTGTGGCCGGGTGATACCAGCACGAATTCATCGCCGCCGACCCGCGCCAGGGTATCGGTCGCACGGATGCAGACCTCAAGACGATTGGCGACCGTTCGCAGCACCTGATCGCCGACGTGGAGACCCAGGGAATCGTTGATCAGCTTGAACCGACTCAGGTTGATCAGCAGAATCAACACTATCTGCTGATGGCGCTGGGCGTAATGTAGCGCCATCAGCAGCCGGTCTTGCAGCAAGTTGCGATTGGGCAGGTGAGTGAGGGCGTCGAAATTGGCCAGATGGTGGGCGCGCCGCTCGGCGATCTTGCGCTGGGTGATGTCCTGGTGCACGACCACCAAGCGCACCGGTCCCGCGCCGGGAAAACGGGTGACGCGCACGACGAACCAGCGCTGCTCGTCGGACGAATGGCAGGGATATTCCCAGACAAACAGGGGAGTTTCGCCGCACATGACGGCACGGATGCCCCGAGCCACCGCGGCCGCATCCCGATCTTGAGGAACGCAATCGCACACAGCCAGGTAGTTGGCTCCTTCGGCGGCGTTGGCACTCAATGGGGGATTGGCTTGGCCGAAGTCCCGCCAAGGCTGATTGACCGAGAGAATCGTGCCCGTTTCGTCCAGGACGCAGAGATGCGCGGAGAGTCCGTCGATGGTGGCGTGGGCAAAACGCTCCGACTCGCGCAGTTGTTCCTCCGCCCGTCGGCGCGCGCTGATGTCCTGCATCATCGGCAGGAAATACAGCGGCCGGCACGCCGCATCCTTCATTAAATGAACGGATAGGTGCACCCAGACGACGCTGCCGTCCTTGCGTAAGTAGCGCGTGTCCGTCTCACAGCGGTCAATTTCGCCCGCGACCAACTGGCGTGCCTGCTCGATATTTGCGTCCCGGTCGTCCGGGTGGGTGATCCGCGGAAAGCCGGTTGCGGTCAATTCGGCGGACGAATAACCGGTGATCCGACACAAGGTCTCGTTGACCCGCAGGAACCGGTAATCCAGGGAGACCAGGGCCGCGCCGATCGGCGCCTGGTCGAACGCCAGCCGGAACCGCGCTTCGCTCTCCTGTAGTGCCTGCTCGATCCTTTTTCGTTTGGTGATGTCGATGCCCAGGCCGACGAGCATCTCCAGGCTGCCGTCGGGGCGATAGCGGTTGGCGGAATTCCACTCCAAAACCACGATTGAGCCGTCTTTAGCACGTATTTTGCTTTCGTAGCCGACCACATCCTCGCCGCGAGCGAATTGTTCGAACGCCATGTCGGGCTGGTTGTTCATCGCTTCCGGCAGGAAAGTCGCGTACCAGTTACGGCCGATCAGTTCATCCGGCGTGTAACCCGTGATCGAAGTCACCCCCGTGTTCACGAATAACGTGGTGCCGTCAGGCCCCAGTTCGACCACGATGGCCGCCATGTGATCGACCAGCCGATGGTAGCGCTCCTCCGAAGCTTGCAGGCTGGCCTGCGCTTGGCGCAACAGGTAGGTCTGCCCGGACGGATCGAGGATCGCGTCCACCCGGCCATCGGTCAGCGCCCGCAATGTAGTTTCCGTTTCAAGCAACCGCGCGATCAGCGTGTGTATCTGGTCTTGCGTGTCCGGGCTGTCGGTTGACGTGAGTGGCGGATTCATTGGGTTTCCAGCCGTAGTCCGAAGCTCAGCAGCACTTGGCGAGTTTGGCTGAGATCGCCGATGATTTCCTGGCGGGGCGCGGGCGCTAGCTTGATGAGAGTCGGCGTCACCAGGATACCGTCGGCCAAGGCCCGACTCGGTTCCTGAAACACATCGACGATCTCAATCCGGTGCTGGCTCGGCAAATACTTTTGGCAAATCGCTTGCAAGTTCGCCACGGCCAAGGTCGAGTTGGGGGCGGTGCTCGTCACATAGAGTCGGAACACGTATTCGGCTTCGACTGGCGCTGACAGGCACGACGCGGTCATGGTTGATCTCCGCGGCCGTCGTTTTCGCCCGGCCCGGCGGGAAGATCGCCTAGCGTCTCCGCCGACCCGTCGGTATCCCCTTCGGCGTCGCGCTTGTGCGCGAGCACGGCGCGGTTCGCCTCCAGCAAGCGCTGCCGGGTGGCTTCCGTCGCTAGCAGCGTATCCAGTTCGACCTGTTTGGTATGCAGTTTCTGTCGCAGCACTTCCATCTGGATGTTCAATTCCGCCTGAGCCAGCTCGATTTCCTGATGCTTGCGGTCGACCTCGGCTTGAATACGGGCTTGTTCGGCCTGTTCGGCGAGCTCCCGCTGCCAGCGGGCCGTGCCCATCAGCACTTCACCGCCGGCCAGATACGTTTTGGCTAGCGTGATCCCCCGGTCGCTCAGAATCAGCTCGCGCACTTGCTTGGAATGGGCGGAGCCGCGTAATTTAACGATAGTGAGCGCACGGTTGCGCTCGCCGGCCCGGATGGCGTAGCTTAGATGGATCCAGGTATCCGCCACCGTGGACACTTGCACGGTGCTGGCTTCCGCATAAGGATCGTTGCCCTCGATCAGGCTGGTGCACAGCAGGGTAATGCCAGCGGGTTTAATCAATTGCAGCAGCCGTTCCGGTACTCGATGATGAATTCCCCGCCCGTCCTTAATCACGGCCGATAATGGGTCGATCATCAGACAATCGGGTTGGTGCGCGCGCATCAGGTTTCTAATATCGAGCAAGTGTTCGACGGCATGCATGCGCCGCGCGCCGGCCGCATGCATGCGCAGCAGTCCACTGTCGAGATGCGGCGTCAGGTCGATGCCGACCGAGCGCAGGTTGCGGGTGATTTCGGCGGGGCTCTCGTCGAAACCGACGTACAAGACGCGCTCGTTCCGGCGGCAAGCGGCTTCGGCAAAGGCTCCGCACAAGGTGGTTTTGGTCGTACCGGGAGCGCCGCTCAGCAACACGGCCGCGCCACGAAAATAGCCGCCACCCAGCATGGTGTCCAGCCGTTCGACCCCGGAAGAGAGGCGTTCGCTGGAAGCGATCGGGTTGATCGACGGCGGACCCTGGTGGAAGATTTCAATCCCATGCTGGCCCATCACCAGCGTCGCGTCGTGCGGATCGAATGCCGAGCCGCGATATTTCACCATCCGCAGCCAGCGGCTGGAGATGCCGTCCGTGTGTTGGTGGTGCAGTTCCGCCACGCAATCCATCATGAACTGCAAGGTGCTGTGGCGACGCATCAGGCTGGCGTCGTCCGCGTCGAGCTTGCTGGTAATGATCCCGGTCAACCGGTTTTTCATCAACCAATCATGCAGGCGGTAGAGTTCCCGCCGCTCCGCCAGCGGGTCATCCAGCAATGCCAGCAGCACATCCAGCGCGTCAAACACGATGCGTCGCGCACCCATCGCATCGGCCTTGGCCTGAAGCACGGCCAGCACGCCGCCGAGGTCAAATTCACCCGTCTTGACCACATCGGGACGCATCTGGGCATCCAGGAAGAACAGTTTTTGCCGCTCCAGCTCAGCCAGATCCCAGCCGAACGTCGCCGCGTTCTCGATGATCTGCCGCGAGTTTTCCTCGAAGGCGACGAAGATGGCAGGTTCGTTCCAGCGTTCCACGCCGTTGACCAGGATTTGCAGGGACAACACGGTCTTACCGGCGCCCGCGCTTCCGGCCAGCAGGGTCACGCGATGGCGCGGTAATCCACCGCTGGTGAGATTGTCCAGCCCTTCGATGCCAGTAGGCGCTTTGGCGATACCTTGTTGATTCATGACCTGCCTTCCGAATGCTCTCTTGATAAGCAAAGCGTTATATAGCTTAACTAATAAATATCTATTGTAACTATATATTATCAATTAATCATACACTAAGCATTGTTTTTATCACGCGATAAGTATTCCTACTTGATTATGAGTCAAGCAGTTGCGGGTAATGTTGTAAAGTGGATTAGCCCGATAGGCCCGTACTGCGGATCGGATGATGGTGGTCTTGGCTTCGAACCCACTGATCCCAACGTGATGGCAAGGTATGGCAAGGTATTGTCAACTTGTCGAAGGGAGGTCGTATTTTTCCCGCGATGTGAGGGGATGCGGAAACTTAACCGGCCATCCGGGCACACGTCACCTGCCGCCAGGTGTCAAACGCCCGGGTGATCCTGCCCCCCTTACGTGGACACCTCACTTATGATGGAAGCCAACGAGGTG
>DAOTGT010000206.1:0-5461 GCA_035447285.1 Candidatus Competibacter sp.
TGAGGCCCGGCGGGTGGCGCTGCGCTACAGCTATACCCTGATCGCGCCGATTTACGATGCTTTCGTGGCGCCGTTCACCGCGACGGCGCGGCGACAGGGGCTGGCGCTGTTGCCCGAGGGACCCCACGCCGAAGTGCTGCTGGTCGGCGTCGGCAGCGGTCTGGATCTGCCGCTGCTGCCGCGCGGGCCGCGTTATACCGGTCTGGATCTGACGCCGGCGATGTTGGCGCGCGCCAGACGCAAGGCCACCACCCTGAAGCTGGATATTCAACTCGACGTGGGTGATGCCCGCCGCTTGCCGTATGGCGATGCCATGTTCGATGTGGTGGTGCTGCATCTGATTCTGGCGGTGACGCCGCATCCTGAACGAGTGTTGAGCGAAGCGGCGCGAGTCTTGCGGCGCGGCGGCCGGGTATTGATCCTCGACAAGTTCCTGCGGTTGGGACAGAAAGCGCCGCTGCGGCGGTTGATCAGCCCGTTGCTGGGTTTGCTGGCCACCCGCACCAACGTGGTATTCGAGACGGTGCTGGCGCAAACGCCGGACCTGGAAGTGCTGTCCGACCAGCCGGCGCTGGCCAACGGCTGGTTCCGACGGATCGTGCTGCGCAAGACCGGATTCCACGACGGGCACCAAATCCACCACCACCGGCCCTAACCTTGATAATCTCCCGGTTCGCCCGCATCTAAAGGTTCAATCCCCTTTAGCCGCGTGTACAAAGATCATGACCGACCACGAAACCATCGAAGCCGAAGTCGTGCGCGAGAATGATGAGCCGGGCGAAAACAGCGCCAACGGCACCATCGTCGCCGCCGCCGATATTCTTCCCTCCACGCTGTACCTGCTGCCGCTATCGGAACGGCCGTTCTTCCCGGCCCAGGCGCTACCGTTGTTGCTCAACGAAGATCCCTGGCTGACCACCGTCGAGGCCGCCGCCAACCTTGAGCAACGAGTCATTGGGCTGATCCTGGTCAAGCCCGACAGCGCGGAAAAAGCCCATGGCCCCGAGGATTTCCACCCGGTCGGTACGGTCGCCCGCATGCATCAATTGGCCCGCAACGATGGCCGTTTGCAATTCATCGCCCAGGGACTGAAACGGTTTCGCATCGACAAATGGCTGTCCAGCGAACCGCCTTATCATGTCCATGTCGAGTACCTGAACGAGGACGACGACGCTGGTGTCGAGGAATTGCGGGCCTATTCGTTGGCGGTGATCAACACCCTCAAGGAGTTGATCCCGCTCAACCCGCTGTATTCCGAGGAACTGAAATTCTTCCTCAATCGCTTCAATACTCACGATCCGTCGCCGTTGGCCGATTTCGCCGCTAGCCTGACCACGGCCAGCAAGGACGAGTTGCAAGATATTCTGGCCACCGCGCCGGTGCTGGAGCGGCTGAAGAAAGTCATCGTGCTGATCAAGAAGGAACTGGAAGTCGCCAAACTCCAGACCCGCATCCGCAAGCAGGTCGAGGAGAAGATGAGCGAGCATCAGCGCAAGTTTTTCCTGCGCGAGCAGC
This sequence comes from Candidatus Competibacter sp., assembly GCA_035447285.1. Classification (GTDB taxonomy): domain Bacteria; phylum Pseudomonadota; class Gammaproteobacteria; order Competibacterales; family Competibacteraceae; genus Competibacter. The sequence goes on from DAOTGT010000206.1 coordinate 1,516, forward strand.
TCAAGGCCATCCAGCAGGAACTCGGCATCGCCAAGGACGACCGCACCGCCGACGTGGACCGTTTCCGCGAGCGGTTGGAAAACCGGCAGGTGCCGGAAGCGGCCCTGAAGCGGATCGAGGAAGAACTGGATAAATTGTCGATCCTGGAGACCGGTTCGCCCGAGTATGCCGTCACCCGTAATTATCTGGACGTCATCACCGACCTGCCATGGGGAACGTATTCCACCGACAATCTCGACCTCAAGCACGCCCGTGAGGTGCTGGACCGCGATCACGATGGGCTGGCCGACGTCAAGGATCGCATCGTCGAGTTCCTGGCGGTGGGCGCGCTGAAGGGTCAAGTCGGCGGTTCAATCATCCTGCTGGTCGGCCCGCCGGGCGTCGGCAAAACCTCGATCGGCCGCTCGGTGGCCGCCGCGCTGGATCGCCAGTTCTACCGCCTCAGTCTGGGCGGGATGCGCGACGAGGCCGAAATCAAGGGTCACCGCCGCACTTACATCGGCGCGTTGCCGGGCAAGTTCATCCAGGCCATCCGCGACGCCAAGACCGCCAACCCGGTGATCATGCTGGACGAGATCGACAAGATCGGCGCCTCGTTCCACGGCGATCCGGCCTCGGCGTTGCTGGAAGCGCTCGATCCCGAGCAAAATACCGAGTTTCTGGATCACTACCTGGACGTGCGGTTCGATCTTTCCAAGGTATTGTTCATCTGCACGGCCAACCAGCTCGACACCATTCCGGCGCCGCTGCTCGACCGCATGGAAACCATCCGCCTTTCCGGCTACATCACCGCCGAAAAGCTACAGATCGCCCGCAACCACCTGTGGCCGAAGCTGCTGGAGCGCAGTGGCCTGGAGCGGGATCGCATCCAGGTCGAGGATGGCGCGCTGACCCAGATTATCGAGGGCTACGCCCGCGAGGCCGGGGTGCGCAATCTGGAAAAGCAGCTCGGTCGGATCGTGCGCAAGAGCGCGGTGAAGATCGTTGAGGGAGAGGCCGAAGGACCGATCGCGGTGGACAAACCCGATCTGGAACGCTATCTGGGCAAACCGCCGTTCCGGCAAGAAACGCGGATGACCGGCGTCGGCGTGGTCACCGGATTGGCCTGGACCGCGCTGGGCGGCGCGACCCTCAACGTCGAGGCCAGCCTGGTCCATACCAAGAATCGCGGTTTCAAACTGACCGGTCGGCTGGGCGAGGTGATGCAGGAATCGGCCAATATCGCCTACAGTTATGTCAGCGCCCATCTGGAAGATTATCAGGCCGATCCCAAGTTCTTCGACGAGGCGTTCGTGCATCTGCATGTGCCGGAAGGCGCCACGCCCAAGGACGGACCCAGCGCCGGCATCACCATGGCCACCGCCCTGCTGTCGCTGGCGCGCGGCCAGCAGCCCAGCCGGCCGCTGGCGATGACCGGTGAACTGACCTTGACCGGGCTGGTGTTGCCGGTGGGCGGCATCCGCGAGAAAGTCATCGCCGCCCGTCGGGCGGGTCTGTTCGAGATCATCCTGCCGGAAGGCTGCCGAGGCGACGCCGAGGAATTGCCGGACCACATCAAGGAAGGATTGACCCTGCACTTCGTGGAATACCTGCGGCAGGTGGTGGATTTGGTGTTCGCGCCGCAGCCCGCAAGCTGAGAGGTTTATCGTGACCATTCGCGACCGTTCCCGTGCCCTGTTGCCGCTGCTGTGTCTGCTGGCGCTGCCGCATTCGCCCGCCTGGGCCGCTTGCGACGACCCGCCCGGCCGGCGCGTCAACTGGCTGTATTGCGACAAACAGGGCGCGGATCTGACGGGCGCGGACCTACGCGAAGCGGTGCTGACCCGCAGCAATCTGGCCAACGCCAAACTGGCCGGCGCGCGGCTCAGCGGGGCGGATCTCGGCCGGGCGGTGCTCAGCAACGCGGATTTTAGCGGGGCGGCGTTGCGAGGCACGCGACTGGTGTCGGCGCAACTGGATCACGCCGTGTTCGTCGGCGCCAGCATGAGCGGCGCGCGGCTGGATCGGGCGGTGTTGACCAAGGCGGATTTGAGCCAAGCCGACCTGAGCGACGCGGAGCTGTATCAGGCCGACCTGAGCGGGGCCAATCTGACGGGAACGAACCTGAGCAAGGCCACGCTGACGCAGGCGAATTTGACCGGCGCCAAACTGGCGAACGCGGTGCTGGCGGATGCGGCGCTAAGCCGGGCGATACTGGAGGATGCGGTGCTGACCGGCGCCAGGCTCCAGGGCGTCAAGCTGGACGGGGCGAACCTGCTGGACGCCGACTTCACCGGTACCGATTTGGGAACGGCAACGCTGGCCGATGCTCGCATCGACGGCGCCCGCTTCACCGACGCCAAGCTGGACAGCACGATCTGGGTGGATCGGCGGCGCTGTCGGCCGGGGTCGGTGGGCGAGTGTCGGTGAACGACAGCGAGTTCAGGCGCCAGCGACTGGGCTTGAACCCGTGAGACCCGTGACTTTCCGCCGATCCAGCGTGGCCGCCTGTCGGGCCAGCGCCGTAATCACGCTCCAATCCTCCGCCGCCAGCGCGGTTTTGGGCGTCAGCCACGACCCGCCGACGCAACCGACGTTGGGCAGCGCCAGATAATCCGGCGCGGTCTCCGCGCTAATCCCACCGGTCGGGCAGAAGATCACGTCCGGGAACGGTCCGGCCAGCGCTTTCAACATATCGATGCCACCCGCCGGTTGCGCCGGAAACAACTTCAGTTGATGGAATCCGGCCGCGCGGGCGGTCATGACCTCGGATGGGGTTATCACTCCCGGCAACAACGGCAGGCCGCTTTCCTTGGCGGCTTCGATCAACGCCGGCGTCAGACCGGGGCTGACCCCGAAGCGGGCGCCAGCATCCCGCGCCTCGGTAAAGTCCTCTGGCCGGGTGAGGGTGCCGACCCCGACGATGACCTCGGGCACTTCGCGGGCGATGGCCCGAATCGCCGCCAGCGCGACGGGGGTGCGCAGAGTCACCTCCAACACCCGCACGCCACCGGCGACCAGCGCTTGGGCCAGGGGTACTGCTTGAGCCAGATCCTCGATGACGAGGACCGGAATCACCGGCCCAACGCGCATGGCCTCCAGGATGTTCATCGCACATCTCCCTGGGTGTGGATCGCCGAGCTGGCAAAAACCATCGCCCCCTGCTCGGCTCCGGTGGCGTTGGCGCGGAACCCCGCGAACAACTCGCGACCCAAGCCCTGTTGGTCATCGCTCAAATCCACCGGTTCCGGTTGGCGCCCGGCCCACTCCGACGCCGAGACCCGGACTTCGAGCACCCCGCGTTCGCCGTCGAGCCGAATCACATCGCCATCGCGCACCCGTGCCAGCGGCCCACCGGCCAGACATTCCGGCGTGACGTGAATCGCCGCCGGCACCTTACCGGACGCGCCCGACATGCGCCCATCGGTGACCAGCGCCACCTGGAAGCCCTGGTCCTGCAATACGCCCAGCGGTGGGGTGAGCTTGTGCAACTCCGGCATGCCGTTGGCGCGCGGTCCTTGATAGCGCAACACGGCGACGAAATCGCGTTGGAGTTCGCCCCGGTCGAACGCGGCCATGAGAGCCTCTTGATTGTTGAAGACCAGGGCGGGGGCTTCCACCACGCGATGTTCCGGTTTGACCGCCGAGGTCTTGATCACCGCCCGCCCCAGATTGCCGCTCAACAGTTTGAGTCCGCCGTCGGGATTGAACGGCTGGGTAGCGGGACGCAACACGTTCTCGTCACCGCTCTGCTTCGGCGCCGGACGCCAAGCCAGCACGCCGTTGTCCATAATCGGTTCCTCGCAGTAGCGCGCCAAACCTTCTCCCGCGACGGTGAGCACATCGCCGTGCAGCAGCCCGGCATCGAGCAATTCGCCGATCAGAAAACCCATGCCGCCCGCCGCGTGAAAATGATTCACGTCGGCTTGGCCGTTGGGATAGATCCGGGCCAGCAGTGGCACCACCG
>DAOTGT010000207.1:0-5414 GCA_035447285.1 Candidatus Competibacter sp.
TTCCGCAAAAGTTCGCGACTCTCCAACCCGTACTACAAAATGTCAACAGAACCTAACACCTTAGCACCAGTTTGTGAATACTCTCCTGACCGAACTGGTCGGCGATATCCCGAACCGTGTTGGCGACACAATGCGAGAGCGCTTGGCCGGACAAGGCCACCACATCGGCGTTTTCCAGGACCTGAATCAGTCGTCGGTTGATCTGGGTGCCCGGATCGGCCGGATCGGGCACGTCGGCCTGTACCGCCGAATAATGCTCGGTCCAGGGATTATGACCCTTGATCACGTAATCCACCCGCGCGAACTTGGCTTCCTCCCAAGCACGCAGCGCCTTGGCCACCACCGGCATCACGTTATGGCCCCAGGTGCCGATCAGGCAATGCGGCGGCCAAATGGTCAGTTGGTAGCGGCCGTTATCGCGCAGCGCTCGCACGTACGCCAGCGCCCGCTGTTGGGTATGCCCATCATAGGCGTGCCAGATCCCGTTCTCGACATCGGCCACGCTGATCTGGGTGAAAGGCGCCGGCCGCCGGCCAGCCTCATCGACCCAGAACACGGGATGGGCGATGTCCAGCAACTGGTGAGTATCGAGGGTGACGCGAATGCCGTCGATGCGGTCGCGCAACCGCTCCAGCAAGTGCGCCAGACGTTCGGCGTCCGCCCCAGCGCCCGTTACCGGTAACGCCGCGTCCGGTGCGTCGCTAAAGTCGTTTTGCGGATCGACGATCAGGAATTCGAGGCGCATGAGAGTTCTCCTCGGCATCATTCGACAATGGCGACCAGCCCGTGATTCGTACTTTCTTTTATCGTTCCGACCGCCGCGCTCACCACGGAGTTGCATTTATAGTAATTTGAAAAAACAATTATCCATAGCGTTATAAAAAGATGACAGGACTTACGCAAAAGCGACTTTGAAGGACGCAGGAGTCTTTGTAATACGACTTACGCCAGCGGGCGGTGCGATATGTGGAGGCGGGTGGCCGAATCACGGCGGCGGCGCGGTTGTTTGGGGTTCACCGACAGACGGTGCAGGGCTGGATACGGCTGGCGCGCGGCGATGGCCTGCGTGAGGCGCGGAAGCCAGGGCCACGCGGTGGTCGCAAGGTGACGGAAACGGCCTTGCACCCAGCACTGTTGGCGCGGCCCGATGCGAAGCTGAAGGAATGAGGCGCTGCCTTGCAAGTTCATCCCTCAACGGTGCATTACGCCTGTCAAAAATGGCGGATCAGTCGCAAAAAAAACTGGGGATACCGGGAGCGCGACGCCCGGCAAGGGCGCGACTCTTTGCGCCTTCGTGAGCGCTACCACCGTCGAGGCCAACAGTTTGTGTACATCGACGAAAGCGGCTTCGAACGCGAAACCACCCGTCGTTACGGTCGGGCACCGCGAGGTCAGCCGGTTCATGGTCTGCGCCCGGGCCGCGCCCGCCCACGAACCTCGCTGATGGCCGCCCGCTTCGAAGGCGGCGATTTCGCCGCCCCCGGGTTGTTTGAGGGGACCTGCAAGACCGACCTCTTCAACGGCTGGCTGGAAAGTCAGCTTTGCCCATTGCTCCACTCGCAACACGTCGTCATCCTGGACCATGCGGCCTTTCACCCATCCGCCAAAACCCGCGATCTTGTTGCACGCACTGGCGCCACCTGACTCTATCTTCCCCCTTATTCTCCCGACCTCAACCCCATCGAACACGACTTCGCCAACCTCAAGAAAATCCGCGAATACAACGAACAGACCTCCCTGGATTCCCTCGTCAAAATGTATAATTAATTATTCAAATTACTATAGGCCCAGTAGCGATCGAGTCTGGTGCTGCTGTTTCTCCCCAGTCTTGGCCAATATCAGTTCGTCTGGAAGCAGCGTTCGAATAGCCATACTTGGCGCTCCTTTCAGGGCAAATGGAATGGACGCCTCCCACCCTGTGAGGTCTGAATCAGTCGCCGCTAAGCGTGAAATCCCTGTTTGACCGCCCAAACCGCCGCTTCGACCCGCGACGCCAGATCGAGTTTGCGCAACAGGTGTTTGACATGAACTTTCACCGTGCCTTCGGTGATGTTCAGTTTGCGGGCGATCAGTTTGTTGCTGCAACCAGCGGCGATCAGCGACAGGATTTCCCGCTCCCGCTCGGTTAGCTTGACACTGTCGATGGGTCTGGGTTGGGTTTCGTGGCGCAGCGTGTCGGCCAGAATCGCCGCCACCCGCTCGCCCAGCGCAATGCGGCCCTGCGCGGCGGCTTTCAGGCTGTGCAGAACCTCTTCCGGCTCCATGTCCTTGAGCAGGTAGCCGTCGGCGCCCAGCCGCAACGCCGCCACCACGTCTTCCTCGCTGTCGGAAACGGTCAGGATGATCACCCGCGTGTCCAGGTCGGCGGCCTTGAGGGCTTTCAGGGCTTCCATGCCGCTCAGGCCGCGCATGTTCAGATCGAGCAGGATCAAATCCGGCCGTAAGCGATGCGCCAACTCCACGCCCTGTTGGCCGTCGCCGGCCTCGCCGACCAACCGCAGGGAGGGTTCCATGGCGATCAGTTGCAGAATGCCCTTGCGCATCAGCGGGTGGTCGTCGACGACCAGAATGGTTTGAACTTCGTCAAGCATAACGCACTTCGTCGCGTGGCTGGCCGGCGCTGTCGAGGGAGCGCTGATAAGCGGCGGGCAGGAACCTCAATTGCACCCGCAGGCCACGGCCGGGTTGGGAGTGAAAGCTCAGCACGCCGCCCATCTGAGCGGCTCGCTCGCGCATGATATTGAGGCCAAAGTGGTTTTCCCGATCGGTTTCGGCCGGTAGTCCGATGCCGTCGTCGGCGATGTCGATGGCCGCCTCGCCATCAGGCGTGCTGTGCAGCCGCACCGAAATCCGCTGGGCGCGGGCGTGTTTGACGGCGTTGTTCAGTGCTTCCCGGACGATCTGCATGACATGAATCTGTTCGTTGGGATCAAGCGCGTAGTGCCAGCCGGCATGATCCAGTTCGATCGGCAGTTGGCCACGGTGACTGAATTCCCGCGCTACTTCGCGCAGGCTGTCTTCCAGTCGGGGATGTTCCATCTTCAGGCGAAACGTGGCGATCAGTTCCCGCAATTGCCGGTAAGCGCCGTTGAGACCCTCGCGCAGCTCGGTGACGATGTCGCGTGCTTGCGCGGCGGCTTCGGCGCCGCCCGGTAGCAGTTGCAGGCGACCGACCTGGATTTTCAGATAGGACAACGATTGCGCCAGCGAGTCGTGCAATTCACGGGCGATGACCGCGCGTTCTTCCAACAGCGCCAGCCGGCGACGATGCTCGGTTTGTTCGTTGGCCCGCAACGCGGCGGCGATGTTGCGCGCCACCGCTTCCAGCAGCGGTAGTTGCCAGGTGGCGACCGTTTCCAGACTGGGGCTACGGACGATCAATACCCCGAACTGCCGCTCCTGGACCGTGATCGGGATGGAAAACAGTTCGTGGCCGGTGTCTAGCGGGTGGGTGGCGCCATCGCCCAGACAAGATTCGCAGTTCGGCCGACGACAGAACGCCGCACGATCGGGCGGTCGCGGCTGGGCGGTAAAGACCCGGCTGGCCTGGCGACTGGTGGGGTCGATCAGGCAGAGCGTGACCGAGTCCAGGCCGGTCAATTTTTCGATCTCCGCCAACAAGGCCTGGTAGTTCGCATCGTCGAAGGCCGATTCGCCGAGCCGTCTAGTGGTGTGGTAGAGCAATTCCAGCGAACGGTTGCTGATCCGCAGCGCCTGGGTTTGCCGTTCGACCCGAGCTTCCAGATCAGCGTACATCGCCGACAGGTCGGTCGCCATTAGATTGAAAGCGTGGCCCAGCACGCCCAATTCGTCGTTGCCGACATGGCTGGCCCGCACCGTCAGGTCACCGCTTCGGGCTTTGCGCGCCAGCTCCACCAGATCGCGCAACGGCGCGATGACGCCGCTGTGCAATTGGTACATGGCGGCGAAAATCAGCACCAGGGTTAAAAACAGGGCCATGCCCTGCACCAACCGCAACCACAGGATTTTTGCCTCGGTGTCTTGTTCCAGCAGCTTGACGAAGGCATCCAGCTTGGCGACGAAATCGTCCACCTGCCGCAAATAGGCCGTGGAGGGCGAGGCGTCCGCCACGGAAGTTTCCAGGATCGGCCGCAGGGCGTCGTGCCAGGACGACATGATGGCCCTCAGCGTTCGGTTCTTGGAGTCGCTTTCGGCCGGGGAGATCGCGCCGGTTTGCCAGAGATGATCCAAGCGGCGTTCGAACTGGTCGATTTCCCGAGCCACCTTCTCGACAGGGTGGGTATCGGTGTCGCGGGAGTCCTGCAAACGGGTGGCGATGCGGTAGGACTGCATGCGCAACGAGCCGGCCAGGTTGAGCGCGGCGGCGTCGCCCTTGCTGGATTCGGCGATGAACACCGAACTGATCATGCTCAGCAGCGCCAGCAGCACGATGCCGCCCATGGTCAGGCCGTTGCGGAAAATGATCGAGTCGTTACTTTTCATTGGAAGATTCTCTCATCGTCGCCCTATCCGTCATGGCTTGAACATGCCGAGACATCCGAATATTCCCAGGGTTATTGTGGATACCTCCACGGCATGACCCAGGGTGAACAATCCATCCGCGCCGTCATTGAGTGACGTGCAATAAATAAAATAATAACAGCTAGTTATCCTGCATGATTGATGTACCTCCAAAGAGGTATGAGATTGGTTGCAATAGTCGTTTCGGAGATAAAAACCAACAACTTAACTCAAGAATTGGGCGTCACGGGCATCGTAGTATTGCACTTGCAGCATAAAAGCGAGGTTCGCAATGGCCACGACGCTTCAACAAAAACAGATCTCGGTGCTGACGATGAACACCTTGGCCTTCGCGGTGAATTTCGCCGTGTGGACCATGTTTTCAATTATCGGCATTCGGATCAAGCAACAACTCAATCTCAACGAAACGGAATTCGGCCTACTGGTCGCCACGCCGATTCTGACCGGTTCGCTAGTCCGGTTGCCGCTCGGCATCCTGACCGACCGTTTCGGCGGACGCATCGTCTTTTTCATTCAGATGATTTTGGTCGCCATCCCGATTTACGGGCTGGCGTTCGCCACGCAATATTGGCAATACCTCACGCTCGGCCTGTTCGTGGGCCTGGCTGGCGGCTCGTTCGCGACGGGCATTGCCTACACCTCGGCGTGGTTCAGTAAGGAGCGGCAGGGTACGGCGATGGGCATTTTCGGCGCCGGCAACGCGGGTTCCGCCATCACCAATCTGGTCGCGCCGCTGCTGGTGGTCGCCTACGGCTGGCGGATGGTGCCACAGGTCTATTCCATCGCCATGCTGATCATGGCCGTGCTGTTCTGGCTGTTCACCTATCCCGATCCCAAGACCGAGGAACGCAAGCAGTCGTGTTCGGCGGCTTCGTGGCGTTGGCGCTGTGGCTGCCCAAATACTACGTCGG
>DAOTGT010000208.1:0-5386 GCA_035447285.1 Candidatus Competibacter sp.
GCCGCAGGCTAGAAACAACAATGTTGGACGCCAACAGCACGGCCGTGGTCGCCAACCCCATGCCGAGCCCGTTGGTGGCGGTGCTGGTCACCGCCATCAGCGGACACAAGGCCAGCATCTGAGCGAACACCACATTGTTGTTCCACAGACCGTCGGCGAAGATGCCGCGATAATCGTTCATTGGTCATGACCTCCACTCGCTTCATCCAGCAACACCGCTCGATGAGTGGCAAAAAACTCCAGTCCCCCCTTGATCGACTTGACCACCGCGCGCGGAGTGATGGTCGCACCGGTGAACTGGTCAAATACTCCACCGTCTTTTTTGACGCCCCAGCCAGCCGGTGGTGGATCGCTCAGCGAGCGACCGGTGAACCCGAGAATCCAGTTGGATTTACTCGTTTCGATCTTGTCGCCCAAGCCTGGGGTCTCGGCATGGCTGATTACCCGCACGCCCAGCAGCTTGCCGTCGCGGTCCACCCCGACGATCAGCACCATCTCCGAGCTGCCGTAACCCGGTGCCGTGGTCCGAAAACTCACCGCTTGCACCTGACCCTTGCGCCGTGCCCGATAGACTTGCACCGACCGATCGCCCTCTTGAATGGTCACCGTGTCGCGCACCGGTTCGTTGTCGTAGTATTCGGCGGGCACCACCTGCTGCAAAGTGACCTGCAAATCCTCCAACTGGCGCTGGGCGATATCAGCATGAGTCCCGAAGTTGGCGATGCCGATCGCCGTGCTGACCAGCAGCGCCACACCGCCCAACAGCAGGATCGGATATCCCGCGCTTTGCCGAATCTCCGGTTTCAGCCAGTGACTAATCACGCGAATCCACTCCAGATTTCCGCGCCAGGGGCGGCGGTTGTTTGGCGCGAGCCGGCACCGGTCGCGGCTTGCCGCTCCAGGTTCGACCGTAGGCGCGCGGGCGGATGTAATGATCGATCAGCGGCGTGGCGGCGTTCATCAGCACCACCGCGAACGCCACGCCCTCGGGGTAGCCGCCCCAGGTGCGAATGATGTACACCAGCGCGCCGCAGCCGATGCCGAACACCACCTGCCCCAGCGACGAGATCGGCGAGGTGACCGGGTCGGTGGCGATGAAAAACGCGCCCATCATCAACCCGCCCGACAGCAAGTGCAGTCCAGGATCGGCGAAGCGCTGGGGATCGAGCAGATGGAAACCGCCGGCCAGCACCAGCATCGCGCCCAGCATCCCGACCGGGATGTACCAGGTGATCACCCGCCGCCACAACAGCCACAACCCGCCCAGCAGCACCAGCCATTCGGCGGTTTCGCCCAAACTGCCGCCGGTCCAACCCAGCGCGGCGGCACCGGCTTGATAATGCCCCGGTAAAATCTGGCTCAGGGAATGATTCATTCCCAACTCGGTACGGGCGTAGCCCAGGATGGTGGCGCCCGTTACGCCATCGGTCGCGGTGGAGTGTCCAAAGGTGATCAACCAGCCTTCCAATAACCCCGGCGAAGTCCCAGACCACCAGAGGTGCGGCTCCAGCCAAGTGGTCATCTCCACCGGAAACGACACCAGCAGCATCACTCGCGCCAGCATCGCCGGATTGAAGATATTCTGACCGGTGCCACCGAACACTTGCTTACCGACCACGATGGCAAACCCGGCACCGACGGCGCCGATCCACCATGGCGCCCAGGGCGGAAGCGACAGAGCCAGCAATACCCCGGTCAACAACGCCGAACCGTCCATGATCCCCGACCGGATCGGTCGCCCCGCCAACCATAAGCAGCCGGCCTCGCAGGCCAAACCCACCAGGACGGTGACCACCAGCAGATTGAGCGCCGGCCAGCCGAACAGCACCAAGCCGTACAAGGTTGCCGGCAGGATCGCCAGCAACACCGCGCTCATCAATCGAGGCACACTGTCCTGATCATGGGCATGAGGAGCACCGGCGAGCGAATTTGAATTCATACCTCGGCCCTTGCTTTACAATGCAGTGTCTTAATCTTCATCCGCTTCCAGAACCGCGGTTCGTGGTTTCTTTGCCGCCCGCCGTTGCGCCGCCGCTTCCGCCTTGGCCCGCTCCTGCCGTTCGAACCGTGCCTGGCGCTGCTCCATCAATTCACGGGTACGCCGCGCCTTCTGCTCCTCGCGCCGTTGCGCGGCCAGCATGTCGCGCGCATAGGCGAAGTATTGCGGCAGGGGAATGTGCGATGGACAGACGTAAGCGCAGGAACCACAGGACATGCAGTCGTTCAATCCCAGCGCCTGGATGCCTTCCCAATCCTCACCGCGCGCCCGTTTGGACAATTCCAGCGGCAGCAGGCCCATCGGACACGCCTCCACGCAGCGGCCACAGCGGATGCACGGCGATGGCGCGCTCGCCTCCCCGATTTCGTCGGGAGTCAGCGCCAGAATGCCGTTGGTGCCCTTGATCACCGGTACCTGAGGTCCGGGCAACGGCTGTCCCATCATCGGTCCACCCATCAGCAGACGGGCGCGCTCGTCGCTGACGCCGCCGCAATAGGCCAGCAGATCGGCCGCCAGCGCGCCGATGGGAACCTCCAGGTTGCGAGGCTCCGGCACGGCCCCGCCGCTGACCGTGACGATGCGCGTGATCAGCGGTCGGTCGTGGCGCAGCGCCCGATGCGCCGCATAGGCGGTACCGACGTTGTGCACCAGCAGGCCCGTATCGGTACCGCGCCCTCCGGCCGGCGTCTCCAGTCCGGTCAGCAGTTGAATCAACTGCTTGGCCGATCCGGCGGGATAGCGACTGGGCAGACTCAGCACCTCGATCCGGGCATCGTGCCGGCAGGCGTCGCTCATGGCCTCGACGGCTTCCGGCTTGTTGTTCTCGATGGCGACCACGGCGTGCGATGCCTGCAAGGCATGTAGCATGATGGCGATACCGTCGGCGATTTCTCCCGCGCGTTCGCGCATGAGCTGGTCGTCGCAGGTCACATACGGCTCGCATTCCGCGCCGTTGATCACCAGGGTATGCACGCCCGCCTGACGCGCCTTGCTGAGCTTGACCGCCGCCGGAAAATTGGCGCCACCCATGCCGACGATACCGGCGGCGCCGACCCGACGGGCGACTTCTTCCGGGCTCAACTCGAAGGGATCGGGCAGCGACTCGCGCTCGGCCCAACGCTCCTCGCCGTCGGTCTCAAGGATGATGGTCGGTAGCGGCAACCCCGAGGCATGCGGCGCGGTGAACTCGCCGATGGCGGCGATCCGCCCGGAACTGGGCGCGTGCAGCGGCGCGGAAGTCGCCCCCTGCGCGCGGGCCAGTAATTCGCCCTTGCCGACCTGCTGGCCGACCGCCACCACCGGCAGCGCCGGGGCGCCGGCATGTTGCTGCAACGGGATATAGAGCCGCGACGGCAACGGCAGGGACTCGATCGGCCGCCCGGCGCTGAGATGTTTCTGGCTAGGCGGATGAACCCCGCCACGGAAGTCATGCAGACGCATCGCTCACACTCCCACCAGCGCCGGCTTGGGCCAGCACCAGCTATCGAAAGTCGGTTTTTGGGGACGCAATTGCAAACACTCGGTCGGGCACACCTCGACACACACGCCACAGCCCGTACACGCTTCCTGCAAAACGACATGAATCTGCTTGGGTGCACCGATGATGGCGTCGGTGGCGCAGAGCTTGCCGCAATGGGCGCAGCCGATGCACAGACTTTCGTCTATCTCGGCCAGCAGTGGCGGACCTCCCGACGCATCCAGCGCCCGACCCAGCTTGGCCGCCAATGTCCGCGCCAATGCCGCGCCGCCGGGCGGGCATAGCGTCGGCGCGGCGGTGCCGGCCACCAGCGCGTCCGCCGCGCCACCGCAACCGGGATAACCGCACTGCCCGCAGTTCACGCCAGGCAACAATTCCATGATGTCCTCGCGCAAGGCATCGCTCGGAACCTGGAAAAAGCGGGCGGCCAGGCTCAACAGCAGCCCCAGCAACGACCCCAACATGGTCAACGTCATCATGGCGGCAATCATTTTGGTGAACTCCCGATCGGGGCCGACAGCTAGCGTACCGGCAACCCAGCGAAACCCATGAACGCCAGCGCCAGCAGGCCGGCGGCGATGAAAGCGATGGGAGCACCGGCAAAAGTCGCCGGCACGCTGGCCATGGCCAGCCGCTCCCGAATTCCCGCGAACAGCACCATCACCAGGGTGAACCCCAGCGCGGAGCCGAAGCCGTACAGCAGACCGCTGAAAAAATCGTGCTTCTGCTGAACGTTGAGCAGTGCCATGCCGAACACCGCGCAATTGGTGGTGATCAGTGGCAGGTAGATGCCCAGCATCTGATAGAGCACCGGGCTGGCCTTGCGCACGAACATCTCGGTGAACTGCACCAGGGCGGCAATCACCAGGATGAACGCCAGGATGCGCAAAAACTCGATATCGAGCGGGACCAGCAGGTAATGCTCCAACAGCCAACTGGCCGCGACCGCCAAGGTCAGCACAAAGGTCGTGGCCATTCCCATGCCCAGGGCGGAGTCGATCTTGTTCGACACGCCCATGAACGGGCACAGCCCGAGAAACCGCACCAGCACCACGTTGTTGACCAGCGCCGCGCCCAACAGGATGAACAGGTAATCCCGCATAACAATCCTCCGCGTTCCTGGCTCGCTACTCCGCAGCAATCGTGCCAACGAGATTGAAGGCATGCCATTCCCTAGACGTTCAATGCCTTGCCGATCTCGATTCTCCCCGGCCGATCGCGGAACGATTGTGAGGTTCACAACAATGACGAAGGGAAATGGGGTTCGCTTGTCATGAATGCTGCATTGCGGATGGAAAGGCGGCGGATAGCGGATCGAGCCGAATCCCTCCGTCGCTTCGATTCATGCTCGATCTTCACCCTTGGCGTCCCTCACCCTGGCCATGAACTTGCATACAATTTTTCAATGGTTTTAGCCTCCCACAATGCCGAGCATGCCCATGGCCCAGAACGATCAGAGAACATTCGGCTATCTCTCCGCCCAGAGCGACCCGAAGGCGATGCAATCCGCCGCCGAAGCCCTGCCGCCCTGGGTGTTCGCCAAGGTGGTGGACCATCTGACCATCGCGGTCTGCCTCACCGACACCGACGCCAACATCCTTTACATCAATCCGGCCTTCACCGAAGTCACCGGCTATGCCGCCAGCGAGGTCATCGGTCAGAACACCGCCATGCTCTCCGATCGCTGCACGCCGGCCCGGGTCTACGATCAGCTGTGGCGGCAGATCAAGCACGGCAAACCTTGGACCGGACTGCTGGTCAACCGCCGCAAGCGATCCACCGTCTATCTGGCGGAACTGACCGTCATCCCGATCCAGGACCTCCGGGCGGAAACCACCTGCTTCCTCGGCATTCATCGCGACGTGACCGCCATGCACCATTTGGAACAACAGGTGCACTATCAAAAGGCG
>DAOTGT010000209.1:0-5386 GCA_035447285.1 Candidatus Competibacter sp.
AGGTCGGCCGTGCCGTGTATGTGAGGGATGGATGAATTATGGGTAATCGGATGATGCTAAAGGCTATCAGGCCGAGGCCCAGTTGCTGCATAAAGCTGATGATTTTAATTTCATGATGGGTCTTGGCAGCTATGCGCTTGATACTGATACCATTGGTTTTAAATCGTCGGATCGAGTCGAACAGAAAATCGCCTACGGCTACACCAATATTAAATGGCCAGAACATCTCATCTGGACTGTGGGTTTGAGTTACCAATCCGACAATAATTTTACCTTAAATCGCAACGAATTGAATCCAAAGCTTGGAGTTCAGTGGACGATCAACGATTATTTTTCCCTACGAGCAGCCGCGTTTCAGGCAGTCAGACGGACCTATTTGATAGAGCAAACTATCGAACCAACACAAGTCGCTGGATTTAATCAGTTTTTCGATGACCTGGATATGACGCTTTCCAAAAACTATGGCTTGGGGCTCAATGTTCGGCTCAGCAGTCAACTACTTGGTGGCCTGGAAGCAGTTAGACGGGATCTTGAAGTTCCGGTGGGTTTACAAGGATCGAAAAACTTTGAAATAGAGAAAGATCAGGAAGATGTCTATCAAGCTTATTTGTATTGGTTGCCAAATCCACGATGGGCGATCACGACGGCATGGCGTTATGAGGGTTTCAAACTTCAAGAAGGCCGATATCTTCGACAATCATTTTCTTCGACCCCTGTCGAGCTGAAAACCACCAGTATTCCCCTGAATATTCGCTACTTCGATCCATCCGGTTTTTTTGCCGGACTGGGCGTGACCTACGTGAATCAGGATATCCAGCATCTTGATCCAAAGTCATCAACCGTCCTGCCAACTCAAAACGAAGATTTCGTTTTGGTGGATGCTGGCCTGGGGTATCGCCTGCCCAAGCGATGGGGGATTATTACCCTCGAAACCAAGAATTTATTCGATCAAAAATTTCATTTCCAGGATTATAGTTTTCAAACACCAGCTTATGCTGTAAATCCTCGATTTATCCCGGAACGAACAATTTTTGCCCGGTTTGTTCTTAATTTTTAGTTCACAACCCAAGGAGAAATGACGATGAAGTTGACTGGCGTTGAAGTTCCCGCTGAAACCCTGTTAAAGCTACAACCCAATACGGTTATCGCAGTGATTTCGGATGAAAAAGGTGAGATAAGAACGGTAAAAGTAAATCATGATTCCATCGCTAAGGATGAAGCTTTTTTGAGCGTGGCTAGTGGTTGCTTTATCCGCATCAATGGTCATTTGATATGGGTCGATCCATGCCCTCACTGAGTTAATGCTTTGCTGAAATTGCAAAGCCCATCGATTTGGCCGGCAACGCTGGTTGCCGGCTTAGCCTTCGGGCTGGTGCTCATTCTCTCCAACACCTCTTTTTTTGCGCTCCTCGAACTGAAAGGACTCGATCTGTTATTCACCTTGCGAGGCGCGCTATCCCCACCCCAATCCATCGTCCTCGTCGCCATCGACGAATCGTCCATGGCCGAAATCAAACAGCAATGGCCTTGGCCGCGCAGCCTGCATGCTCGCTTGACCCGACAGCTTCACCAGGCCGGAGCCGCGGTGATCGGCTTCGACATCCTGTTCGCGGAACCTTCCGAACCGGCCGAGGATCACGCGCTGGCGCTGGCGCTACGCGAAGCCGGCAATGGCGTGCTGTCCAGCGCGCTGTCGGTGGTCAACGATCCCCTGTTCCGCCACACGATTCGGATCGATCCGATTTCGGCCCTGCGAGAAACCGCCTGGGTCGGTGGCGCCTTCGTCAGCATCGACCCGGACGGCGTCGTGCGGCGGGCGCGGTTGCTCGCCCCGGATCTGCCCTCTTTCGCCTTGCAAGTGGTCCGGCGCTACCTCGAACAACCAGCAGTGGGGACGGCGGCCGCGTTGGAATCGCGGCATTTCAGCCAGAAGGAACTGTTACAGGAACTGCTGATCGACTACCGAGGACCGCCGAAAACGATCCAGACCGTGTCCTACTATCAGGCACTCGATCCCCAACATCTGCTGCCGCCGGGAATTTTCGCCGGCAAGATCGTGTTGGTGGGCCGTGTGCTGGAAGCTATTCCCGAACCGCAGCGCTTGTCGGGCGACACTTTCCTCACCCCGTTTTCCTGGATGAGCGGCAACCCCGCCGCTGGCGTCGAGATTCAAGCCACGTTGGTGGACAATTTACTAACCGGACGCTTTGTCACCGAACCCATGCCACTCGAACGCTGGCTGGGATTGCTGGCGCTGGCGCTGGTGACAAGTCTGCTGGCAACCCGACTCAAACCGCTCGCCGCCCTGGCCGCGACCCTCGTGCTGGCGGCGCTGTATCTCGTTATCGCTTGGGCGGCATTCACGGCGACGAGCCTGTGGCTACCGGTTCTATCGGGGATCATGATCCTGGTGCTGGTCCACGGCGGCCATCTGCTGTTGCGGGCGTTGACCGCCGAACGCGACCGCCGTCGCCTGCTGGAAAGCATCAACCGCAATCTGGAAGCGAAAATCGCCGAACGTACCCAGGAACTGGCCGCGGCCCACCAAGAACTCGGCCAACGCCACCAGCAACTCGAAACCGCTTATGAAGATTTGACCCACGCCCAACAACAACTGGTGCAGTCGGAAAAAATGGCGTCGCTCGGATTGCTGGTGGCCGGCGTCGCCCACGAATTGAACAACCCCACCAGCTACGTTCACAGCAATCTGGAATTTATCGAGGAATATGCCGAGCGCCTGGCCGAGGTGCTTGCGGATTACGCCGGCGAAGGCGGACCAAACGCTCAGGCCCGTCGTCGGGGTGATGCGCGTTATCGGGAATCCCCCGACACCCTGAAGATCTTGCGGGAGCTGATCACCAGTTGCAGGGAAGGCACCGAGCGAATCAGGAAGATCGTGCTGGATCTGCGCATTTTTTCGCGCACCGACGACATCGGCCTGATTCCGGTCGACCTGCACGAAGGCATCGAATCCACCCTGAATCTGCTCGCCAAACAATATCGGAACCGCATTGCCATTCACCGGGAGTATCATTCTCTACCCCAGGTGGAATGTCTGCCCGGACAAATCAACCAGGTCTTCATGAATCTGTTGCAAAATGCCGCTCAGGCCATCCCCGGCGAGGGCAACGTCTGGATCGCCACGCGGGCGGAAGGCGATTGGGTCAAGGTCGTCATCCGGGATGACGGCGCGGGGATCGCGGAAGAGAACCTGTCCAAGGTTTTCGATCCGTTTTTCACCACCAAGCCGGTGGGCTCGGGAACCGGCTTGGGGCTCAGTATCAGCTATGGCATCGTCGAAAAACACGGGGGAAAAATCCGAGTGACCAGCGCAGTCCATCAGGGTAGCGAATTCACGGTCGAACTACCGGTGAGCCCGATCAGGAGAACGCTGTGAAGCGTCATGGCCTACTCATCGTCGATGATGAGCAGGAAATTCTCCGCAGCCTCACCTTGACTTTTGCGGGGGACCATGAGGTGTTCGCGGTTTCCAGCGGAACCGAGGCGCTGGCGCTGTTGGCGCGGCAAGACATCGCCCTGATCATCGCCGACCAGCGCATGCCGGAAATGACCGGCGCGGAACTGCTGGAACGCGCCATCGAGATCAACCCCAACGCGATCCGCATGATCCTGACCGGCTACACTGATACCGCCGCGCTGGTGCAAGCCATCAATCAAGGCCACATCTACCAGTACATCAACAAACCCTGGGATCGGCGGGAACTCAAGCTCACGGTCAAACTGGCGCTGGAACGCTACGAGTTGGTCATGGAAAACCAGCGCCTGCTCAAGGAATTGCAGGCCGCCAACGAGCGCCTGAAGGATGAAAATCTGTTATTGAAAAAGGAAACCGACAAGGAATTCGGTTTCACGAATACCGTCGTCAGGCAAAGTCCGGCCATGCGACGCGTTTTCAATCGACTCGACAAGGTGATCGACAACTCGGCGACCGTGCTGCTGACCGGCGAAACCGGCACCGGCAAGACGCTGCTGGCCCATCATATTCACTCGCGCGGCCCGCGCAAGGACAAACTGTTTATCGAGCAAAATTGCGGGACGCTGCCCGAAGCCCTGCTGGAGAGCGAACTGTTCGGTCACAAACGTGGCGCGTTCACCGGCGCCGTCCAGGATCGCAAGGGCCTGTTCGAAGCCGTCGACGGCGGCACGCTATTGCTGGATGAAATCAGCGAAATGAGTCCGACCCTGCAAGTCAAGCTGCTGCAGGTCTTGCAGGATGGGAGTTTTCGTCGAGTCGGGGAAAGTCAGTACCGACAGGTTGACGTGCGGGTGATTGCGGCGACCAACCGGGATTTGTCGACCGAAATCGAAAACGGCCGGTTCCGGAGCGATCTGTATTATCGGCTCAACATTTTTCCCCTGCATATCCCGCCATTGCGGGAGCGAATCGAGGATATTCCCCCACTGGCGGAGCATTGCCTGCGGAAATACCGTCACAAGCTCAATCGCCAAGCCACCGGTTTTACCGAGGAGGCCCTGCGGGATCTGCTCCGCTACGACTATCCGGGCAATGTGCGCGAGTTGGAAAATCTGATCGAACGGGCACTAATCCTGAGTTCCGGGGACCTGATCGAAGCCGGCGAATGGCTACCACTGTCTTCCCTCGACACCAATGGGATTTCCCGCCTGGAACAGCTTGAACGCGCGGAAATCGAACGGTCGATTGCCATCCACCACGGCAACCTGAAACTGACCGCCAAGGAGTTGGGAATCAGTCGGACCACCTTGTGGCGCCGGTTGAAAGATTATCAGGAATAAGCCTGAACCCGCTCCAAATCCCTTGGTTTCAAAATGAAATGGTAATCACCGAATTCGTTGCAATCTGAATACGGACAAGCCGGGCCATCGACCCTGCCACCACCTTTCGAAATCGTTTTAACCTTTCGCCTCAGCCCTCCCCCGTCAAGATCAAAACAAACGCAAACACAGGGTGTTGCCTGATTTAATCCTGCTGTGTCAGAGGATTATGCACGCAACGACAAATATCAAACACTTCGTCATTCCTTGTCCGCATGATGTGCTTCGCCCCCCTGGAAACGCCGTAAAGCGAGCTGGCCTCTATTTTGCTTAATCCTTATGAAGACTATAGGAATTATGGATTTGTTTCAGGGACGTTGTATCGACGTTTCAATGGCGCCAACAACTCAAAAAGTCGATTGAAAACTGTCAAGCAGGATTAGGGGGTGGTCACGATGCAAGTGGATTTTGGAGGGTATGCCCGGCAATTGCGGGAACAGTGCCGCCAAGCCAACCGCCGCTATTCGGTCCGACAGACGGCCCGGCGGATCGGTGTGGAACCAGCTTATCTGAGCAAGATCGAACGCGGCGAAGTGTCGCCGCCAACGGAACAGACGATCCGGCGATTGGC
>DAOTGT010000210.1:0-5375 GCA_035447285.1 Candidatus Competibacter sp.
AGCACATCTTCGAAGGGCAGCAGGATGCCGGCCGTTTTCGCCGCGAACGGCACCAATTCGTCGATGGTCTTGGGGGCATCGGTCGTGGCGTAGAGTTTGTGGGTCGGTTCGTAGGCAGTCATCTTTTCGCCGTTGAAGTAGAAATCGAACGGCGGGGCGTCGCCACGAATTTCGGCGCTCAGCTTATTGGGCCGTTTGACCGCGACCACTGCTTCGGTGAAGAAGGTCAGGAACTGCCCGGTACCCCCCGGCGCTTCGGTCGAACTACGGGTGCGAACCACGAACTCCGGGGTAGCGGCCAACTTGGCGCTCATCTTCTTCAACAGATCAAGCGCACCCTGTTCCATGACTTTGGTGGGTGTGGCGGTTGGCGCGGGCGCTGCCTCCTTTGCTGGCTCGGGCGTTTTCTCCTGGCCAAAAGCCGGGGCGAGGATCAACGGTGATAAAAAAGCGAACGTCAAGACGGTTCGCCAGGGTTTAGCCTTCATTGTTGCCTCCAGTAGGTTAGTAGGAATCGGGAAAATGACGCTCCCGCATTGGGGAAGGTTCAGGAATTGCGAGATTGTGCCGCAAAACATCCATCTCCCTCTTCTGGGCACACCACGACATAGGCCGCCTTCCGGTCGCACCCGGTCACGGCCACTGCATATTCAGCCCGCTGAATGCCACCCACCACAGGCCTTTGCAATGCTGGCTGGACGACCTTCCACGACAACACAAAGCCAATGGCCACCGGACAGTTCAACTCAAAGCGCCCCCGGTTCACCGCCATTTCGAGTACCGAATCTTGCAGGTTGTCGAGAAACTGGGCTTGGCTAACGCAGCCGATCATCCCCAGCGCCACAAGGATTAGCCAAGCCCTTATCATCAAGAAAAATTTATTATTAATTCAGGTTGTTGAGTATAGATCAGCAGTTAATAGCGGTTGACCCAAGCGGATCCGCCACCACCGTAGCGATTGATCCAGCCGCCACCGCCACCGCCACCATTGATCCAGCCGCCACCACCGTAGCGGTAGCCGCCACCGTTGATCCAGCCGCCACCACCAGCCCGATTGGCCCAGCCGCCGCCGCCGCCGTAACGATTCACCCAACCACCACGAGCGCCGACGGCGGCCGAACCACCGTAGCCGCGGCCCGCCACCCAGGCTTTGGCCCGTTCGGACTCGACCAGGGCACCGCCCAGCAATACGCCGCCGATCGCTGCCTGCGACCACTTGCCAAGACCGCGTAGAAAAGTCCGCCGCGTCTCGACTTCCGGCGCGCCGGTTGGATCGGAAGAGGTCTTCTCATCATATTGATCGGTCATGACGGCTCTCCGCTTATTCGGCTTTCTTGGGGGCAATGGCTGGCGCCGGCGCGGATGCTTCCGGTGGCGCGGCACCCTCCCCAACCAGGTTGGAGAAATGCAGGGCCTGGAACCGCCAGCCGGCCTTTTCCTTCTTCAGCACCGCCGAGATGTTGAGCCCGAATTCGCGCGGTTGGCCGGCTGGGTCGGTGTCCTTCATGATGCAGGAGGCCATCAGCCAGGCGTTGTCGCCATCTTCGTTTCCAGAGGCATCCGGACAATCATGACTCAGCGAACCCGCCTTGAAGGTTTCGAAGAAGTGTTTGTAGGTTTCTTCCACCGCCGACTTGCCTTTCCAGAACTCGCCGGGGCCGGTACCCATCAATGATACGCTGGGATCATTAGCGTAAAGCGCCATCAATTCCTTAAGATCTTGTTTGTTCAGAGCTTCGTGGTGCTGGCGCAATACGGCCCTGAGTTCTTCGCCCGCCTTTTCAGCCTTTGGCGATTCGGTGGCCCAAACCGGCGTCGCCAGCACGTAACCCAATGCCGCCGCCAATAAAACTGGATAGCTTTTCATTACCGTATCTCCTCAGTGAGTAATAAACGAATCCGCGCCATTACCTGATCTATCAGGCGATGACCAGTCGTGGATCGCTCTAGGCGCGTCCGAAATTGTGATGCCCAGCCATCAAAGGCTTGTCGGGCGTGACCCAGGTCAAATCCACACCCCACTGTCCCTGGTTTGTCCTGGTATCAAATTAGGCCAAGCTGGCGTCGTGGATCGAACCACCGGTAGGCATCGTTGTTACCGGGGACAGGCTGGAGCCGAGCCTGATGGCTTAATCCAGTATAGGAGTTGTGGGGATTATTCGCTCGGATCGGGCTACTCGCGCAGCTCACAAGCAAGAACGCGAACGAGACCCAGTGGGAGAAAACGAATCGGCATATGGTTCTGAATTCCGTTGTGGACAATAAGCAGGATGCGCTTGGGAGCATGAAGGAAATCACCGCAAAAATGGCTCGGGTGATCGGATTCCCGCCAGGGTCAACCTGACAGGGATGATGGGTTCCCCGGCACGCCAGCCCACGTTCCTGGAGGCACAAACCTCAGTGACAAAGTTGTCTGATTTTCGCCATAGCACACTAATTTTACTTGACACTTTGCGACATTTTATTTGCACGACGAGACAAAGGTAGGCAGAACTTGCCGTCTGTACCGGTCCATCACCCGTCGTTAGAGACGTTTCTCTATAGAGGTGGCTAGCGAGAGCAGTGGAGAGTGATTTGTGGAAACTCTCCAGTGTACCATCCGTCGCACGCGACACAGAAATGGGTAGTGAAACAAATAAGTTAATTGTGCTGGAGCATTGCTCGCCAAGCAGCGGGGGTCGTGCCGGACCAGCGGCGGAAGGCACGGGTAAAGGCGCTGGTGCTGGCGTAGTTGAGGGCAACCGCAATGTCCACCACCGGCATCCGTGTATCCCTGAGCAGTTGCTGGGCGATTTCGAAACGGGTTTCGTCCAGCAACTGTTTGAAGGTGATCCCCAGCACGTTCAGTCGCCGGTTCAAGGTGCGTCTATGCATCGCAAGGAGCAATGCCGCTTGATCCACGGAAGGGCATCCCGCGACGATCAGGTTCTGCAAGACCCGACGTAACTGGCTGACAAAATCACCATCGCTCAGCACATTGAGCGTTTCGATCTCCGCTTCCAGAATTCGGCGCAACTGCGGGTTGACACCCTGCATGGGTTGGTCGAGCCAAGTCGCGGGAAAGACCAACGCCGTCCGCTCGGTATCGAAGCGTAGAGGCACCTTGAAAAAAGTGCGGTAGGGTTCCCGATCCACGGGTTCGGCATGGCAAAATAGGATTTCGGACGGCAACCATTGCGGCCCGCACAGCGTTTTCATGAGATTAAAGGCAATCGCTATGGCAGCGTCGTAGATTTGGTCGGTACTGGCCACGTGCTTCTGGTAAATGGTGTATCCCAGTATTGCCATCTCATTTTGAACCTCCAGCGTTGGGACGGCGCCGCGATCATGCAGATGCAGGTGCAGGACGATGTTGCGGAGCGCGGTCCGAACGTCCGGCGAGTGCTGCGATAGTAGCCCCACAATGCCGAGCGACGAAATCCCTCCTTGCCGCCCCACCAGGAGCCCGAAGTGCGGGCAGCCGCTCCGCGCCACGCACAAGCTCAAGAATTGGCCCATGGTTGTGAAGGAGATCGTATTTTCAGGATCTTCGAAGAGAGCGGGATCGATACCGGCCTCCCTCATGACATCGATGGGATCGACCGCCATTTCGCGGAGCAATTGCGGAATTGGAATGAGTGGGCCGATCCGCAGCGTGCCGTCCATGACCAATGCCAAACCTGAGCGCGACCGAACGGACCCGGATACCGGAAATTGCTGAATCGCCATCGCGCCAGACCTCACTGGCATCGTCGTCGCCAGGTTTATTGTTGAATGAACGGTTCATGCGCTGCTCTCTACTCAGTCTGGACCCCGCGCCGCAACCAACGTTTTGGCGATTGACGAAAGAGAAAAGCGACCGTGATCAAGATTAGTTGATCACGGTCGCTTTTTGCTGGATGAGCGATGGGATGAACCCCACCCAGACCTCTCCAAGCCACGCCATGGCTCAGCGTGAGGAGCGTCCTGGAGGGTTCCGCATGAGGAGGTCAAGCACGCCAATGATCGCTGGTTGACGCGAGGTAGCACGGGATTGACCAGACCCACATCCCATCGTACCGCCCATAAATCTCTTGGCGAAGGTGTTATCCGGGCTCTCAAGGCGTGGCGGCCATCCATCGCAAGGCTTGCGTCAGGCTTGGCAGGAATCGCTCGATGGCCGGCGCGGGCCGTGGCGCGAAACGCGCATGCCAGTAAGGATTGGCACGAATCCGCGCATCGACCTCGTCGAGGATGCGCGCCGTCCAGTCGGGATCGTCGGGCGCCACGGTCAGCACTTCGAACCGATGCTCCGCCCCTTCCATGGCCACGCCCGGCGAATCGTCCACATGCAGATCGATGCCGAAAGCGGGAGGATATTTCGACGGCCCGCGTAAGCCGACTTTTCGCTCGTGCACGGTCCGGTTGATCACGCCTTCAACCTGGATTCCGCAACTACCGAACCAGGATTTCAGGTAGTGGGTAGATCGATCGGAGGAAGTGTAGATCCAGATCTTGCAGCGCCTGCGGACCAGTGCCGCCATCAGCGACTCCGTACCCCGTCGCAGTCGTTCGGGGTAGCGCCAGCGACGCCAGCGGGAAATTTCCCGTTCGGTGGGCACGGACGCATCGCAAACCAGGGTGTCGTCGATATCGAAGGAAATGCGCATGAATCAAGCTCTTATCGTTATTAGATCAGGGTAGGATCGCCGCGCGCCGCCGGGTCAGGTCCATCAGCCAAGCATGAGTCCCCAACACGGCCGGCCCCGTTCCCTCTTCCGCCGGTTGGCTGCGGACGTAACTGCCGTCGGGCTGCATCGACCACGCCTGCCGGTGGTCTTGCAGGCAGATGTCGAGAATCTCCCACAAGCGCTCGCGCGCCGCCCGATCCTCGACCGGCGCCGCCGCCTCGACCCGACGCGACAGATTGCGGAACATCCAGTCGGCCGAACCGATGTAGAACTCGCCCGCCAGCGGGTCTTCCTGGCCGTTGGCGAAATGGAAAATCCGCGAATGTTCGAGAAAACGGCCGATGATCGAACGCACCCGCACGTTCTCGGTCCAGCCAGGCACGCCGGGCGCCAGGCAGCAGAAGCCGCGCACGATCAAATCGACCGACACCCCGGCTTGCGAGGCCGCCGACAGTGCCCGCGCCAGCACCAGATCCTCGACCTGGTTCATCTTGGCGACGATGCGCGCCGGCCGTCCGGCTTGATGGTGCTCGATTTCTCGTTCGATATTTTGCAGGAAGCGCTGGCGCATGTTGATCGGCGCGACCAGCAACTTTTCGAAGCGTGGCGCGCGCGAGCAGCCGGTCAGATAATGAAACAGGTTGACCACATCCATGGTGATGGCCGGATTGCAGGTCAACAGGCCGACGTCGGTGTACAGCCGGGCGGTCTTGACGTGGTAGTTGC
>DAOTGT010000211.1:0-3838 GCA_035447285.1 Candidatus Competibacter sp.
TGCTGGTCAGTCTGACGTCGATCGATGTCCAGCGGTTGCTCAAACCGGTATTGGTCAACGTCGCCATCAAGGATTAACCCATGGACGAACCCCTCTTTATCGCCACCGCGCCGGCTGGCGTCGAGCCGCTGCTGACAGCGGAACTGACCGGGTTAGGCGCGGCGGAGACTAGACCCATCCGCAGCGGCATCCGTTTTCAGGGTCCGCTGGAACTCGCCTATCGCGCCTGTCTGTGGTCACGGACCGCCAGCCGGGTGCTGCTGGTATTGGCCGAAATCGCCGCCACCGACGCCGACGAACTCTACAGCGGCGTTCATGAACTGCCCTGGGAAGAGCACTTGGACCCGGACGGCTCACTCGCCGTGGATTTCGGCGGCACCTGTGTCGGTATCGACCACAGCCACTACGGCGCGCAGCGGGTCAAGGACGCCATCGTGGATCGGTTTCGGGCGCGTTACGGTCAGCGACCGGGCATCGATCGGCTGCGGCCGGACCTGCGCATTCAGATTCAAGCCCACAACGGACAAGCCCTGATCGGCATCGACCTATCCGGCGACAGCCTGCACCGACGTGGTTACCGCACAGCCACGGTGGCGGCGCCGCTGAAGGAAACCCTGGCCGCCGCCTTGCTACTGAAAGCCGGCTGGCCGGCCATCGCCGCAGCCGGCGGCCCCTTGCTCGACCCGCTATGCGGCTCCGGTACGCTGGCCATCGAAGCGGCTTGGATCGCCGGCGACCGGGCACCTGGCCTGTTGCGCGAGCACTGGGGTTTCAGCGGCTGGCTGGGCCATGTGCCGGCGTTGTGGAACCGCCTGCTGGCCGAAGCGCAACAGCGATGGGAGATCGGTCTAAATCGCATTCCACTGATTCTGGCCAGCGATCACGATCCCAAGGCCGTTCGGGCGGCACTGATCAACGCCGGCCACGCCGGGGTGGCCAACCGGATCGACATCGAGCGGCGAGAACTGGCCGACATCGAACCACCGGACGGTCCACCGGGACTATTGATCAGCAACCCACCCTACGGCGAACGCTTGGGCGAACGGGACGAACTGGCTGCGTTATACCGCCAAATCGGCGAGCGGATGAAAGCCCGTTTTAGCGGCTGGCGGGCCGCGATCCTCACCGGCAATCCCGAACTCGGTAAACGCATGGGGTTGCGCGCCGAAAAAACCCATGTCTTTTACAACGGCCCACTGGAATGCCGGTTGCTGCGCTTTCGGATCGAACCCACCTTTTTCGTCGACCAGGAGGCGTCCGACCAGCGCGCTCGGACTCGGATATTGGAGCGCATGGCCGGGAGCGGTGCCGAGGGCTTTATCAACAGACTGCGCAAAAACCTGCGCCATCTCGGCCGCTGGGTGGAACGGGAAGGTGTACGTTGCTACCGTTTGTACGACGCCGACCTGCCGGAATATGCGGTGGCGGTGGATCGTTACGAACAATGGCTGCACGTACAGGAATATGCACCCCCCGCCAGCATCGATCCCGCCAAGGCGCGCGAACGCCTGCTACAGGTGCAGACGGTGCTACCGGCGCTGCTGGAACTACCGCCGGAGCAGGTTTTCCTCAAGGTCCGCCAGCGGCAGCGGGGAACCAGCCAATACCAGAAGCAGGCCGAACAGGGAGGCTTTCATGAAGTTCACGAGGGAGCGGCCCGCTTCTTGGTCAATTTCACCGACTATCTGGACACCGGGTTATTTCTCGATCACCGCATCACCCGGCAAAGGCTGGGCGAACTGGCGGCTGGACGGCATTTTCTCAACCTGTTCGGCTATACCGGCACGGCGACCGTTTGCGCCGCACTGGGAGGCGCGGCCAGCACCACCACCGTGGATCTGTCGGCAACTTATCTGGATTGGGCCCGGCGCAATCTGGAGTTGAACGGTATCCGCAGCCCTCACCACACCCTGATTCGAGCCGACTGCCGGCAATGGCTGGATCAGGCGCGGGAATGCTACGACTTGATTTTTCTCGACCCGCCGACTTTTTCCAATTCCAAACGATTGCCGGAATCATTCGACGTGCAGCGGGATCATGTTGGCCTGCTGCGTCAGACGCTGCGGCTGCTGGCGCCGGACGGCGTGCTGATTTTCTCCACCAACCATCGCGCGTTCCGGCTGGACCGGGATGCTCTGGCCGATCTGCGGATCGAGGATTGGAGCCGGCGCACGCTGCCGCCCGACTTTGCCCGCCAACCCAAAATCCATCATTGCTGGCGAATCGCGCGGCGATAAAGGTACCTTCCAGCTACCTAGTGCAACAATCCGATCTGTCAAGCCGCAGCCTCAACCTCGCCCCGGATTGCGCCACAATACCTCGATCCCTCCCTCATCCCGGGCGAGAATCCGGCATAGCACGAACAGCAGATCCGACAACCGGTTCAGGTAGACCTGCACATGCTCGCTGGTTTGTTCCGTCCGCGCCAGCGATACGACTCGCCGCTCGGCGCGTCGGCAAATCGCCCGCGCCATGTGGCAATCCGCCGCCGCCCGCCCGCCCCCAGGTAGTATGAATTCCTTGAGCGGCGGCAACTGTGCATTGAATTCGTTCAGCGCCCCTTCCAACTGCGCCACATCATCCTCTTTAATCGCCTGGTAACCCGGAATACTCAACTCCCCTCCCAGATCGAACAGCTTGTGCTGCACATCCTGCAAGCAGTCGCGAATGGGTTCACGCAGGTCATGAACCAGTACTCGACCAACAATACAGTTCAATTCATCGACCACACCGATCGCCTCAATGCGTAGGCAATCCTTGGCAACCCGATCCCCGTTACCCAACCCGGTGGTCCCCTTGTCCCCGGTACGCGTGTAGATTTTGGAAAGTCGGTTGCCCATCGTCACTCCTCTGTCAATCGTTCGCACAAAATTTTTCGCGGCTAAACCTGGAAAATTGCCGTCCCATGGAACCTCGGTTTTCCATCCATCCGGGGCACGCCAGCCCCCTGTTCCAAGCCACCAAACATACCCTGAGCCCGGACCGGTGGGGCATCGTCATTGTACTCTTCCCCTCATCGCAAACGACCGGTTCAGGATTCGTTCATCAACAGTCCCGTTTCATATCGAACCAGAACCAGTCCGGGCATATCTTATAAAATATATATTTATCAATATGTTAATAAAGTAAATCATTAACCTGGCGCTCACTTGAAAATAAATTTAACTAATTGATTTAGAATACATTAATTCTAATGTGACACTAATCTGAAACCGAAACTATTATCGAAAAACAATTACTATCGCTTGGCAAACGTTCTTTTTTGCCAATTTACAAAAATTTTACAACTATATGTTTTTAATAAATTTTTAAAGAATTTACCGATAAGAATTCGTGTTAATTTAACATATTGTTTTTTAAGATTTATTTAATAAATAAACAGTGGTTAGAAAGCAATTGTTCGATAAACAAAAATTATTTATTTGGCAATCTGATACTTGCAAAACATTTCGATCCCATGCTTTCATAGTTGCCAATGCTGTATTGCAGTATGTTCCTGCCATAGGCCAAGCACCGTAGCTCGATACTGGCCTAGGAACATCAGGCGACACCGGAAATCAGGCTGGCAGGCCATATTCCCGGAGTTGCTTAGTCGGGTCCACGGCGCCGGAGCAATCCGGCTGGATTCAGGGAGGAACCGGAGCCAACCCAGGACATGGGCCTATTGAGCACTATCAGTTCGTGCTGATCAACGATGGAGGTCTTTTATGGAGTTCACGGAATGCGTCAAGGAAAGGCTTACTCTGACCCTTAAGTCAGGACTGCTGTGCGCGGCCTTTCTAGTGCCTGTCGCAGCGCTGGCTCAATCGCCGGAGACAATCCGTGGCGAGGAGCCCAA
>DAOTGT010000211.1:3938-5355 GCA_035447285.1 Candidatus Competibacter sp.
CTGCGCCGGGCGCTGCTCAACTATAACGGTAGCCTGGGTACTCGTTCCTCGTTCCCGGACAAGGTCATCCGGATCTACCGCGGGCTACAACGAGTCACCGTCGAGGGCTGAGAAAAACCAATCCGCTTCGTGCTCCTTAATTAATATAAGGAGTCAACCCATGCGCCCTTGGCCGGTTTAGGCAAGGGCGCGTGGCGCTTCAGCTCATTACTTTTGTCTTGAAACGAAGCTGACGGAAATTCCGAGCGATAAAGATTCGCCGCACAGGCATTCATCCTTCATAATAAAAGCGAACGGGAAACCGCACCTTGAGCTCCGACCCCAATCATGCGTCGCTCCACTCTTGACCCGGAAACCCTGGCTTCCCAACTGTCGTCCGCCTCGTCGCTTCCGCCAGTAGAGCGCTGGAACCCGCCACTCAGCGGTGACATGGATCTGCGCATCGCCCGCGACGGCGTCTGGTCCCATGAAGGTAGACCCATCCAGCGCGAAGCCCTGGTTCGGCTGTTCGCCTCTATCCTGCGATACGATCCAGACGGCCATTACTACTTGGTTACGCCGGTGGAAAAATGGCGCATTCAAGTCGATGACACACCGTTCCTAGTGGTGCGGGTGGATGTCGAAGGCACCGGCCGAGAGCAGCGGTTACTTTTCACCACTAACCTGGACGATCGGGTCAGCGCCGGCTCCGCCCATCCGCTGATGGTCGAATACCGCAGCCCCAGCGGCGAACCCTCGCCCTACATTCATATACGCGGCGGTTTGCGCGCACTCCTGAGCAGATCGGTGTTCCTGGAACTGATCGAACTAGGCGAGGAGCAGCCAGCGGTCAGCGGCGGTCGCGATTATGGTGTATGGAGCGAAGGCAAGTTCTTCAACCTTGGCCAGTTGGACGACGAGAACTGAAGCGAGGACCGTTGGTGCGCCATTTACTACTGTTGTTGCTGCGTACCGTCGTACTGCTGCCATCGTACACTCTGGTCTTGTTGATTCGCCTGATCAAATGGCTGATCGCTCCACCCGCCCTGTTGTTGCAACTGCTGTTCGGAACACCGCTGGCTCTGTGGCGTGTCCGTCAGCCGCTGCGGCCACGCTTCGCTCTGATCCAGGAAACGGAACTACCCGACGCCGCTTGGCTCACACTCACCGACGCCACCGCATCACTGACCGCCGCCGGTTTCATCCACTGTGACGATTTCCGCAGCGATGACCTCATCCAGGGCGCGGTGTTGTGGCTGCGACTGCTGGCGCAACCGGAACAAGGTAGCGTCGCCCTGATCGCCCACATTCGGTTCGCGACCGGCTCCCGCCCACCGCACGATTTCGTCGAGTTCTCAACCCAATTGCAAGATGGCCGGGTACTGGCCACCAACAACCTGAATTTGCCTTACAGCTTGCCTCCACCCGCCTACACGGC
>DAOTGT010000212.1:0-5353 GCA_035447285.1 Candidatus Competibacter sp.
TGAATCCGCCACACCGGTTGAATCCGCCACACCGGTTGAATCCGCCACACCGGTTGAATCCGCCGACACAGCTTCGGTTCCCGCTACCCAAACTGAACAACCGGTCACACCCGCCGTGCCGGTCGTACCCACAACGCCGATCGAACCCGTGACCCCACCGGCTGAACCTGTAATCCCACCGGCTGAATCCGCCACCCCAGTCGAACCCATGACCCCACCGGCTGAATCCGCCACACCGGTCGAACCCGCCGCCCCGGTCGAACCCGCCGCCCCGGTCGAACCCGCCGCGATCACCGTTGACGACGAAACGGCATCCGCGCCGATTTCATCCGCTCCCGCATCAGGTCAATAATCCCATGATCCGCCGCATAGTCCCGTTACTGCTCCTTATCCTGAGCGCCGGCTGTAGCTGGCTCGGCGGCTCCGACAACTCGATCCCGCCGGCCGAACTGATATCCGTTGCCCAACCGATCAACGTGCAGCAACTTTGGGAAACTCAGGTAGGTTCCGGTACGGAGAAGCAATTCATCCGGTTGACCCCGGCGCTGCTGGATGGCCGGCTCTATGCGGCCAGCCACGATGGTACGGTGGTAGCGCTGGATGCCATCAACGGACAGCGACTGTGGGAAACCGCGACCAAGCTACCGATTTCTGGTGGCGTGGGCGTCAGCCAGAACGGTATGGTGTTGTTCGGCACGGACAAGGGTCAGGTCGTCGCGCTGCGCCAGGAAAACGGCCAGGAAGCTTGGCGCTCCCAGGTTTCAAGCGAGGTGCTGGCCCCGCCGCGCGCCGGCGGCGATCTGGTGGTCGTGCGCAGCAACGATGGCAAATTCACTGGCCTCGACGCCCGCACTGGGGAGCGGCGCTGGGTATATTCCCACATCGTGCCGGCGCTCAGCCTGCGCGGCAGCGCGCCGCCGCTGGTGGTCGGCAACCTGATCATCGCCGGACTGGATACCGGCAAGCTCCTGGTACTGTCCCTGGACAAGGGACTGCCCATCACCGAGAAGACCATCGCGCCACCACGCGGCCGCACCGAGATCGAACGACTGATCGATATCGATTCCGAACCGAAGGTATTCGAGGACACCCTGTATCTGGCAGCCTATCGTGGCAACGTGGCCGCGATCAACATGCGCGATGGCAACCTGCTATGGACTCGCAACCTGTCCAGCTATGCCGGGCTCGATGTGGATGCCCGGCAGGTTTACCTCAGCGACGATACCGACGCGGTGCTGGCGCTGGATCGTCGCAACGGCGGCACGCTCTGGAAACAATCCGAACTGAGCGGCCGCCGGCTGTCCGCCCCGGCCGCCACCAACGATTATGTGGTCGTCGGCGATTACGAGGGCTACCTGCACTGGCTGAGCAAGGACAGCGGTCGGATCGTCGGCCGGGTTCGAGCCGCAAGCAAGGGTATCGTCGCCCCACCCGTCGCGGCGGGCAACATCGTGTTCGTGTACGGCCAGGGCGGCGCGCTCAGCGCTTTCCGGGCCGAATGATGAATGCCCGGACGCGCGGCCACGCCTTAGCCTGACGCCGCGTCTCCGGCGTCCGCCATGCTGGAACAGCTCGTTACCGTCTTCGTGACCTTCTTGGTCGTGATCGACCCGATCGGCGTCGCACCGATGTTTTCGGCGCTGACTCGCGGCGGCAGCGATCATTATCGCCGACGCATGGCGCTCAAGGGCACCTTGATCGCCACCCTGATCTGCCTGTTTTTCGTGTTCACCGGCGACGCCCTGTTGCGCTTCCTCGGCATCAGCCTGGCGGCATTCCGGGTCAGCGGCGGCATCCTGCTGTTCCTGCTAGCGATCGACATGGTGTTCGCCCGGCCTTCCGGCCTGCGGTCGGCGACGGTACGGGAACAGGAAGAAGCGCAGTACAAGGACGATATTTCGGTGTTTCCGCTGGCGTTTCCCTTGCTGGCCGGTCCCGGCACGCTGACCACCATTCTGCTCACCACCAGTAGCATATCCTCGGCGAAACACCCTCTGCTGTTTCTCGCCGTGCTGGGCGTGCTGCTGGCGGTGTTGCTGCTGACCCTGCTGACCCTGTTGCTGGCCCCACCGCTGATGAAACTGCTGGGCGAAACCGGCGCCAACGTGATCGACCGCCTATTGGGCGTGATCCTGGCGGCGCTGGCCGTTCAGTTCATGTTCGAGGGACTGCGCGCCGGTCTGTTCGGCACCTGACGATCCGCGCCGTGTCCGACCTGATCTTGCGGATCGCCGTCCCTTCGCCTCTGGATCGGACCTTCGATTACCTGCCGCCGCCGGGCTGCGACCTGGCCACCCTGCAACCCGGCCTGCGGGTGCGGGTTCCGTTCGGCCGGCGTCACGTCGTCGGTTTTTTGCTCGAACTTGGCACCGACACCACCCTGAACCCCACCGCGCTGCGGCCGGCGCAAGCGGTGCTCGATACCGAAGCGGTGCTGCCCGCCGACGTGCTGGCGCTGTTGCGATGGGCACAGCGTTACTACCATCATCCCCCTGGCGAGGTCTTCGCCACCGCCTTGCCGACCCTCTTGCGCCAAGGCGAATCGACCGAGTTGCCAGCGCCGGCGCCACTCTGGCAAATCACCGCCGCCGGGCGTGCCGCGCTCGCCACCGGCCCAAGCCGCGCACCTGCCCAGAAGCTGCTGCTCGATTATCTGGCACGTTGTCCCGACGGCGCCGATGCCGACACCTTGCGCGCGGTGGTGCGCGACAGCACCGCCACCTTGCGCGCGCTGCGCGCCAAGAACTGGGCGGAACCGCTCGCCCACCCGGCCTCGGCCCTGGCGGAAACCACGTTCGCGCCGCGCCCGCCGCCCGCGCTCAACGCGGCGCAGGCGGCGGCGGTGGCCAGCGTCACGACTGAACTGGACCGCTTCCAGGTCTTTCTGCTGGAAGGCGTCACCGGCAGTGGCAAAACCGAAGTCTACCTGCGCCTGATCGAAGCCGTGCTGGCACGCGACCGGCAAGCGCTGGTACTGACACCGGAAATCGGCCTGACCCCGCAGTTGCTGGCTCGCTTTCGGGAGCGGCTGCCGGGACCACTGGCCGTGCTGCACTCCGGCCTAAGCGATCGGGAACGATTGAATGCCTGGCTGCTGGCTCGCGCCGGCATCGCCCGGGTGGTGGTCGGCACCCGCTCGGCGGTGTTCGCGCCACTCCGCGCGCCGGGTATCCTGATTGTCGACGAAGAGCACGATCCGTCCTTCAAACAACAGGATGGCTTCCGCTATCACGCCCGCGATCTGGCGGTCATTCGTGGCCGGCAACTCGGGATTCCGGTGGTACTAGGTTCGGCCACTCCAGCTTTGGAAAGTCGCCACAACGCCGAGCGCGACCGCTACTGCTTGCTGCAATTGCCGGAACGGGTCGGCGGCGGCGCAGAAGCACCCATCGAGATTCTGGACGTGCGTCGCCAGCCGATGGCCGAGGGACTGTCACGGCCGCTACTGGAGCGAATGCGAATACATCTGGCCCGCAACGAGCAGGTGTTGTTATTTCTCAACCGGCGCGGCTTCGCCCCGATTCTGCTCTGCCACGAATGCGGCTGGCTGAGTCAGTGCCGCCATTGCGATGCCCGCATGACCTTGCATCTGCGCCAGCGCCGACTGATCTGCCACCACTGCGGTGATAGTCAGCCGGTGGATGCCGCCTGCCCGCTCTGCGGTAGCGTGGACCTGCGGGCGCTCGGCCACGGCACCGAACGCCTGGAGGCAGCGCTGCGGCGGGAATTTCCAGATACCGACCTCACCCGCATGGATCGCGACAGCACCCGCCGTCGCGGCAGTCTGGAAGCTCTGTTGGCCGACATTCACAACGGGGGACGCCGCATCCTGATCGGTACTCAGATGCTGGCCAAGGGCCACCACTTCCCCGAGGTAACCTTGGTGGGGATCGTCGATGCCGACCAAGGCTTGTACGGCATCGACTTTCGGGCCGGCGAGCGCATGGCGCAACTGGTCCTCCAGGTCGCCGGCCGCGCCGGCCGCGCCGAGAAGCCGGGCGCGGTCATCATTCAGACCCACCACCCCGACCATCCGCTGCTGCATGTACTGGTATCCCAGGGTTATCCGGCGTTCGCGACGGCGGCACTGGCGGAGCGGCAAGCGGCATGGCTACCACCGTTCGCCCATCAGGCGCTATTGCGGGCGGAAGCGGCTGAACCGGAACGAGCCATCACGTTTCTACGAGCCGCGCGGACGCTGGCCGATCCCTATGCCGACGAGGTCGAACTGCTGGGTCCGGCGCCCGCGCCGATGGAGCGCCGAGCCGGTCGCTACCACGCGCATCTGCTGCTGCAAGCGGCACGACGTCAGGATCTGCATCGTTTCCTGGACTCCTGGATCACGCGGTTGCGGGCAGAGCACGCGGATCGCCGGGTACGTTGGTCCTTGGATATCGATCCGGCGGAGCTCTTCTAAACGCCATGTTGCAATCGCATCGCCCACCCACCCGTCCTATCCTTCGGACCAAGTCACGCACAAAAATGATGAATCACAAAAATATGATGTAAATCATTATGTTATAAATTTTAAACACAGAAAATACGCGATTATTTCTCGTAACCGATTTTCAACAATTTCAAAGCATTGAAAAAATAACTTCATCATTGACCCTTTACTTGACGTGGGATACGACTAGACTTTTTTAGGCTTGCGGGGTTTCTCCGCAGCCAAGAGCAACCACTAAAGGACGTGAGGCGGGATTGATTCCTGGGAGGCATCTGAATCAGGTGGGTCCACCCCACCCGCGGCCGCGTTCAAACCGCAAGTCCCGCTCATCATGACATCCCCGTCATTACACCTACCACCGATGGGAAATAACGATGCAAGAAGACATGATTCACAAGATAAAAAGTAATCCGAAGTACCACGAACTGGTCTCCAAACGATCCAAGTTCGCTTGGATCATGGCGATCCTGATGCTGGTGGTCTATTACGCCTTCATCCTGACGATTGCCTACGACAAACCGCTTTTGGCCACCCCCTTGTGGGAAGGCGCCACCATGACCATCGGCATTCCGGTCGGCGTGGCGGTAATTGTGTTCGCCTTTGCCCTGACCGGCATCTACATCCAACGAGCCAATGCCGTTTTCGACAAGCTCACCCGCGAAATCAAGGAGGAAGTGTTATGAGTTTCTGGAAACGAGCGTTTCCGACGATCCTCCTGATGCTCATCGCTGGCAGCGCCTTCGCCGCCGGCGGTGATCTGGGAGCAGTCAAAAAGTCGGCGGTCAATATTCCTGCCATCATCATGTTCGTGGTGTTTGTCGCCGCCACCCTGGGTATCACCTACTGGGCGGCGCAACGCACCAAGACCGCCAAGGACTTTTACGCCGCCGGCGGCGGCATCACCGG
>DAOTGT010000213.1:0-2414 GCA_035447285.1 Candidatus Competibacter sp.
CGACTTGAGCGCCCAAGCACCTCAGCCTCTCCCCCATGCCGGGGAGGGAGAGGTGGCCATGAAACCACCGATCGAACCGCACGCATTGGAAACCCCTTACTACGAACCGTCCGGCGACGAGTGCGCCGTGTTCGAAGCGGCTTGGCGCCACTGCCTGCCGCTGCTGATCAAGGGACCGACCGGTTGCGGCAAAACCCGCTTCGTCGCCCACATGGCGGCGCGGTTGGAGTTGCCGCTGCACACGGTCGCCTGCCACGACGACCTGTCGGCCGCCGATCTGGTGGGGCGGCATCTGCTGCACGGCGGCGCGACCGTCTGGTGCGACGGGCCGCTGACCCGGGCGGTGCGCGAAGGCGGCATCTGCTACCTCGACGAAGTGGTGGAGGCGCGCAAGGACACCACGGTAGTGCTGCATCCGCTGGCCGACGACCGGCGGGTGCTGCCCATCGAACGGACTGGCGAAATCCTGACGGCGCCGCCGTCGTTCATGCTGGTGGTCTCCTACAACCCCGGCTATCAGAATCTGCTCAAGAGCCTGAAACCCTCCACCCGCCAGCGTTTCATCGCTCTGCGCTTCGATTTTCCCAGCGCCGAGCGGGAACGAGCCATCGTCATGGGCGAGACCGGTTGCGATGCCGCCACCGCCGAGCAATTGGTCGAACTGGGCCGCGCTTTTCGCGCCCTGGGCGAACACGATCTGGACGAAGTGCCCAGCACCCGGCTGCTGGTGTACGCCGCGCAACTGATTCACGGCGGCATGGACCGCGTCACCGCCTGCCGGGTCGCGCTGGTGGAGGCGCTAACCGACGACCAGCAAACCGCCGCCGCGCTGCTGGAGGTGGTGAATGCCCGCTTTGCCTGAACCACCACCGGGCGACGATACCGACGATGCCCCGCCGCTCGGTCAGGGTCTCGCTGTCGCCACCGAGTCGTTGTATCTGATCAACCTGCTGCTATTGCCCGGCCTGGGTTTTCTGCTGCTGCTGTGGCTGTTCTTCCGCCATCGCGACAGCGCACCGCCGCTGGCGAGGGTGCATTTGCGGCAGACGGTGTCGGCCAGTCTGTGGGCAGGTGCGCTGCTGATCCTGGCCAATCTGCTGATCGTCGTTCTGGGTGGTTATCAGGCCGCCTGGACCTGGATCATCGTTATTCTCTATTTCACCACCGTCCACGCCACGTTGGTGCTGCTCGGCATTCTCAGTCTGGCGCGGGCACTGGCCGGGCAGCCGTGCCGCTATCCCCTGGTCGGAACCTTGCTGTCATGACTCCCTTTCAACGTCGGCGCGTCCTGGTTCAGGGCAGCTTCTTCATCCTGTTCGTATTTGCTCCGATCTTCGATCTGCTGCGCTTCGATCTGACCCAAGGCCATCTGATTGTGTTCGGTCAGCCGTGGACGCTGGGCCTGGACGATTATCTGGCCGGCCGCATCGACGCCCAGCAAATGGCTCTCAACGTTCTGCTGCGGGTGATCGTGCCGGTATTGGTGTTGGCGGCGACTGTGCTCGGCATCGCCTGGCGCTGGGGCCGGCTGTACTGCGGCTGGCTGTGTCCGCACTTTTCGGTGGTGGAAACCATCAACCAACTGGTGCGCAAGGCCAGCGGCAAGCAAAGCATCTGGGACCGGAAACCCGGTCCGCCTTGGCATCCCGACGGCACACCGGCGCCCACCGATGCCCGTTACTGGGCGCTGGCGGTTCCCTTGGCGCTCGCCTTCGCTTTCTTGTGGGCGGTGGCGCTGCTCAGCTACCTGTTGCCCCCGACGGAGGTCTACGGCAATTTGTTCAGCTTGAGCCTGACCCGCAATCAGGCGTTGTTCATCGGCGTCGCCACCGGGGTATTGTTCATCGAATTCACTCTGGCTCGGCACCTGTTCTGCCGTTACGGCTGCGCGGTGGGGATGTTTCAAAGTCTGGCCTGGATGGCCAATCGCCGGGCGATGGTGGTGGGCTACTCGCGGGAGCGCGCCCACGCCTGCGCCGATTGTCCGTCGTTCTGCGACCACGTCTGCCCGATGCGACTCAAGCCACGCAACATCAAGCGCCTGATGTTTGCCTGCACCCAATGCGGCCAGTGCATCGACGCCTGCAACACCGTGCAACGCCACAACCCCGAAGGCAGTCCGCTGAATTGGATCGCCGGCCAACGAGCGCTGCGGGCGGATGGCTCGCAAGGACTGTTGGCCAGCCAACCGGCCGCCGATAGACCCAAGATTCCGCCCAAATTGCTGACGGCGATCGCCGCGGAAGTCGAGGATCAAGCGCTGGAACGGACGGAGCGGATGCGGTGAAGCCGGCTTTGGTTTTGCGAGTCATGCTGGGTTTGTACTGACATGGAAGAACAGGTCGGCGCGCTCTGGCATCGTTTCGTCACCCGCGCGGCGCAACGCCATGACCCGAAGGTAGCGGTTGCTCTCG
>DAOTGT010000213.1:2514-5351 GCA_035447285.1 Candidatus Competibacter sp.
CGTTTCGTCACCCGCGCGGCGCAACGCCATGACCCGAAGGTAGCGGTTGCTCTCGCCGATATCGAGAAAACCGCTGGCCTGCTGTTTCGCGCTTTCGGCGGCGATCCCGGTCTGCGGGTCGCGTCGGCGATAACGGTCCGGCACGGCGCGCGACGCGGCTGGCTGGCGCGGATCGCCGGAGTGGGAGACCAGGTGGAGCTGGCCAGCCGCGATCTGGAAATCCTGCAACTGCCGTCGGAACTGGCGCTCCTGCCGAGTCGCGAACTAAACCACGATTTATATCTGTGGCTGATCGCACTGGCCGCCGCTCACGATACTGGCGGCCCGGATACCGATTGGTTGACCAGCAACCAACAGGCAACCTTACGGGTGCTGGCGCGTTATCCCGGCCTACAAGCGCGCTACCGGCGGTTGGTAACCGCCGTGCTGGGGGCACGGCAATCACCGGAACGCCTGCCGCCAGACGAAGCGGCGCGGGAAACTCGGCTACGGCAAGCCTTGCATCAACCCGGCAGCGTGGCGGCGTTGCCCGCCGCCCGCCGCCCGCCACAACCGATACCGCTTTGGCTCTATCCCACCCCAGCTCGCGCCACTGCCCGATCCCGGCGGCGCGACACCGGTCAGCCGCCGTCCGGCGGTGGTAGCCCAGCGGAACGCGACCGTCGGCGGCATCGCGCCGAATCCGTGGATTTGCCAACGCGCCAAAGTCCTTTTCTGTTGCCCTTCCGAGCGGAAAGCCTGCTGTCCTGGGCCGAATTCGTACGAGTCAACCGGCCCGACGACGATGATTCCGCGCCCAACGCGGCGGCGGCGCGGGACATGGAAGTGCTCAGCGTCAGCCAGGATGGCGCCAACACCGCTTCCCGGGTGCGCTTCGACCTCGATCTGCCCTCCACCAGCGAGGACGATCTGCCACTAGGGCCGGGAATCAAGCTACCGGAATGGGATTACCGCAAGCGGCTGCTTGTGCCGGATTACTGCCGCGTGCAAGAAATGCTGGCCCGCCGCGCCGAACCCTGCGAGCTGCCGCCGGCCTTGCGTCGCAGTGCCCGGCATCTGCGCCGCCAGTTCGAGATCTTGCGACCCGCGCACGGCTGGCGCCGCGCCCAACCCGACGGTGAGGAACTCGATCTAGACGCCTGCGTGCGCCACACCGCCGATTGCATCGGCGGCGGACAGGGTCACGAACGCGGGCTGTACCGGCAACGGGCGCGACAGGAACGCGATTTGGTTTGCCTGCTGCTGGCGGATCTGTCGCTATCCACCGATGCCTGGATCAACAACCAGGGGCGGGTGATCGAAACGATCCGCGACAGCCTGTTCCTGTTCGCCGAAGCGCTGGCGGTCACCGGCGACCGCTTCGCGCTGTACGGCTTTTCATCGCGCCAACGCCAGCATGTACGGGTACAACGCATCAAGACCTTCGGCGAGCGCTACACCGCCACGGTGCGCGGGCGAATCAACGCCATCAAGCCGGGTTATTACACCCGCATGGGCGCGGCCGTTCGCCATGCCACCCACTTGCTCGGCCGGCAGACCGCCGTTCGCCGTTTGCTACTGTTGCTGACCGACGGCAAACCGAACGATCTCGATCATTACGAAGGGCGGTACGGAATCGAGGATACCCGCATGGCGCTGCTGGAAGCCCGCCGCGCCGGTTTGCGACCTTTCTGCGTGACCATCGACCAGGAAGCCGATGATTATCTGCCGTATCTGTTCGGGCGAGACGGATTTGTGCTGATCCGTCACCCGGAAGAGTTGCCGCGTCGCTTGCTGCTACTGTATACGCGGTTGACCCACTGAACCGGGAGGAGCTCATGATCGATCCGCGCTTGCTGGCCGAAACGGTACGCGCCGCCTGCATCGAGGCTGCGCTGGACGCTTACGAGGAGGGCGGGGTTCGCGGCCTGTGCGCCGAGGGCCGCTGGGAATACGCGATTTCCGCCATGCGGCAACTGGAGGTGGAGTCGCTGCTGGCAAGAGAGATGGAGCGGAAGGCGATGCTCGGCGATGGCTCGTCCTCCCGAAGCGGGTAATATTGCGCCCATCCGCTGATATTCTCCTTGATCGAGGGCCGGAAAAGGCGAGAAGTACGTGGGCAAGCAAACCGACATCGGCGGGATACTCGCCAACCTGCCGCTGTTTCAGCAATTGAGCGAGGACGAAATCGTCGGTCTGGCGGCGGGAACGCGCGCAATCCGCTTGAGCAAGGGACAGATTCTGTTTCAGACGGGTAGCCTGCTGGAGGGGTTTTACGTCGTCGTGCGAGGTCAGATCAAATTGGCGTTTTCATCGCCGCAAGGCAACGAAAAGGTGGTGTCCATCGTCGAGCCGGGGCAAAGTTTCGGTGAAGCGATGATGTTCATGGAGAAACCCAGCCCGATATTCACTCAGGCGCTGGAAAATTCCCGCCTGCTGTACATCGCCAAGCAAAGCATCTTCGCGGCGATCGATCGCGACAGTGCCTTCGCCCACCGGATGCTGGCCGGCTTGAGCATCCGCCTGCATGGACTGATCGAGGATGTGGAGAATTATTCCTTGCGCTCCTCCACCCAACGGCTGATTGGATTTCTGTTGCAATTGGCGGGAGCCTCAGCCAGTGGCTCCGTTACCTTTGTACTGCCGGCCAGCAAGCACGTCATCGCCTCGCGGCTGAATCTAACGCCGGAAACGTTGTCCCGGATACTGCATGGTTTGGCCGAGGCAGGGCTGGTCGCAGTGAAAGGCCGATCCATCACCGTGCTGGACATCGACCGCCTGAGCCGGTTCGACCAAGCCCCGCGCGCCGGCTAACCCGCCCGTGCAGCGGGAGCGGTTGAGGGCGTTCTCGACATCCC
>DAOTGT010000214.1:0-3683 GCA_035447285.1 Candidatus Competibacter sp.
GGCCGCGGGCGGCACTGCTGGGGGTCTGGCGCCAAGCTTGGCCGCTGGCCAGCCTGTATCTGCGCGCCGCCGACCGTCACGCCGGTCGAGTCCTGGCCAGCCACGGTATTGACGTGTCCGGCTTCGTCGGTAGCGCCGCCACCATCCTGGTCGACCACCAGTCGCTGCCAGTTGGAACCGAGATCGACACCGTCCGCGTCGGCTACTCGATCGTTCGGCCACTGGTCCAGCACACCGATCCGCGCGCGGTGTTGGAAGCGGTGGTGGCGGAGTTGGACGGCGGCACCGAAGGCACGGCACAGATCCGGGAACTGCGCTACACCTTCCGTGGCTGCGAAGACCAGCCGCAACGGCGCATCCGGCGGTTGTATAGCTTCGACATCCTGCTTGACCCGACGGCCGGCCAGCTTGCGGTCACTGCCGTGGACCGGGAATTCGAACAGGCGGCCGACGAAGCCGAATGGGATGAACTGACCGCCACCACACCGCTGACTCCACTGGTGCTGGGATCCTGGCTGTACGATCTCGACCGTGTACTGCCGGTGGCCCAAGCGGCGCTGATCACCCGCACCGACACCTTCTCCCTCGATTCGGCTTCGCTCTATGTGGACGAAATCGGCGCGATGCGCTGGCAGGTGGTGGCGTGGGACCACAAAGATCAACCTTTGCATGTGGTGGTGGACGCGCGCTCGGGTTCGATCCAGAGTGAAGGCGCGAGGTAACGGAGATCAGGAGCAAGTAGCGCATCGACCAACAACGAAATTTGGCCCTTTTCCCTCCATCCTTTAATCTGTGATTTCTACCCCACTCACACTGGAGGAAATCGTCATGTTAGAGGGCTTTTCCGCGTTTGTAGTGGCGCTAGCGGTGCTGGCGGTCATCCTGATCTTTCTGGGTGTCAAGGCGGTGCCGCAAGGCATGGAATACACGGTCGAACGTTTCGGCCGCTATACCGAAACCATGCGGCCCGGCCTGAACCTCATCGTCCCGATCATCGACCGTATCGGCCATAAAATCAATATGATGGAAACAGTGCTGGATGTCCCCTCGCAGGAGATCATCACCAAGGACAACGCCATGGTCCAAGTGGACGGAGTTGTGTTCTATCAAGTACTGGACGCCGCCAAGGCCGCCTACGAAGTCAACAGCCTGGAATTCGCCGTCCTCAACCTCACCATGACCAATATCCGCACGGTGATGGGCTCGATGGACCTGGACGAACTGCTGTCCAAGCGCGACGACATCAATGCCCGACTACTCACCGTGGTCGATGAAGCCACCACGCCCTGGGGTCTCAAAGTCACTCGTATCGAAATCAAGGACATCGCTCCACCCAAGGATCTAGTGGACTCAATGGCGCGACAAATGAAGGCCGAGCGGGACAAGCGGGCGTCGATTCTCACCGCTGAAGGTGCGCGCCAAGCCGCTATTCTGGAAGCCGAAGGCCTCAAACAGGCGGCTATTCTCGAAGCCGAGGGCCGCAAGGAATCCGCCTTTCGCGACGCCGAAGCCCGCGAGCGGCTGGCTCAGGCCGAGGCTCGCGCCACCCTGATGTTGTCGGAAGCCATCGGCAAAGGCGACGTGCAGGCGATCAACTACTTCGTGGCGCAGAAATATGTGGAAGCGGTGGCAAAGCTGGCGGCGGCGCCGAATCAAAAAGTGCTGCTGATGCCGCTAGACACTTCGGGGCTGATCGGCACGCTGGCTGGAGTGGCCGAACTGACGCGGGAAGCGTTGGGCAAGGCGGAGACACGCTCGTGAACGGTTGGTTGCTAGAACCGGTTTACTGGAACTGGTGGCTGCTGGGCGTGGTGCTGATGATGGTCGAGGCCATCGCCCCCGGCTTCTTCTTTCTGTGGATGGGGGTAGCGGCGCTACTGGTGGGGCTGGCGCTGACTGTACTGCCGGCACTGGCGTGGACCTATCAGGTGCTGCTGTTCGCGCTACTGTCGGTCGGTTCTATCGTCGCCTGGCGGTTATGGCTACGGCGGCACCCGACTCGTACCAAGGACCCACTACTCAATCGCCGTGGCCATCAGTACGTTGGTCGGGTATTTACCCTGGATGCGCCGGTGATCAACGGGCACGGCAAGATCCGAGTCGATGACAGCACCTGGAAAATCCTGGTGGAGCAGGATTGTCCGGCTGGAACCCGGCTACGGGTCGTCGGAGTGGAGGGAGTCATGCTGAAGGGTATGATCGAGCCGTAAAGAATCAAACTATTTCAGGGCATCTGAAACATTTTTACTCTACAGACCTTGACTGCACTTAAAAATTACATTAATAAATATACTGCTATTATCCCTAAAGTCTTTAGGCGAACGCTACTATGGACCAGTTATGGAATTATTTGCCACTCCCAAGCGCGTTTCTGTGCAGCGTTGGATTCATCGCCTTGTTGATCAAATCAGCATGGATCCTGGGTTGGATCGACCGACCAAACGACCGCAAACATCATTGCGATCCGATCCCCATGGTTGGTGGAGTAGCAATGTGCGCGGCGTTTTGCGTGAGTACGTCGTTGCTTGCGGAATGGCCTCACGCTTTTTCTGTGTTGCTGATTTGTATGATCCAGCTTACCTTGGTCGGCCTTTACGACGATCTGTTCTCCTTGCATCCTACTCCGCGCTTTCTTTTTCAGATCAGCACCATCCTGTTGATGATGCTGGCGGGGAGCGTAACCTTGATCAGCCTGGGTGACCTGTTCGGGTGGGGTAGTGTCCTGCTCGGCAATTTCGCGATCCCGCTCACCATCTTCGCCGTGGTT
Source organism: Candidatus Competibacter sp. (assembly GCA_035447285.1). Lineage (GTDB taxonomy): Bacteria > Pseudomonadota > Gammaproteobacteria > Competibacterales > Competibacteraceae > Competibacter. Next base: position 2,768 of record DAOTGT010000214.1, read on the forward strand.
GGGATTATCAACGCTTTCAATATGATCGACGGGCTTGATGGCCTCGCTGGCGGGTTGGCGTTGCTTGCCACTCTTTGCCTGATCATCCTGAACCTGCTAGCCCCCGTCACCGAGAGCGGGAATCTCGGCGCTCTGTCAGTACTGGCTCTGGTGATTGCCGGCTTCCTTTGCTTCAACCTGCGCCATCCTTGGCGGACTCGCGCCAGCGTGTTCATGGGCGACGCCGGCAGCACCATGCTCGGCTTTGTCCTGGGCTGGTTCCTGGTTCACCTGTCCCAGGGGCGGGAGGCGGTGATGGCACCGGTCACCGCGATCTGGATCGTAGCCTTACCGTTGATGGATACCGTCGCGGTGATGACTCGCCGCATCCGCGCTGGCCGTAGCCCGCTCGCCGCCGACCGCCAGCACCTTCACCACCTACTGCTCGGCCTCGGCCTAACGGATGGCCGAGTTTGTGCGATTCTGCTGGCCGCCGCCACGCTCGCCGCCGCTGGCGGAGTTTTGGCTTGGTGGCAGGGGATACCTGAACACTGGCAGTTTTATACCTTCCTTGCCGTGTTTGCGCTGTACTACCGGCTCACCACTCGGCTCTGGACCAAGCAACAGAAAGCGGCTGACTCCATTTTCGAGTCGGGCCAAAACAACACGGCGACGAATCTGGCCTAGCCGGCACTTAACCCTCTGCGGTCTCAGTAACCCTGCTTGATCCGACTTAACTCTCGCGACTGATCGCAAGCGGCGCGAAGGCTTGGCACACCGGCATCACTTCGATGCTGTTGAGATTGATGTGAGCCGGACGACTCGTTGCCCAATACACGATGTCGGCGATGTCCTCCGGCCGCAGCGGCTGGGTACCCTGATAGACTTTGGCTGCCTGGGTATCGTCGCCCTTGAAACGCACCAGGGAAAATTCGCT
>DAOTGT010000214.1:3783-5300 GCA_035447285.1 Candidatus Competibacter sp.
ATATTGGTATCCACCATCCGTTCCCAATCCTCCATGTCGCAACGGTGGGCAGGCTCCAAGCCCAACGCCAAACCGGCGTTGTTAACCAACACGTCAATCTCGGTAAATTCCGGCGGTAGGTCAGCAATGGCGGCCTTGACGGCCGCGCCGTCGCGCACGTCGAGCGGGAAAGCGTACACTGGAATACCGGCTAACTCGGCGCGCAGGGCATCCAACCGATCCTGGCGCCGGCCGCACAAAACCAGCGACCAACCGGCGACGGCGAAGCGACGGGCGCAAGCAGCGCCGAACCCGGAGGTGGCGCCAGTGATAAAAACTAGCTGGGGCATGGAATTGCTCCTACTGCGTGATACCTATTGTCAACGAAGCGAAGACGGTCTGTGCCGGGACTGAGCGGGCGAGGCGTCGGGGAATACGATCAACTTGTTATGCTGGCATTTTTCATATCGCGCTTCCATTACCGCTTACCCCAGCTCCTGCTTACCCTGCTGTTGACCGTCGGTGGCTGCCAGACACCACCAACCCGGCTTCCACCGCCGGTTATGCCAGCCGAACTGACTCAGGTCAATGCCGCAGTGAACCGGCAGGGTCGGCCCTGCCTCGGTGATCTCTGCCTGAGCGACTGGCCAGACGTTGCCGACCTTGATCGGTTGACCGCTTGGGACTGCAAAGCTTACGCCGTCGCCAAGGCCGACCGCCTGATCTACCTAGGATACCACCCAGACCGGCTGGAATACGTGCTGGTCGCCGGTCCGCCGCTGAGAGTCGCCCACGCCGCGTTGCTGGTGGACGGCCGCTGGGTACTGGACACGGGCTTGCGCTGCCAAGTCTGCACGCTGGAAGCATTTATCGGTGGGGGCACACTGCAAGGCCGGCTGCCGGTGGCGGATCTGCCCCATGTCCGGCGGGCGCTGCGCTGGAGATCCGCCTTATGATGCAAACGGGTTAATTTGATTCTCCGGTGGAATTTCATGGGCCGGCGCCGGTGCGGTGACTGGCTCCCCCTCACTATCGCCACCCACTTTCCTCCGCCGACGTGTGGAGTGCCGTTCCTCCTCGACCGGGCGATGGAAAAACACCGCCGCCAATAAGGCCGTAAATACAGCATTGGCCGGTATCCGCAGATTGAAATCCACCAATGTATGCAACATCATCAAAAATAAGGCGATCCCTGCCCCGGCCTGCACAAAACGCAGCGGTGCCCACTCGCCGCGCTTCCACACCCACGTCCACTGGCGCAGGTAAAATATCAGCCAAACCGCAATCAGCAGCCCCGCTGCCAACCCGAACTCCAGCAGCCATTCCAAATAATCGTTATGAGCCCGGTTGATGGTCACCCCCAAAAAATCCGCCGGGTGAAACCGCCGCAGCACATCCTCGAAAGTACCCCCGCCGCTGCCTAACGGAAAAAACTCGCCGACTGCCTGGAGGGTGGCATCGAAAATCCGCCAGCGTCCGTCCTCAATCGGGTCCGAATAGGTAAAGCGGCTCCATACCGGCGCCAGCCCGATCAGCCC
>DAOTGT010000215.1:0-5274 GCA_035447285.1 Candidatus Competibacter sp.
TGGCATCTCGGCGTGTTGTGGAACCGCGATTCGCGGTTGGCTGGACCGCTACTGGGCCGGTTCCGCGTCGATCCCGAACTGTGCGTCGGCGACAACGAGCCCTATTCCGGGCGCGAGGTCGGTTTCACCATGGACACCCACGGTGGCGCGGCCGGGTTGCCGCATGTGGAGGTGGAAATTCGCCAGGATCTACTGATCGACGAGGCTGGTCGAGAGCGCTGGGCGGCGATACTGGGCGGCGTTCTGGCCGCGGTGCTGCGGGACGAAACGCTGTACGAGGTCAAACATTACTGAATTTCGGTACTATCGACAGCTACAGATTGTAGTATAGTTTTATTGACATCCGTATAGAGGTATGCCTACCGGAGAAAGCGCCAATCATGGCTGCGACGAGGGGGACGAACAATGCCACGGAAATGAATCGCCCGCGAACTCACATGGCGGTTCCGACCGCGACGCCCAACCCATCGGCGATGGCGAATCGCCTGCGAGTTCGCAGGGTGGTGCTGGCGCTGCTTTACGTGGTGGTCTGGGTGGGTTTCTGGCATGTATCGATCGCGCTGAATCTCATCAGCGGGGTCAGTCTTTGGTATCCGTCAGCCGGATTGACCTTCGCCATTCTGCTGGAATATGGCGTGCGTGCGTTGCCCCTACCGATTGGCGCCGCCTTGCTGGCTGGTTTGTCCCTCTGGTCCTGGGAACAGTGGCCCTATTATTTACTTAGTGCTTTTATTCCTCCGCTTGGCTACGCCGTGGCCGCCCACATCCTGCGGGATTATCCGGATCCGCGTTCCCATGGCAGGTGGCATTTCAACGACCCGCAGCGGGTCGCGGTCTTCCTCGCCGCCGGCGTTGGTGGGTCCCTGTTCGCGGCGCTGATCGGTGCTCAGATTTTGCATTTCGCCGGCCTGCTGCCATCGCGGGCATCGTTGCCGCAGGCGATGCTGGGTTGGTGGGTTGGCGACTTTATCGGGGTGGTTATTTTTGCGCCGCTGGCCTTGATTTTCGCCGCGCCGCTGGCCCGGCAGTTCGGTCGAGGGGAACCGCCGCGCCTGCCCAAGTCCTGGGTGGCGGTCGATCCGCCATCGACGCGCCTGGTGCTGTTGCAGGGGGTGGTGGCGATCCTGCTGCTGGGCGGCTTGTTCTGGATCCCGTACCGCTTCTGGCAGAACCAACCGTATCCTTTCATGACCCTGCTGTTGCTGCCGGTGCTGATCTGGACTGTGGCGACCCGTGGTATCCGCGGTACCCTGGTGGTCGTGCTGCTGTACGAACTGGGCATCGTGACGATGGTGACGTTGTTCGGCCAAGCCGAGCGGGTGCTTCAATATCAGGTGGTGATGGTGGCCATGGTGGCGTCTGGCTTGTTGGCCGGCGCGGTTTCCCAGTCCCGGTTGGCCAGTATCGTGCGCTTTCGCGATCTGGTCGAAGTGTCCAATGACCTGTTGTGGGAGTTTGATGCCAGCGGCCGTTTGTACCAGTTGAGCGGGCAATTGGCCCGGATCGCTGCCGTGCGAGAGGAACGGTTGCGGGCGCACTGGAGCCAGTATGTGATCCAACAGGAACAGGATACCGATCTGGCCGTGCTGCGAGCGACGATTCGGCAGCGACGGCCATTCCGGCACATGGTGTTACGAGTCCGCCTGCCGGGGCGGGAGCAGTCGGCTTGGACGCACAATAGCGGTTTACCCATGTTCGACGAAGATGGCGAGTTTTTGGGCTATCGCGGCACCACCGTTGACATTACCACCCGTAAGAAGGCCGAGGCGCTGCTGCGGAATTACGACCAGGCGCTGGAAGCCGAGGTGGCGGAGCGTACCCGTGCCCTGACCGAATTCAGCAAGCGCAACTGGCAGATGGCCAATTTTGACAGCTTGACCTCCCTGCCCAACCGCAACCTGTTCTTCGAACACCTGCGCAAGGGCTTGCAGCAGGCGCGGCGACGGCAGCGGTTGCTGGCGCTGCTGCTGGTCGATCTGGATGGTTTCAAGGCGGTGAACGATACTTTCGGTCACGATATGGGTGATGAATTGCTCCGGCACATCGCCGAACGCCTGCGGCGTTGCGTGCGTGCCACCGATACCGTGGCTCGTCTGGGCGGCGATGAGTTCACGGTGGTTTTGCCCGATCTCGAACACATTGACGGCGCGAGCGCCGTGGCGTGGAAGATCATCGAATGCTTGGCGGAGCCGGTGCCGCTGGGAGAGGCGAGCGGTATGGTGACGGCCAGCGTCGGGATCGCCGTGTACCGGCCGGAATCACCGGACAGTCTCGAACTGGCGATGACGCTGCTGCGGCAGGCCGATGCCGCCATGTACGCCGCCAAGCGAGCCGGCAAGAACGCTTGGCGGTTCGCCGAGACGGTCGATTCCGATCCGTCGTAAGCGGGACCGGAGCGCTAGGTCGCTTCCAGGTGCTCAATGCGCAGTTGCAGCCGGCGTTCGCCGCGCCACTCGTTTACGTCCAGGCGGTAGGCGGCCCGTACCCGCGCCGTGCCGGGGTTGAATCCGACCGCCCGCCGGAAGGCGATCGCTTCCAGCGCCAGCGATGTCCCCGGTGGTCGCAACCACAATTTGAGGTGCTGGTCCTTCAGGATGCGATGCGAATTCACCTCGAACAGCCCGTCGAACAGCGGCTCGGGGAAGCCCTGTCCCCAAGGGCCGGCCTCGCGTAGCAGTTCGGCGATCTCCAGGGAAAACTCTGCTGGCGCCAGTTCACCATCGCTCAGCAAGCGGCCATGCAGATCGTCGTCGCTCAGCCACTGGCGAGTTTCGGTGTCGAACGCTTGGTTGAACGTCTCGAAATGCTCGCTTGCCAGCGTCAGGCCGGCGGCCATGGCATGACCGCCAAAATGGCTGATCAGGCCGGGATGTCGGGCCGCCACCGAGGCTAGGGCGTCGCGCAGATGCATTCCCGCCACCGAGCGTCCCGATCCCTTGATATTGCCGTCCCGATCCGGTGCGAAGACGATCACCGGCCGGTTCAACTGTTCTTTCAGCCGGCCGGCGATGATGCCGACCACGCCCTGATGCCATTCGGGGTCGAACAGACAGAGCCCGAAAGGAAGATCCGCCATGGTCGGCGCTAGCCGGTCGATCCACGTCAACGCTTGCGCCTGCATTTCGGCGGTTAACTCGCCGCGCTGCCGGTTGATTTCATGCAGCCGGCGCGCAATGCGCCGGGCTGTGTCCAGATCGTCGCTGAGCAGACATTCGATACCTTGGCTCATGTCCTCCAAGCGGCCGGCGGCATTGAGCCGGGGACCTAGATAGAAACCGATATCGCTGGCGCTCAGCCGGTCTTGCGGGCGACCGGTGATCTCGCACAAGGCGGCGATGCCGGGGATGCAGCGGTCCTGGCGAATCCGTCGTAACCCTTGCTCGACCAGGATGCGATTGTGGTGATCCAGCCGCACCACGTCCGCCACCGTGCCGAACGCGACCAGATCGAGGAACTGGGCCAGATTCGGTTCGGCCAAGCCGCGCTCGGCGAACCAGGCGACCTCTCGCAACCGCGCCCGCAACGCCATCAGTACATAAAAAACCACGCCCACGCCCGCGAGATGCTTACTGGGAAAGCCGTCGCCCGGTTGGTTGGGATTGACGATCGCCTCGGCGGCCGGCAAGGTCTGGCCAGGCGCGTGGTGATCGGTGATCAGCACCTTCATGCCCCGCGCCTGGGCAGCCTGCACGCCTTCATGGCTGGAGATGCCGTTGTCCACGGTGATCAGCAGATCGGGCCGCTCCTCGGCGGCAATGGCCACGATTTCCGGGGTCAGACCATAACCGTGCTCGAAACGATTCGGTACTCGGTAGCCGACCCAGGCGACACCCATGGTTCGCAGCGCCCGTAGCGCCAGCGCGCAACTGGTGGCACCGTCGGCATCGAAATCGGCGACGATCAGGATGCGCCAGCGTTCGCGCAGGGCGGCGTACAGCAGCTCGACCGCCTTTTCCATGCCGAGGAGCGCATCGGGTGGCGTCAGTAACCGCAATTCCCGTTGCAATTCGTCGGTGGAACGTACCCCACGGGCGGCGTAGATGCGTTGCAACAGAGGGTTAACGGGTAAATCGGCGGCGGGAGGCGCAGTGCGGCGGACAATGAAGGTGGACATGGCAAGTGAGTGGCGATGGAGTCAGGTAGCCCTGCGTCTGCGTTGGGCCGGACGAGGGCGGTCAACGCAGGTGTTGGGCCAGCGGTCGGGCACGTTGCCAGAATCGCCAGCGCGCGGCGCCGGTGACGGTGTAACGGCGGCCGTTGCCGGGATAGAGGTGCAGCGCCGTCAGTTTGCCGGTTTGCAGCCAGCGCCGGCAGGGTGCGAACCAGTCCCGTTCCAGCGTGGCGATATGCTCGATCCAGTGCGCGGGATTGCCGTCGGCGGCGTCGTGGCGGGTCGTTTCCAGCACCGTCAGACTGTCCGTTTCGGTGGCGGCGGCTTCCCGCCAATCTTCGGCCCGTTCGGGTAGAGGGTCGATGGCCGTCCCGCTCAAGCGCGCCAGCCCGCGAACCAGCGGGTCGCGAGCGTACAGTCCGGCGGTGGGCGCGCGGGCAGCCGTTGGACAAGAACCACCGCCCCAGAACCAGAGACCGTTGATCATCGGTTGACGGCGCTGTTCCCGCGCCTGGTTCAGCGGATGACCGTGAAACAGCATCTGGATTTCGGTCAACAGGGTGTGCCAGTGGCGGGCGTTCGGCCCGGCCGGCAACAGCGCATTGATATTGCGGCCAGCGGCGGCGCTCAATGTTTGAGTGCGGATGCCGGGATCGGTCGGTAGCCGCAGATACCAGCGCTCGGGGCAGGGCGCTTCGAGCCGCAGGCCGTCTTCGGCGAAGGTTTGATTGAACGCCGCCGCCAGCGCCGTGGTCTCGTCCGCTTCGATGGCGAGCGTTCGCGCGTCCGCCAGAAACACGCCGCCGTGCAGATCGGCTCGCAGATGAACCGGATCGGCGCGCAGCCACCAGTCGCCGCCACCGGCTTCGCCGCCGTCGGCCAAGCGGGTGAGCGCCGCGACGGGCAGGTCGGCATCGATGGGAGTGGGCAGGCCGAACAGTTCGAACAGCGTTGCATCCAGGGTGGCCGGCACGGGGTCGGCATCGGCGCGAGCCAGTAGCCATTCCAGGGCTGGCGCGGTCGAGCGGAACAGCGCCGGGTCGGTGCCGTCGGGCCGTTGCAGCAGGCCAGGGACCAGCAAGTGCAAGAGGGTGGCCACGAAGGTTGTTCGGTCCGGGCGCTCAGTCCGAATTGAGGTGTTCCATGCGGATGCGGACCACCGG
>DAOTGT010000216.1:0-5272 GCA_035447285.1 Candidatus Competibacter sp.
ATGAACACCCTGGCCTTCGCGGTGAATTTCGCCGTGTGGACCATGTTTTCCATCATTGGCATCCGTATTAAACAGCAACTCAATCTCAGTGAAACGGAGTTCGGTCTGCTGGTCGCGACACCGATCTTAACCGGCTCACTAGTCCGGCTCCCGCTGGGCATTCTCACCGATCGCTTTGGCGGCCGCATCGTATTTTTCATTCAGATGATCATCGTCGCCATCCCGATTTACGGGCTGGCATTCGCTACCCAGTATTGGCAGTACCTGACGCTCGGTCTGTTCGTGGGACTGGCGGGCGGCTCCTTCGCCACCGGCATCGCCTACACCTCGGCCTGGTTTAGCAAGGAACGGCAAGGGACGGCGATGGGCATTTTCGGCGCCGGTAACGCCGGTTCCGCCATCACCAACCTGGTTGCGCCCCTCCTCGTTGTGGCCTACGGCTGGCGGATGGTGCCGCAGGTCTATTCCATCGCCATGCTGGTCATGGCCGTGGCGTTCTGGTTTTTCACCTACCCGGATCCTAAGACCGAAGAACGCAAAAAGTCGGGAGTCCAGCTGACGCTCGGCCAGCAACTCACGCCATTGATGGATTTGCGGGTTTGGCGGTTTGGCATGGCGTACTACTTCGTGTTCGGCGGTTTCGTCGCGCTGGCGCTGTGGCTGCCGAAATACTATGTCGGCGAATACGGTCTCGACCTGAAGACCGCCTCTTTCGTCACCATGCTATTTACCTTGCCTTCCGGGGTGATTCGCGCACTCGGCGGCTGGATTTCCGACCGTTACGGCGGTAGCCAGACGACTTGGTGGGTGTTCTGGATTTCCCTGATTAGCCTATTCTTTCTCTGCTACCCGCAGACCACCATGACCGTGCATACCTTGCGCGGCGATGTGTCGCTCAATGTTGGTCTGGGCGTCGTCTCATTCACCGTACTGATATTCGTGGTCGGCATCGCCCAGGGCATCGGCAAGGCCAGCGTCTACCGCTGTCTGGCTGACTACTACCCCAACAACATGGGGTCGGTCGGTGGTCTGGTCGGAGTCATCGGCGGCTTGGGCGGTTTTACCATGCCGATTGTGTTTGGCATTACCGTCGATGCGATAGGCGTGCGCAGCAGCGCCTACATGATCATGTTCGTGGTGCTGGCCGGAACCATGCTCTGGACCTGGCTGGCCGAGCGGAATGAACGCGAGGCGATTCTGGAACGACATGCGGACGTCCGGGCCGAACTGGAACAGGCCCAACTCATCGAACAGGCCCGACCCCGCCGGCATGTGCTGGTCGACTGGCGACCCGACGACGAAACGTTCTGGGAGAAAACCGGGCGGCGCATCGCCAACCGTAACTTGTGGCTGTCCATGCCAGCGCTGCTCCTGGCCTTTGCCGTCTGGGTGGTGTGGAGCGTGATTGTGGTCGAACTGCCGCATATCGGCTTCCAGTTCACCTCCAACCAGTTGTTCTGGCTGGCGGCGCTGCCCGGTTTGTCCGGAGCCTTGTTCCGCATGCTGTTCTCCTTCGTCGTGCCGATCTTCGGTGGGCGTAACTGGACGGTGTTCAGCACGGCTCTGCTGCTGTTGCCGACCTTGTGGATTGGCGTCGCGGTGCAAAATCCCAACACGCAGTATCCAGTGTTCGTCGTCATCGCGCTGTTATGCGGATTGGGCGGTGGTAATTTCTCCTCCAGCATGGCCAATATCAGCTTCTTCTATCCGCAGCGTTTACAAGGCACCGCGCTGGGTTTCAATGCCGGCCTTGGCAATCTGGGCGTGGGTCTGGCGCAGCTGATCGCGCCGATTGCGGTGTATAGCGGGGCGTTGCTGGTGCTGGGCGGCGATGCGCAAAGCCATACGGACAGTGGAGCGATCAGCCAAATCTGGGTGCAGAACGCGGGCTTCATCTGGGTTCCCTTCATCGTACTGTCGGCCATCGCCGCGTATTTCGGCATGGACAATATTGCCCGCGTCAAAGCCGGTTTTGCTGAACAGGCGGCGATTTTCCGGCACAAGCACCAATGGCTGATGAGCTGGCTGTATATCGGCACCTTCGGTTCCTTCATTGGCCTGGCCGCCGGTTTCCCGATGCTGGTCAACACGGTATTTCCGGGCGTGGACGCCTTCCAGTTCGCCTTTATCGGCCCGATGCTGGCCGCTTTTGTGCGACCGGTCGGCGGCTGGCTGGCGGATCGTCTGGGTGGCGCGGTGATTACCTTTGCCATCTTTGTGATCATGGCGCTGGCGTCCCTGGCGGCGGTGGCATTCCTGCCTGGTGCCAACGACAGCGGCAACGTCATCGGCTTCGTGGCGATGTTCCTGGTGCTGTTCCTGGCCGCCGGCATCGGCAACGGCTCCACCTTCCGTATGATCCCGATTATCTTCCGCACCTTGCGCGAGCGGCAGGTCACGGATCGGAATGATGTGACCGCGCTGGAGCAGGCCCGGCGCGACGGCGCGACCGAGGCCGCCGCCGCTATGGGTTTAAGCGCTGCTGTGGCGGCTTTCGGTGGGTTCTTCATCCCGATGGCTTATGGCGCTTCCATCGAACTGACCGGCAGTCCCCAGGGCGCGTTGTTCTTCTTCAGTCTGTTTTATCTGAGCTGCGTAGGGGTGACCTGGCGCTGGTATTCCCGCAAAGGCGCAGAGGTGACGTGTTAGGCGCTGTAGAAAAGCGGCCCGCTTAAACCTCAAAACTTAAACCTTAAAACTTCATATTATTGAGAGGTTTTATCATCATGGCAGATATTCGTGACTGGCGCGTGGAAGACCTGCAGTTCTGGGAAACCACGGGTAAAGGTATTGCAAACCGCAACCTGTGGATTTCCATTCCCAGCTTGTTGTGCGGCTTCGCGGTATGGATCTACTGGAGCATCATCACCGTCCAGATGCTCAACGCGGGTTTTCCGTTCAAGCCGGCAGAGCTGTTCACCCTGGCGGCTATCGCGGGCCTGACCGGGGCGACCCTGCGCATCCCGTCGAGCTTTTTCATTCGTATCGCCGGCGGTCGCAATACCATCGTATTCACTACAGCATTGCTGATGATTCCCGCATTCGGCACGGGGCTGGCGTTGCAAAGCAAGGAAACACCCTTGTGGATATTTCAGTTGCTGGCGTTCCTGTCCGGTTTCGGCGGCGGCAACTTCGCTTCCAGCATGTCCAATATCAGCTTCTTTTTTCCCAAGCGGATGCAGGGGCTGGCGCTGGGCCTGAATGCCGGACTGGGTAATGCCGGCGTGACCACCATGCAAATTCTCGTGCCGCTGGTCATGACTATCCCCCTGCTGGGATCCTTCGGTGGGGAACCCATCGCCCTGGTGCAAACCTCGGGCACTTTGATTGGCAAAATCGCCGCTGGTACACCCACTTATATTCAAAATGCGGGCTTCGTCTGGCTGTTCCTGCTGATCCCGCTGGCGTTCATCGGCTGGTTCGGCATGCACAACATTCGCACCGAGGAAGTTTCGCCACACATCGGTTCGCCGCTGGGCGCCATCTCCAAGATCATCGGCATGTTGCTGATCGGTTTTATCGCCGCCGGCGTCGGTTTGTATCTGATCCTGCCGGCCCCGATGGGACTCGGACTGCCTTCCTGGACCAAATGGGTGGTGCTGCCCGGCGTCATCGCCCTGACCGTGTTCCTGCTCAAGCTCATTCCCGGCGACATCAAGCCGAATCTGCAACGGCAATTCCTGATCTTCGGCAACAAGCATACCTGGGTCATGAGTGTGATTTACACCATGACTTTCGGCAGCTTCATCGGCTATTCGGCGGCGTTCGCCCTGGCCATTAAGGTCATTTTCGGCTTTAGCCATATTCCTGGCGCGGATGGGGTACTGACCCATACCACAGTGAACGCTAATGCCCCCAGCGCCTTGATGTATGCCTGGATGGGGCCGTTCATTGGGGCGCTGATTCGACCCATCGGCGGCTGGATCTCTGACAAAGTGGGCGGCGCATTAGTCACGCAAATCATTACCGTGATCATGATCGCGGCGGCGCTGGGCGTCGCCTATTACATGAGCGCCGCTTATCAATCGGCGACCCCGGAACAGTATTTTCTGCCCTTTTTCCTGCTGTTCCTGACCCTGTTTGCCGCTAGCGGCATTGGCAACGGCTCCACGTTCCGCACGATTGCCATGGTATTCCCCAAGGAACAGGCCGGGCCGGTGCTCGGCTGGACTTCAGCCGTCGCGGCGTATGGCGCGTTCATCATTCCGCAAGTGTTCGGCGAGCAGATCAAGGCCACCACGCCCGAATATGCGCTCTATGGTTTCGCCATTTTCTACTTCGTCTGTCTGGTGCTGAATTGGTGGTATTACCTCGGCCCCAAGGCGGAGTTCAAGAATCCTTAAATTAGTGAATAGCGAGCAGTGAATAGCGAGTAGCGGATAGCGCTGGATATAAATGGCAAACGCCGCTCGCCACCAACACGAGGTCTATCATCATGAGTCATTTTCTCGACCGGCTGAATTTCTTCAAGAAAATCACCGACACCTTCTCTGGCGATCACGGCGTGGTCACCAACGAGGATCGTGGCTGGGAGGACGCCTATCGCGCCCGCTGGCAGCACGACAAGATCGTGCGCTCGACCCACGGGGTGAATTGCACCGGTTCGTGTAGCTGGAAAATCTATGTCAAGAACGGGTTGGTCACCTGGGAAACCCAGCAAACCGATTACCCGCGCACCCGCGACGAATTGCCGAACCATGAACCACGCGGCTGTTCGCGCGGCGCGTCGTACAGTTGGTATCTGTACAGCGCCAACCGGCTGAAATACCCGATGATTCGCGGTCGCCTGATCAAGCTGTGGCGCGATGCCCTGGCCATCAAAAAAGACCCGGTCGAGGCCTGGGCGTCCATTGTGGAAGACCCGGCCAAGGCCAGCGAGTACAAGAGTCAGCGCGGTTTAGGCGGTTTCGTTCGTTCCACCTGGGCCGAAGTGAATCAACTCATCGCCGCCGCCAATGTGTACACCGCTAAACAATACGGCCCGGATCGCATCTACGGCTTCTCGCCGATTCCCGCCATGTCGATGGTGTCCTACGCCGCCGGTTCCCGCTATCTGTCCTTGATCGGCGGCGCGGTCGGCAGCTTCTATGACTGGTATTGCGATCTGCCGCCGGCCAGCCCAATGGTGTGGGGCGAGCAAACCGACGTGCCGGAATCCGCCGACTGGTACAACTCCACCTTTTTAATGATGTGGGGTTCCAATGTCCCGCAGACCCGCACCCCGGACGCCCATTTCATGACCGAGGTGCGCTATCGGGGAACCAAGATCGTG
>DAOTGT010000217.1:0-5261 GCA_035447285.1 Candidatus Competibacter sp.
CTCAGCTCCCGGTAGGGAGCACCCCCGCTTCATTGAATCGTCATTTAAGCATAACCGTGTCGAATCGGGAAATTCGCTTTGCGAATAACCAACGCGCGTGGCGACATCACCCTGATGGGCGAAGGCACGATGGGCTCAAGGGAAGGCACGGCCTGTTCGCGTTCGGTTTATGCGTGAATCCTGCTAAACAATCCATTTTTTCTTATTTTGTTCATAGAGAGTCCCACATTATATTGCCTTAAGTTATTAACGGGGAACATGAACAATGAATCGAGATCGCCTGATCCGGCCGGTGCTTGCCCTTGTCCTGGCGATCAGCGTCCAAGGCGCCGCCTGGGCACAGTACGCGCTGCTCAACGTATCCTACGACCCGACCCGCGAATTTTATCAGGATTTCAACGCCGCCTTTATCAAGTACTGGAAAGCGCAAACCGGTAACACCGTGACCATGCGGCAGTCACATGGCGGCTCGGGCAAGCAGGCACGGGCCGTCATCGATGGTCTGGAAGCCGATGTCGTCACCCTGGCGCTGGCCTACGACATCGACGCCATCGCCGAGAAGGCCAAACTGCTTCCGACGGACTGGCAGACGCGACTGCCATATAACAGCGCGCCTTACACCTCCACCGTCGTGTTTTTGGTCCGCAAGGGCAATCCCAAGGGGATCAGGGACTGGAGCGATCTGGTCAAGCCGGACGTTTCGGTGATCACCCCCAATCCCAAGACCTCCGGTGGGGCACGCTGGAACTACCTGGCTGCCTGGGGCTATGCCCTGAAGCAGTACGGCAGCGACGACGCCAAGGCCCGCGATTTCGTGACCCGTCTGTATCGCAATGTCGCCGTGCTCGATTCCGGGGCGCGCGGCTCGACCACGACCTTCGCCGAGCGCGGCATCGGCGATGTACTGATTTCCTGGGAGAACGAAGCTTTTCTCGCCATGCGGGAGCTGGGGGCGGGTCAATTCGAAATGGTGGTTCCCTCCTTGTCGATTCTGGCGGAACCGCCGGTGACCGTGGTCGACAAGGTGGTGGACAGGAAGGGCACCCGCGCGACCGCCGAGGCCTACTTACGCTATCTCTACAGCCCGGAAGGACAGGATCTGGCCGGTAAGCACTTCTATCGCCCGCGCGACCCCGCAATCGCGGCTCGCTACGCCAGTCAGTTTTCGCCAGTAACCCTGTTTACCATCGATACGGTGTTCGGCGGCTGGCGACAAGCCCAGAAGATGCATTTCGATGACGGCGGAGTGTTCGACCAGATCATGGCGAATCGCTGATGCATGCCCGTGCCGCGCGGCGGGTCCTGCCGGGGTTTCCGCTGGCGCTGGGCTATACCCTGGTCTATCTGAGTCTGATCGTCCTGATTCCGCTGGGCGCGGTGTTCCTGAAGACCGCGACCCTGAGTGGGGAGCAGTTCTGGGCGATGGTCAGCGCGCCCCGGGTGATGGCGTCCTATCGAATCAGTTTCGGCCTCTCCCTGCTCGCCGCCCTCATCAATGCGGTGTTCGGACTGATCTTCGCCTGGGTGCTGGTGCGTTACCGCTTTCCCGGCAAACGGATCGTGGATGCGCTAGTGGATTTGCCGTTCGCGCTGCCCACCGCAGTCGCCGGCATCGCGCTCACCGCCATTTATTCGGGGAACGGCTGGCTGGGACAATGGCTGGAACCGCTGGGTCTCAAGGTCGCATTCACCCCGCTGGGCATTCTGGTGGCGCTGACCTTCATTGGTCTGCCTTTCGTGGTGCGCACGGTGCAACCGGTGCTGGAAGACCTGGATACCGAACTGGAAGAAGCGGCCGCCAGTCTCGGCGCGGACCGCTGGCAAACCTTCTGGCGGGTGGTCTTGCCCGTGCTGACCCCGGCGCTGCTGACCGGCTTCGCCCTGGCCTTCGCCCGCGCGGTCGGGGAGTACGGCTCGGTGATCTTCATCGCCGGCAACGTGCCGATGGTATCGGAAATCACGCCACTACTGATCATCACCAAGCTGGAGCAATACGACTACGCGGGCGCGACCGCCATCGCGGTGGTCATGCTGGTGGCCTCGTTCGCTCTGCTGTTTCTGATCAACGGCCTGCAAGCCTGGACCAGCCGCCGGCACGGGAGCATCTAAGTCATGGCCGCTTCGATTGCCACCCGCTGGACCGCGCATTCGCAACGGTTCGAGGCCAGCGCCGCCACCCGCGAACCCGCCTGGGTGAAAGGCGTGCTGATCGCCGTCGCCTTGTCGTTTTTCAGCCTGTTCCTCTTGTTGCCATTGGTGACCGTATTCGCGGAAGCGCTCCGCAAGGGCTGGGCGGTTTATCTCGCCGCGTTGGTCGAACCGGACGCGCTATTCGCCATTTACTTGACACTGCTGGTCACCGCCATCGCTGTGCCGCTGAATCTGATATTCGGCGTCACCGCAGCTTGGACGATCGCCAAGTTCGATTTTCGCGGCAAGCAGTTGCTGACCACCCTGATCGACCTACCATTCTCGGTGTCACCGGTCATCGTCGGTCTGATGTACGTGCTGATCTTCGGTGCACAGGGCTGGTTCGGACCCTGGCTGATGGAACACGGCGTCAGGATCGTTTTCGCGGTGCCCGGCCTGGTGCTGGCGACGGTGTTCGTCACTTTCCCCTTCGTCGCCCGGGAGCTGATTCCGCTGATGCAGGCCCAGGGGAAGGAAGAAGAGGAAGCGGCGGTGGTGCTGGGTGCGTCGGGCTGGAGGATCTTCTGGCATGTGACCCTGCCGAATATCAAGTGGGGGCTGATCTACGGCGTGGTGCTGTGCAATGCTCGCGCCATGGGCGAGTTCGGCGCGGTCTCGGTGGTGTCCGGCCATATTCGGGGGCAGACCAACACCTTGCCCCTGCATGTGGAGATTCTTTACAACGAATATCAATTCGCCGCCGCCTTTGCGGTGGCTTCGCTACTGGCCCTGCTGGCCTTGTTGACGCTGGTCGTCAAGTCCTGGGTGGAATGGCGGGGGCGGTAACGGTTTGAGTGTTTAAATCAGGATGCTGCCATGAGCATACGAGTACAAAATATCGTCAAGCGTTTCGGTGATTTCGTCGCCCTTGACCATGTCACGCTGGATTTTCCGACCGGCGAGCTGGTCGGCCTGTTGGGACCGTCCGGCTGCGGCAAGACCACCTTGCTGCGGATCATTGCCGGCCTGGAATCCGCCGACAGTGGTCAGGTGTTTCTCGACGGCGGTGATGCCTCGTCCGCGCATGTGCGCGAGCGGCAGGTCGGCTTCGTGTTTCAGCATTACGCGTTGTTCCGGCACATGAGCGTGTTCGATAACGTGGCGTTCGGATTGCGCGTCAAACCGCGCCGGCGACGTCCCCCGGACAGCGAGATTCGCCGGCGGGTGCGCGAACTGCTCGAACTGGTGCAACTGGACTGGCTGGCGGAACGCTATCCGCCCCAGCTATCCGGTGGACAGCGCCAGCGGGTTGCTCTGGCGCGCGCCTTGGCGGTCGAGCCGCGCGTGCTGCTGCTCGACGAGCCGTTTGGCGCGTTGGACGCCAAGGTTCGCAAGGAACTGCGGCGCTGGCTGCGCCAGTTGCACGACCGGTTGCACATCACCAGCATTTTCGTGACCCACGATCAGGAGGAGGCGCTGGAGGTATCGGATCGAGTGGTGTTGATGAATCAGGGACGGGTCGAACAGGTGGGGACGCCCGAGCAGGTCTACGAGCAACCAAGCACGCCATTCGTGTACAGTTTTCTCGGCGCGGTCAACCTGTTTCACGGCCGGGTCCACGGTCAGCAACTTCAGGTCGGTGTGGAGAATCTGACTCTGGGCCAGCACGAGTTTCAGGTCGGCGCCGAAGCACTGGGTTTCGTCCGGCCGCACGAGTTGGAGATCGACACCGATCTGGCGCAAGGCTCGGGTCTTGAAGCGCGGGTCGAGCGGGTGCTGACGCTGGGCGCCACCACGCGGGTCGATCTGGTCGGCGCGGATCACGCGGCCGGTCGGCATTACGAGGTGGAATTGCCGCGTGACCGGATAACCGCGCTGGGGTTGGTCGTCGGACAGCGGGTACGCCTGAAGCCGGCACGGATTCGTTTGTTCTCGCCCCCCCGACCCACGGCACGGACGCCTTGCGCGCCGGATGGGAGCCTGGTCGGAGGTTATGGAGAAAATATTTGAATTTCCAACAGCTTCGCATCGTCCAGGAAGCCGTCCGCTGCCAATTCAATTTGACTGAAGTGGCGAGCGCGCTGTTCACCTCGCAGTCGGGGGTCAGCAAGCACATCAAGGATCTGGAGGACGAACTCGGGGTTGAGCTGTTCGTCCGCCGGGGCAAACGCTTGTTGGGACTGACCGAACCGGGCAAGGAGCTGGTCGAGATTATCCGTCGCATGTTGCTGGACGCCCGCAACATTCACCGGGTCGCCGAGCAATTTTCCCTGCGCGACCAGGGCACGCTCGGTATCGCCGCCACTCACACTCAGGCCCGTTACGCGCTGCCGCCGGTTGTGGCCCGCTTCAGAGCCGCTTTTCCCAAGGTGCATCTGGTCTTGCATCAGGCTAACCCGGATGAGACCGCCGCGCTGCTGCTGGCCGGCGAGGCTGATCTCGGCATCGCCACCGAGGCCCTGGCTGACGAGTCCGACCTCGCGACCTTCCCTTTTTACGACTGGCATCACGCGGCGATCGTCCCGCAATCCCACCCGCTGGTGGCCGGGACCCCGCTCAATCTCGCCACCCTCGCCGAGTATCCACTGGTCACTTATCACGAAGGTTTCACTGGCCGATCCCGACTCGACGCCGCGTTCGCGCGGGCCGGACTGACGCCGGATATCGTGCTGTCGGCGCTGGACGCCGATGTGATCAAGACCTACGTCGAACTGGGTCTGGGCGTCGGCATTATCGCCGCCATGGCTTACCATCCCGCGAAAGATACCGGCCTGCGCCTACTCGACTGCGCGCATCTGTTTGAGCGCAACACGGCCTGGATCGCCATTCGCCGGGGACGTTACCTTAGAAATTTTGTCTACCGCTTTATCGAACTATGCAATCCGGCTCTGGACGAAGCCATCATCCGTCGTATTGGCGCGCCGATCAACCGGCTCGACGCCGACTGATCGGGACCGATATCTCGTTGTGGCGCGCGAGAGCCTGCTGATGGGCGATAAGCCATCGAATTGCCGGAAATCATTTTACGAGTGGATATTTCTCATAAACCTTGCGAGGTAACAGGCTCATGGATTATCGATTGTTAGGCGCTTCGGGTTTCAAAGTTCCCGTCCTGACCTTGGGCACGGGCA
>DAOTGT010000218.1:0-5259 GCA_035447285.1 Candidatus Competibacter sp.
TTCCCCGAAGTTGTCGCACTCGAAAATGTTGCCGTAGTGATAATCGGGATAGCTGGTTACCCAGCAATCGCATTGCGCCACATAGCCGCGGGCATCGATTGATACGATGGTATTGGCACAGTTCTCGCCCCAGATGCAGGGCAGCGTCGCCGGTTCGTGACTGAATTGTTGGAGTAGGGCATCGAGTGGGCCGACCCGCACGCCCCGCTGGTAGCCGCGTTCCAGCCAGACATCCGCCAGATCGACGAAAAAGCGGCTGAGTTTTTCCACTTCCGCCACCGGTAGTTCCTTTTTGGCGCTGGTCGCTTCGCCACCGGGGAACGGGGTGTTGACCTGGAAATCGGTGATACCCAGCTCATCCACGAAATGGGTGTAGAATCGCTCCGCGCCAATCTCCAGGGTAGCTTGATTGGGCACGGCGATGACCTGCACGTCGATACCCGCCGCCCGCGCTTCCCGTACCCGCCGCCCCCAGATCTCGTTGTAGCTTTCCGGGCCTTGCCCCAGCAGCTTGCGGTGCAGGTTGGGATAGTCCAGCGAGGTACCGACCGAGTTGCCGAACATTTCGGCGATCACTTTGTTCCAGCGGGAACTGTAGGCCAGCATGTTGCTTTGCAGACTGTGAAAGACTTGCTTGTCGCGCGCCTCGGCCTCGCGCCGGATCAGTTCTTCGGCTTGCTCGTACCAACTGGGTGGCAACAGCATCGCCTCGCCGCCCTGCCAGTAGATCGTCAGCGACGCCAACGATTTTTCCACCATGTAGTCCAGTACCTTGCGGATCATCTCGCCCAGGCGGTCGAGTGTCAGCCGGTCGGGCGTCTTGTCCTCAAAGCAGTATGCGCAATCGGCATTGCATTGCAGGGTGGATAGCAGGATCAGCGAAAAATGGCTTTTCATGCGCACGAGTCCTCGGCGGGGTTGCGAGAAAGGCGAAAGTGCATGGCGAAAGAAAAATCTCTCACCACGTACCCTTCAAACCTTATCATTAGATATGTCCGAAATCATTGTGAGGATGGAATTATGAAACTTCTGCTGAACGCTGCCTTAATCGCCGCGCTGGGTTTATGCGCCGGCGCCTGTACCGTCGTTACCGATCCCAGTTCCGGTTCCAGCGCCGCCAGCAGCGGCGGTTCGAGCGGCAGCGCCACCACTCCGCAGCAGACCACCGAATTCACCCGTGTCAACCTGGAACGGCTCAAGAACGACATGGCGGCCGGGCAGGGCGAATATCTCAGTTCGTTGGCGGCATTGCTGGGTGTCGGCGCCAGTCAACAACCCGCGTTTTTCGCCTTCACCAAGGACAAATTCAACGTGTTGTTCCCGAACGAGCACACCACCGCCACCGAGATGCTGGCGGTTCTGGAGCGGGAGATGCGGGCCGACCCACGCTTCGAGCTACGATTGGCGCTCAACTGAACGGTTCAGCGTTCTGAACCTGGCTGTCGCGGGCGTTCTGCTTTCCGGCCTTCTTTCTCTGGCAACGAACGCCCTGGCCGGTTCCGACGGATGGGCTCCGGCATTGGTTCCTCCGCCGATGGCGGCGGACACGGGCGATACCCGCTATCTTGTCGAACTGTTACATCGCGCCAGATCCGACAAGCTGGCGGAGCGCCGCGAGTGGCAAACGCTGCTGCACTACCGGCCCGCTCCTAATGATACGGGTCTGATCAGCGATGCCGACGACCCCCGTTTCTTTCTCGCTCCCACCGGTCAGACCGATCCTCAGGCGGAACTGGCTGCTACCTTGCACGCCTTCTTCGATACCCAGTTGGTTGGTGGCGACCCGCAACCAGCTCAATGTGTCTTTCGTGCCCGCTATCGGTGGTTGAAGCACGAACTGGCGTTCGACGACCGTCGCTTGCCGCCGCAATCCTGCGAACGCTTCCAACAGTGGTTGCGCCAATTGAACACGGAGTCCGCGACGCTGGTGTTCACTTCGGCGTATCTCAACAATCCCGCTTCCCTGTTCGGCCATACCCTGCTGCGCTTGGACCGGCGCGGCCAGACCGAACAAACTCGGTTGTTGGCCTACGCCGTCAATTACGCCGCCGACGATTCCGGTAGTCACGGCCTGATGTACGCAGTGGATGGAATGACCGGCGGGTTCCAAGGCAAGTTCGACATCCAGCCCTATTACCAACTGGTGCGGACCTATAGCGATCTGGAAAGCCGCGACATCTGGGAATACCGATTGAATCTGTCCGAGAGTCGCTTGCAACGGCTGCTGGAGCATGTCTGGGAACTGCGCGATATCCGTTTCGACTACTACTTTTTCAGGGAAAACTGCGCTTGGCAACTGCTGACCCTGCTGGAAGCCGCCGATCCGACCCTGAGGTTGAGCGATGCGTTCACGCTCTGGGCCTTGCCGCCCGATACGATCCGCTTGTTGGTCCGGCAGTCGGGTCTGGTCGGCGACGTGACCGCCCGCCCGGCGCGAGGTACCGCTGTCCGTCGTCGCTACGAAGCGTTAAGCCCCGCCGAGCAACGGTTGGCACGGCGACTGCGGGACGATCCGACGGTCGTCACTCAACCGGCGTTCGTCCGACTGGCGCCAGAACGACAGGCACTGTTGCTGGAGTTGGCCCTGGACGAACGTCAGCACCGTCGGGCCGGTTCGCCCAAGGACAAGATCGCGCCACCGCCGGACCCGGTTGCGTATCGATTGCTGACCGCCCGCAACCGCTTACCCGCCGCCACGCCGGTCGAGATCGAACCCTACGCCACTCGGCCGGAAACCGGTCATGCCTCGCGGCGGCTTGGACTGGGACTCGGCCAGCGCGATGGAGCGACCTTCCTGGAGCTCAGCGCGCGCGCCAGTTATCACGATCTGTTGGAACCCGACGCCGGTTACACACCGGACGCGCAAATCGAGCTGTTGAGCGTCGCGATCCGCCACTATAGGGATAGCGATCGGCTGAGCCTGGATCGACTGACCCTGCTCGATATCACCTCGCTGCCGCCGAGCAACGCCCTGACTCCGCGACCGGCATGGCGACTTCATGCCGGTTGGGCGCCTTATCCCCGTTCGGATTGTCTGGACTGCGCCGCCTTTACGCTCAGTGGCGGCATGGGCTTGGCCGCCGAAACCCGCTGGCCGTGGCGGACGGTGTGGTTCGGGTTGCCGGGGCTGGAGTTCGACTACGGCAACGAATTCGCCGGCGACTATCGCGTCGGGCCGTCGATCCTGGCCGGAGCACTGCTGCAATTGACAGCCGGTTGGAAGCTGCTGGCGAACGCGACCTGGCTGGACTACCGGTTGGGCGAGACCGGCACGGCATTGCGAGCGACGGTGAGTCAGCATCTGGCACTGGATCGCGACCTGGCGCTGCGTCTGGACTGGCTTTATCTCGAAGGCGTTCACGAGTTCCAACTGGGTGTGCGTGCCTACTTCTGAGGCGGATGCGTTGTCATTCCGGTCGAGGCTGGGTATCGGCAAGAATTGTGGCGTTGGCTCATACTGAGAGTTGAAGTTCTTCCGCCGCGCCCGGAATCCACATCCATGAACCACCTCGCCGACATCACCCCCAAAATTACCTGGATCTTCGGCTGCATGATCCTGTACTGGACCTATTGCATCCTGTGGGGCGTGGTCGGTGCCCGGCGGGCACGCACGGCCAGCGACTACTTCCTGGCCAGCGGCAAGCTGTCGCCAGTGCTGTTCACGCTGGCGGCGACCGCCGTCTGTTTCTCCGGCTGGACCTTCATTGGTCACCCCGGTCTGACCTACACCGACGGCTGGCAGTACGCCTACGCCTCGTTCTATGCGCTGACCATTCCGTTGACCGGTATCTTGTTCCTCAAGCGGCAATGGCTGCTGGGCCAACGCTATGGGTTCACCACGCCCGGCGCGATGCTGGCTTACTACTTCCGCTCCGATCTGTTGCGTGTTCTGGTCGTAGGGGTGGCGTTGTTCTTCTCGGTGCCGTATCTGGGCCTGCAACTACGCGCCGCCGGCTTCCTGTTCAACGTCCTCACCGATGGTTTTTTGGGCGTGCAGTTCGGCATGTGGGTGCTGGCCAGCGTGGTGCTCAGCTACGTGGCGTCCGGGGGCTTGCGCACCATGGTGTGGGTAGCGGTGCTGCAAGTTTTGTTGCTGGTGGTGGGTCTCATTGTCATTGGTCTGCTGACTCTGCACTACGTCGGTGGTTGGGACCGGTTCATCGCCGGCGTGATCGCCCTGGCCCAGGATGATCCGATCAGGACCCCGGAGAGTTACAGCCACTATCTGGCCATTCCCGGTACGGTGCAGTGGGTACGCGATGGCTCGCGGGCCGTCGGCGGAGCCTGGACCGGAACCATGGTGCTGACCTACCTGATCGCGTTGATGGGCATCCAGGTGTCACCGGCCTTTTCGATGCTGGCGCTGGCCAGCCGCAGACCGGCGTTCGCCGCCCAGCAGGTGTGGGCCTCGGCCTTCGTCGTTGGACTGATCCTGATGGTGTTCACCGCCATTCAAGGGGTCGGCGGCCATTTTCTCGGAGCCGATCCCGCGTTCACGGCCGCGCATCCCGATCTGGTCAACCCGGTCATGGCCAACGGACTCCAGCACCGCGACTTGCTTGAGCGGCCCGGCGGGCGCGACCTGCTGGTGCCTCAACTGATCAATCTGCTCGGCACGGCGGCGCCTTGGCTGGTGGGGCTGCTGGCCATCACGGCACTGGCGGCGATGGAGTCCACCGCGTCCTGTTACATGGCCACCGCCGGCGGCATGTTGGCCTATGATGTGTTCCAGCGCTTCCTGATGCCCGACGCCGACGACCATACCTTGAAATTCGTCGGCCGCATGGGCGTGGCGGGAGTGGTGATACTGGCGCTGCTGGTGGCGAGCGCCTCGGCCGACGCTCTGGCGCTGCTGGGCGGGTTGGCGGTGTCCTACGGTTTGCAGATGGTCCCGGCGCTGGTGGCGGTGTGCTACTGGCCATTCCTGACCCGGCAGGGCGTGATCGCTGGCCTGCTGGTGGGTCTGGTCACGGTAACGCTGACCGAAGCGGCCGGACTGCATTGGTTCGGCATCACCGCCTGGGGACGCTGGCCGCTGACCGTCCACGCCGCTGCCTGGGGCTTGCTGGCTAATTTCGGCATCGCGATCCTGGTGTCGGCTTTCACTCACGACGATGCTGAACGCAAGGCAGAATGCCATCGCTGGTTGGCCGAACACGCCGCGCTGCCGCCGCGCAAGCGACCCTGGGTTCTCCCCATCGCCGTGTTGACGGTGCTATGGCTGCTATTCGCCGCCGGACCCGGCGCGGTGTTCGGCAA
>DAOTGT010000219.1:0-5256 GCA_035447285.1 Candidatus Competibacter sp.
GGCAGACGCTGGAACCGCATCTACTGGTGATGGATATCGCCTTTATTCCGGTGCGTACCAAACTGCTCCGGGACGCCGAAAAAGCCGGCTGTCGCACCATCGCCGGAACAAGAATGCTGTTGCATCAGGCGTGCAAACAGATTGAATTGTACACAGAACAGCAAGCACCGCTGGCCGTCATGGAAAAAGCCTTGCTCGATGAAATCAACCGGCTGGGCGGATCGGTAGGCGCATAAAGCCCATGGCCCCGCATTTCATTATCATCAGGAGGATCATCCCATGGAGTCAAAACCCGTCACGGTCGCCACTTCGGCCTACGGCGCAGATCAGGTCCGCGAACGCGGCCAGGCGTACTTTGTGCCCATCGCTGCGCGTGCTGGCGCCGCCGGTATCGAGATCCGCCAGGAACTGTTAACTCCCGCCGATCCAGCCTTGGAAACCTTGCGCGATGTCATCGCCGAACAAGGACTGTTTGCCATCTATTCAGCGCCGCTGGAACTGTGGCGCGCGGACGGTGGACTCGCGGCGCAAGCGCTGCAGCGGGTCCAAGCGGAAGCCGCGACGCTGGAAGCGTGTTTCCTCAAAGTCGCGCTGGGCCACTTTCACGACAGCTGCTCGATCTCGGAACTGGCCGGTTTGCTCGCCGGCAATAGCCCACGGTTGCTGATCGAGAACGACCAGACGCCACAAGGAGGTCGCATCGATCCGCTAGTGGCCTTCTTCCTCGCCGTTACCACCGCTGGCCTGCCGGTGGGGATGACCTTCGATATCGGTAACTGGCGCTGGACGGGAACGGATCCCCGCGCCGCCGTTCAATCTCTCGCTTCTTACGTTGAGTACGTGCATTGCAAGGGCGTGGTGGAAGACGGCGGCCGACTGAAAGCGATTCCCCTGACCGACGCTGAACCCCAATGGCGCGAACTGTTTGAGTGGTTTTCACCCAACGTCCCACGCGCTATCGAGTTTCCGCTGGTCGGTGTCGATCTAGACGCCGTCACCCGCCGGTACGTCACGTTGCTGGCGTCAGCCTGATTCCATTGTACGAGAACCCATACTATGCAAAACCTCGATGTCGTCACCTTTGGCGAAGCGATGGCCATGTTCGTGGCCGATGAGTCCGGCGAGTTGTCCACCATCAACTGTTTTACCCGGCGGCTGGCGGGGGCGGAAACCAATGTCGCGATCGGTCTGAGCCGGCTTGGGCTACAGGTTGGCTGGGTGAGCCGGCTTGGCGACGATTCCTTTGGTCGCTACATCCGACGCACGCTTGACGGTGAGGGGGTGGACTGTAG
Source organism: Candidatus Competibacter sp. (assembly GCA_035447285.1). GTDB lineage: Bacteria > Pseudomonadota > Gammaproteobacteria > Competibacterales > Competibacteraceae > Competibacter. The sequence goes on from DAOTGT010000219.1 coordinate 1,293, forward strand.
CCATGTAACAGTCGATCCACGCTATCAGACCGGTTTTCAGCTCAAGTCGAAAGCCGAAAACGGCGCCGATCCGGTCGTGGAATATTTCCGCAAAAACTCGGCGGCCAGTCATCTTTCGCTGGCGGACTTTGACCGCGATTATTTCCTGAGTGCGCGCCATTTTCATGCCACTGGGATCGCTCCCGCCTTGTCGGACTCTACGATGGAATTCGCGATCCACGCGCTTGATTTCATGCGCGAGGCCGGGAAAACCGTCTCTTTCGACCCGAACCTGCGTCCCAGCTTGTGGCCTTCCGAAAACGTGATGATCGAGCGGCTCAACCGGCTGGCGTTCAAGGCGCGTTGGGTGCTCCCCGGACTCGCCGAGGGACAACGGCTCACCGGTCTCGCCCAACCGCGCGATATCGCGGCGTTTTACCTGGAGCGGGGCGCGGAATTGGTGGTGCTCAAGCTCGGGCCGCAGGGCGCCTATTTTCGGACCGCCGATCGGGAAGGCGCGATCCCGGCGGCACCGGTCGCGCAGGTGGTCGACACGGTGGGTGCGGGCGACGGCTTTGCCGTGGGCGTGGTCAGCGCCCTGCTTGAGGGCGCGAGCATCGCCGACGCCGTCGCTCGAGGTAACCGGATCGGCGCCTTCGCCATCCAGGTGGCGGGCGACATGGATGGTCTGCCCACGCGGGCGCAACTGGACGCCGTAGAGCAATCCTGATTCACCCGATGGAACGAGGAGGAAACAACCGTGAACCCCCATGTGGTGGTGTACAAAAAACTACCCGATGAGCTGCTGGCCGTCTTGCGCGCTCGCTTCCGGGTAACCTACTTCGAGGCGATCGACGAGACCAATCGCGCTGCGTTTCTCGAAGCCATCCGCGATGCCGACGGTCTGCTCGGCGCCAGCGTCCGGCTGGACAAGGCGACCCTGGCGCCTGCTGGCCGGCTCAAGATCGTTTCGACGATTTCGGTGGGCTACGACACTTTCGATGTCGATGCTTTGACCGAACGTGGCATTCTCCTGGCGCATACGCCGGGCGTGTTGACCGAGACCACCGCCGACACCATTTTTACCCTGATTCTGGCTACCGCCCGCCGGGTGATCGAACTGGCGGAGTTTGTCAAGGCTGGCCGCTGGCAGCACAGCATCGACGACTCGCTCTACGGGGTGGATGTCCATTCCAAGACACTTGGATTTCTTGGCATGGGTCGCATCGGCCAAGCCGTCGTGCGCCGCGCCCGGCTCGGTTTCAATATGACGATCCTTTATCACAATCTTCAACCCGTGCCCGAAGTTGAAACGGCTTTCGGGGCGCGTTTTCTGCCACTGGACGAGGTATTGCGCACCGCCGATTTCATCTGTGTCGTGCTGCCTCTATCGCCCGAAACAGAGAGGCTCGTCGGAGCGCGGGAATTCGCGCTCATGCAGCCACACGCGATTTTTATAAACGGCTCGCGCGGGCGTATTGTGGACGAGGCAGCGCTGATCGAAGCGCTGCAACAGCGGAAGATCCATGCCGCCGGACTCGACGTGTTCGAGCGCGAACCGCTGCCGGCAAATTCCCCGCTGCTGGCTATGTCCAACGTGGTTGCCCTGCCGCACATCGGTTCGGCCACGCAGGAGACCCGGCTGGCGATGGCTCAACTCGCCGTCGACAACCTGATTGCGGGCCTCAAGGGCGAGCGGCCGCGGTATCTGGCCAACGACGCAGTTTGGTCGGATCGGCGATAAGCACGACGGCAAGCCGTTCCAATGATGACCCACGACGATTTGGAGGCGCTGTGCCTGCGGTACGACGGCTTTCTGCTCGATCTCTGGGGCGTGGTGATGGATGGCGTCAGCGCGTTTCCCGGCGCGGTGGCCTGGCTGGCTCGGCGGCGCACGGAGCGGAAACCGGTGTGGTTTCTCAGCAATGCTTCCCGCACGATGGCAGCCACAGCGACCCTGCTCGCGGATCTGGGCATCGCTCGCGAGCTTTACGCGGGAGTGACGACTTCGGGCCAGTTGGCGATGGACGCGCTGACGGATCCACGCGGCGCATTCGCCGATGGCGCCATCCACGTCGTTGGCGAGATACCCGAGCTGAACGGCTGGCCTGACGCCGTCACGGTTCGTTTCACTGCTCGGCTGGAAGACGCCACCCTACTCGTTGCGGCCGGCAGTTTCCCGCCCACCGAGCTCGCCGGTCGGCTGGTTCCGCTGCTGGATGCCCTAGACAAACCGATGATCTGCGCCAATCCCGACCGGGAACTGGTGTTTGGCGGTCAGCCTCTGGTGGGGGCGGGCATGCTGGCCCAGCGTTTCGCCGAAGCGGGCGGAACCGTGCATTGGTTTGGTAAACCGGAGCCGAGGGTGTTTGCCCAGGGCAGGACACAGCTTCGGGAATTGGGCGCACGGCAGGTGCTGTTCATTGGCGATTCCATGGTAACGGATATTCCCGGTGCCCGAGGCGCAGGTCTGGATACGCTCCTGGTGACCTCCACGGGCATCCATCGCACGGCGCTTGGGGTCGAGTTCAACACGCTTCCGCCACCCGCGCGCCTTAAAGACTTCCTGGGGAGGCATGACATACAGCCGAATTGGGTAACAGCCGGTTTGATCTAGCCCGCGCAGGTGGTCAAATCGTGTATAACTTTATGTTTATTATTAATATTTTTCCATGATTATCGCTTATGCATTCTTGCTGAAACGGTAGTCCCTTCCTTCAAAAAGCAACTATCCATCAAGGAGTATCGATCATGTCCGATAGCGGGTTAATTCTGACGGCGGTCGCCGGTATTTTCCTCCTGCTGTTTCTGGTGATGAAGGTGAAGTTGCACGCCTTCGTTGCTTTGTTGTTGGCCAGCTTGCTGGTGGGGGTCACCGCCGGTATGCCACTGACCGGGGTCATCGAATCCATTCAAAAAGGCATGGGCGGCACGCTGGGCTTCGTCGCCGTCGTGGTCGGGCTGGGCGCGATGTTCGGCCAAATGCTGGAGGTGTCTGGCGGGGCCGAACGGTTGGCGCAGACCCTGCTGCAACGCTTCGGCGAGGATAAGGCGCAATGGTCGCTAGGTCTGACCGGGTTCTTGGTCGCCATCCCGGTCTTTTTCGACGTCGGTTTCATTATTCTGGTGCCGCTGGTCTACGGATTGGCGCAGAAAACCGGGCGCTCGCTGCTCTACTACGGTATCCCGCTGCTGGCCGGTCTGGCGGTCACCCACAGCTTCGTGCCGCCGACCCCCGGTCCCATCGCCGTGGCCAACCTGCTGGGCGCCGACCTGGGTTGGGTGATCCTGTTCGGCGCGCTCGCCGGCATCCCCGCCATGATCATCGCCGGTCCTCTATTCGGACGCTGGATCGCCCAACGCATCCATGTCGGGGTGCCCGATTACATGCAACTGACCCCTAAAGATCCGGATCGGGAATTGCCGTCGTTTCTGACCGTGGCGGGCATCATTTTGGTGCCGCTGGTGTTGATCCTGGTCAACACCGTCACCAACGTTCTGTTGCCGAAGGACGATCCGACCCGGACGGTGCTCGGCTTCCTGGGTCATCCCTTCGTCGCCCTGCTGATTGCTACGCTGCTGGCGTTCACCTTGCTCGGCACCCGCCGCGGCTTGACCCGCGACGAGGTGCAGAACATCGCCACCAAGGCGCTGGAGCCAGCGGGCATCATCATTCTGGTGACCGGCGCGGGCGGCGTCTTCAAGCAGATCCTGATCGATTCCGGCGTGGGTAAGGTGCTGGGCGACATGATGGCTGGCTCGCCATTACCGCCGATCGTGCTGGCCTTCGTGATTGCGTCCCTGGTGCGGGTGGCGCAGGGTTCGGCGACGGTGGCCATGATTACGGCGGCGGGCCTGATCACGCCCTTGGTCGCAACCCTGCACCTGCAAGGTCCCGTCTTGGGCTTGCTGGTGATTGCCATCGCCGCCGGCGCGACCATCCTGTCCCACGTCAACGACTCGGGTTTCTGGCTGGTCAACCGCT
>DAOTGT010000220.1:0-2262 GCA_035447285.1 Candidatus Competibacter sp.
TCGGTGATCGCCATGGGGCTGATCTCGCTGCCGATCATGCTGCGTTACGGCTACGATAAATCGCTGGCTTGCGGGGTGATCGCCGCCTCTGGAACGCTGGCGCAGATCATCCCACCCTCGCTGGTGTTGATCGTGATGGCCGACGTACTGGGCCGCTCGGTGGGCGACATGTACAAGGGCGCGGTGTTGCCCGGTCTGATCCTTGGTGGGCTCTACGTCGGCTGGGTGCTACTCAACACCCTGTTCCGCCCGCACCTCGTTCCAGCCCTGCCACCGGAAGCTCGCACTCTGCGCGGTTGGGGGCTGGCCCGACGGGTGGTGGTAACGATGCTTCCGCCGCTGGTGCTGATCTTCCTGGTGCTGGGAACCATCTTCATCGGCTGGGCCACTCCGACCGAGGGCGGCGCGATGGGCGCGGTCGGGGCGCTGGCGCTGGCGTTTTCCAAGGGCAAGCTGAACCGGAAAATGCTGACCGAATCCCTGCATTCCACCGCCAAGATTGCCAGCTTCGTGATTTTCATCCTGATCGGTTCCAGCGTGTTCAGCCTGGTGTTTCGCGGGGTCAACGGTGACCTGTGGGTCGAGCATTTGCTGCTCGATCTGCCCGGCGGGGCGCTGGGATTCCTGATCTTCGTCAATATCCTAGTCTTTTTCCTGGCTTTTTTTCTCGACTTCTTCGAGATCAGTTTCATCATCCTGCCGCTGCTGGCACCAGTAGCCGAAAAACTCGGCATCGATCTGGTCTGGTTCGGCATCCTGATGGGGGTGAACATGCAGACCTCGTTCATGCACCCACCGTTCGGTTTCGCACTGTTCTACCTGCGCAGCGTGGCGCCGCCGGAGATCCGCACCAGCGACATCTACTGGGGCGCGGTGCCGTTCGTGGTCATTCAGGTCATCATGGTGGTGTTGATCATCACCTTCCCTTCACTGGTCACGATGGGTTTGGATCGTCCCATGCACACTGGCCAACCGGCCCCCGTGCAACTGCTGATGCCGCAAAACACCAACCGGGGCAGCATCAATCGGGACGATGCCGCCGACCTGTTCCGACAACTCCAACCCTCGGGGCAGTGAGCGCGCGCCTCCTCTCCCCGAGAGAAGAGGCGCCCATGAGGACAGCGGGGCGGCTATTTGCCGGAACGTAACATTGCCTGCATGAAGTTGGCCAAGGTGCCTTCCGGCAATCCGGCCCAGATGTCGGATGGCCGTTGGAAGGCGCGCATCGAGTCATACAGCTTCTTGAAATCCGGATTTTTCGCCGATTCCTCGGCGTAGATTTTCTGCGCCGTCTCGTAGGCTGCTTTCATCACGTCATCCGGATAGCGACGTAGTTGCGTGCCATTTTGCACCAGCCGCTGGATCGCCTGCGGGTTCTTGGTATCGTAAGCTGCCAACATGCCAACATTGGCCTCGGCCGCCGCCGCCTCGAACGCCGCCTGATAAGGCTTGGGCAACTTGTCCCACTGTTCCTTGTTGACATAGAACGACAGCACCGGACCCGGCTCCCACCAACCGGGGTAATAGTAGAACTTGGCCACCTTGTAGAAACCGAGCTTTTCGTCGTCGTAGGGACCGACCCATTCGGCGGCGTCGATGGCGCCCCGCTCCAACGCCGGATAGACTTCGCCGCCCGGTAGCGATTGCGGCACCGCGCCCAGCGCCGAAAACACCTCCGCGCCGAAACCGGGAATTCGGATCTTCAGACCCTTCAAATCCTCCAGCGAATTGATTTCCTTGCGGAACCAACCGCCCATCTGCGTGCCGGTATCGCCACCGAGGAAGTTGACGACGTTGTATTTGGCGAAAAACTCGCGCAGCAAAGGACCGCCTTCGCCATGATAATTCCAGGCAAACATCTGCCGGGCGGTGAGGCCGAACGGTATCGAACAGTCGAGCGCGAATGCCTTGTTCTTACCGTGGAAGTAGTACGAAGCGGTATGGCAGATCTCGACCGTGTTTTGCTGTACCGCGTCCAACACCCCGAACGGCGGCACGATTTCGCCGCCGGCAAACACCCGGATTTCAAACTTCCCTTCGGTGATTTCCGACAGCCGTCTGGCCAATACTTCGCCCGCGCCATAGATCGTATCCAGACTCTTGGGAAAGCTTGAAGCCATCCGCCACTTGATGACGGGCAAATCCGTTGTCTGCGCCATCGCCGGGATGGCGGCCGTACCGGCGGCGGCGGCTAAACCCAGACCGGTTTTTTTAATGAAATCGCGACGCTCCATCACTATCCTCCACATGGTTATTGGTATG
>DAOTGT010000220.1:2362-5253 GCA_035447285.1 Candidatus Competibacter sp.
CGTACAAGAACAGATCCCCATGTGACGCCTTCCGAGCGGCCTTCGGAAGGCATTGCTGATCTTCCGAGTCTGCCTCCCCCCGCGACTTTGGAAAACCCTGGATGAGACCCCCTCATCCAGGGTTTCTTGCTTGGGAAGCAGGCCGCGTATCACCGTCGAGAACACATCATGCCGATCCAGCGAATCCTGACCGGAGGCAAGGTCCCGGTCAAAATCTATACCGACGACGTAGACCCCAAGGCACTGGTCCAACTGAATAACATGGCCCATCTGCCGTTCGTCCACGGCCATGTCGCGGCGATGCCCGATGTCCATGTCGGCATTGGCGCGACCGTGGGCGCGGTCATTCCCACCAAGGGCGCGATCATCCCGGCGGCGGTCGGGGTCGATATCGGCTGCGGCATGAACGCCGTTCGCCTCAGTCTCAAGGCCGGGCAATTGCCGGACAACCTGCGACCCCTGCGCCACGTCGTGGAAGCGGCGGTGCCGGTCGGCTTCGACATGCACTCCGAGGGACACGGCGCGCTGGCCTCGACCGTGCGCGCCCTGTCCGGCGGGCTGGACCGCATCGTCAAGCGGCATCCCGGTATTCTGAAAATGCAGAAGAACGTCGAGCGGAGCTGGATGCGGCAACTCGGCACCCTGGGCGGCGGCAACCACTTCATCGAACTGTGCCTGGACGAAAACCAGGAGGTGTGGGTGATGCTGCATTCCGGTAGTCGCGGCATCGGCAACATCATCGGTCGCTACTTCATCGAACTGGCCCGCAAGGACATGGGCAAGCACCTGGCCAACCTACCGGATCGCGACCTGGCCTATTTGCGGGAAGGTGCCGAACATTTCGACGATTACGTGGACGCCGTGCACTGGGCACAGGATTACGCCATGACCAACCGCCGCGAGATGATGCGGCTGATCCTGGAAGCGCTGGCCCGGCAACTGCCGCCGTTCACCGCGACCAAGGAGGCCATCAACTGCCACCACAATTACGTGGCGGTGGAACATCATTTTGGGGAAGAGCTGTTCGTGACCCGCAAGGGCGCCATCCGCGCCGGCGCGGGCGATTTAGGCATCATCCCCGGCAGCATGGGCGCCAAGTCCTACATCGTGCGCGGCAAAGGCGAACCGCAATCGTTCTGCTCCTGCTCGCACGGCGCCGGCCGACGGATGAGCCGGGGTCAAGCCAAAAAGAAGTTCGACCCGCAAGACCTGATCGCCCAAACCGCCGGGGTGGAATGCCGCAAGGATGCCGGCGTCCTGGATGAAATTCCGGGTGCCTACAAGGATATCGACGCGGTGATGGCCAACCAGTCGGATCTGGTCGAGGTGGTGCATACCCTCAAGCAAGTCATGTGCGTCAAGGGCTGACCACCGGCCGGAATGGAGCATATCTCATGGAAAACAATCGCCAGCGGCAGCGCCGCAATCCGGTCGCCGCCGCGCCGATCCTGCGCAAAGGCGGCGCGCACCTGAAATCGAAAACGGCGGAGCGCGCCAAAACCCGCTCCCAATTGAAGCGGGATGCCAGCGAGTGGCGGCAGTGGCGTGACTGAAGGTTCAGCCTTCCTCGCCCCCGCCAAATCCGCTACCAGCGCAACAGCACCCAGGCCGGGATCGCCAAATTGCTTGCCAGGTCGTTGAAGCGGGTTTCCAGGCTCCCATCGCCGTCAGTATCCACCAGATAGTAGGAAGCCCCCTTGGCGGGATTGACCTTGACCATATACAGCACCCCGCCGGCCCGGTATTCCTCGATCGTGCCTTCGCTGCCGCGGCGGCGGATGGTCACTTCCGGCGCCGGGACGTTTTGCTCGGCGCTCCCGGTCGGCGAACCGTCGGGAATGGGTTCCAAACCGGCGGGCGGCTGTGAAGCATCCTGGGCCCAAACCAGGCCCGACACCAGCAACAACGGAAAAATAAAGCGTGAGCGCATGGTTGATCCTTTCAAGAATGGTGGGGTAAGTGAATGCACCGACGGCTCCGTTCGAATCCGTGCAACTCACGCTTCAAAGCCGTTCGCATCATGGGTTGGGCTCGGCAATCGAGTCGGTGTTCGGCATGTCGTTTCCGGCGCGCGCCCGGAGACCGTCGATGAAGCGTCGAATGTGCGGCATGTGGCTGCCTTCCCAATATAAATGGCCGCATTCGCCGCACTCCCAGAACGTTTCGATGTAGCGGCGGGTTTCCGGCGGTAGTCGTTCCCAGACGCGTTGCTTGGACGCCGCCGCCAGCAGGCCGTTGCAACGGGCGCAGCGCTGGAGCGGTTGGATCGCCCGGTATAAATCCAGCCGGGCCACTACTTCCTCGACCTGCCGGCGCGGCTCGACCGCTCGCACATAGTAACCGTGCGTCACCACCGCCCGCTTCAGCAAGTCACGGTCGCGGGTCAGCAGAATCCGTCGCTCGGTACTGGCCAACCGCGCCAGTTCGGCATCCTCGTAATCGTTACGGTACAGCGTATCGAATCCCAACAGACGCAGATAACGCGCCAGCTTGCCCAGATGCACATCCAGCACGAAGCGGCTGACTCGCAGCGGGTGCGGGCGAACCCGAACCAGCGGCTGGATGTCGAGCGCTTCGAACAAGGGATAGACACTGATGTGGTCGCCATCCCGAACGATATGGCTAAAATCCACGGATTGGCCGTTGACCAGAATCAGATCGATTTCCGTATGCGGTACGCCGAGCGCCTCGATCATATCCTTGATGGAAGCCCGTCGCTGAAATTCGTGAATGAAGCGGACCTTGCGTCGCGCGGGCGGCAAAAAGTCGTTCAGCTCCTCATAAAACCGCATCTGACACTTGCTTTTCAACAACTTCAGCCACCTCGAAAACCGGCGCGGCGCGGTCGTGGAAGCCAGGGATGCGCCGAACCTCTATTCGAGAATAATAGC
>DAOTGT010000221.1:0-5215 GCA_035447285.1 Candidatus Competibacter sp.
TCATGGACAAATGGGGCTACACCGGCTCGGCCTGCATTCCGATGGCGCTGGACGATGCCATCGCTCAAGGCAAAGGTCCGACGCCCGGCTCACTGGTGCTGTTCTGCGCCAGCGGCGGCGGCATCGCGCTGGCGGCCTCGTTGTGGCAATGGCGATAAGCCGGGCCAAAAAACCGCGCCCCGCCGCTTGAAGATGTGCGCCATGATCATCGCCACGCCCAGCATTCGCATTCCCGAGGACGAACTCCAGTTTCAATTCAAACTGGCATCCGGCCCCGGCGGTCAGAACGTCAACAAGGTGGCGACGGCGGCGGAACTGCGCTTCGATGTCGCGCGTTCGCCCTCGCTGCCGGACGCGGTGCGAGCACGCTTGCGGACGCTGGCCGGGTGCCGCGTGAACCAAAACGGTGAACTGTTGATTACCGCCCGGCGCTTTCGCAGTCAGGAACGCAACCGGCAGGATGCCATCGAGCGCTTGATTGCCTTGATCCAGCAAGCGGCGACGGCACCAAGGCCACGGGTCAAGACCAAGCCTTCGCGGGCCGCCAAACAACGGCGCATGGATGAAAAACGGCGCGTCGGGGAGAAAAAACAGGGTCGCCGGTCCGGTGGATCGTCACGGATCGAGGAATGAGTTCCTACAACAAAACCTACGCTTGTAAGCGGAGCCACTCCCCTTGGCGCTATCTTGAAAGCGTCCTCGCCGACCGACGTGCCAGCCAGCTTCTCACCCCCTTACCTCAGTAAGAGGGGTGAATGGCTACCCTACCGCGTGAGACGCACGACGCGCACACGGCAAAAATTGCCGCATCAGATGCCGACGTGGAGGTGTCAAAGCGGCGATTTAGAGCAGCCGCCGTACCGGAAACGATGACTCGGTCGCCATTCTTTCGATGGTCAGCACAGCATTGTGGAGCATGTGGTCGGCCTTGATCGGTCCTTCATATTCACACAGAGCAACATAAGCGAGATTGACGATACGGGTTAGCACGGATTCCGCGATCGATACGGAAATAGTGTTTTGTTGCTGGTTGAGCCAAGCGCGTAAGGCCGTTTGAGCCGCCTCGGGTTGGCGCAAATCTCCTAGGTTGTTAAGCATATAGAGGCGGACCCCGTCGCTTTTTTCCTGGGACAAACCGCGCATGAGCGTATCTACGAGCAGCATGCAAGTCCAGGTGGCATCATGTTGGGGTACGTGGCTTGAGTGTGCCACTCTGACCGGGGGTGCGGCATCCAGTTGGGGAGCATGATCGGGCGATGAGGATGAAAGCAAAGTCTGGATCAGTGCTTGTAGTACCTTGCCGCGTTGTGCCTGCAACGCCGTGCTATCGCATAGTTCGTTGACAAAACGTGTCAGACCGAAAATCGGCTCATTGGAGTACCTCTCTTCCCAAATTTGCAGGGCGAGGAGCAGCCGTTCACCGTCAAAAAAGGGCATCAATCCTTGTTCAACGGCGATCCTTTTTTCTTCGAATCTTAGGGTTTCGAACTTCATACCAATTTCTCGGAAAGTATTTGCATGTCCAGCCGTCGACATGACAATGTCGAGCTGGAACTTGTACTTAGCCTGCCTCCAGGTCCCGAACAACGATCGGGCACGTGGGCTCGGTTGCGCCGCGCAACCTGAGACCGTGTGACAAACCCCTTCCTAAGCTCTTCATCGGCAGCGAAAGTCGCTCAAGATGACAAGCAACCCTAACGGTTTAAACTATCCGGGTTAAAAGTATGCAGTTGTTGAAACTCGGGATAGCCAATTTCGTTATGCTCGGTCAAATCGAGGCCGCGCTGCTCATGGATTGCGTTGGAACGGATACCCATTATGCGAGCGAGCAGCAGATAGGTGATCGAAGCGGTGCCGAATCCCCAGATGAAAGCGGTTGCGATACCAACGGCCTGGATCATGATGCGGTATGTATTGAACAGGTCCCCGCTGTAAAACAGCCCAGCCGCCAGCGTTCCCCAAACACCGCAGAATGCGTGAACGGAAACAGCGTCCACCACGTCATCCAGGCGCATCTTCGTTAAGATGGCTGGTCCTATCGTCGCAATGATGCCAGCGACAGCGCCAGTGAGCATCGCGTAGGGGGGCTGCATCGTGGCGCAACCAGCGGTGATGGCCACCAAGCCACCGATGCTGGCGTTGACGGTCGCCGTCATCAAGATGGGCCGACCTAGGAACACGCTAAGCAATGCGGCGCTGGTGGCGCTGGCGCAAGCGCCCAGATGGGTATTGATCAAGATTTTGCCAATGCTGACGTCGGCCGCGAGAGTAGAACCGCCATTGAACCCAATCCAGCCAAACCAGAGAATGAACCCCCCCAATACGACCAAGCTCAGATTATGTCCAGGAACGGGGCGCAGTTCCCCGTTCGGGCCAAACCGTCCTAAACGCGGTCCTAGAACCATGATCCCGGCCAAGGCGCACCACCCACCGATGGAATGCACGACGGTCGATCCGGCAAAATCGACAAAGCCCAATGCCTTGAGCCAGCCATCGCCACCACCGTAACCACCCCAAGCCCAACTACCGAAAATCGGGTAAATCAACCCGGAGATGACACAAGCGCCGATGAGATAGGCACTGAAATGGACGCGTTCCGCCATTGCCCCGGAGACGATGGTCGTGGCGGTCGCGGCGAACATCATCTGAAACAGCATGAAAGTCCAATCCCAAGGGGGCGCGCTGGACAAGGCGAAATGACTGGTGCCAAACCAACCGTTGGGATTGTTGCCGAACATGAGGCCGAAACCGACCAACCAGAAGAGGATGCCGCCCACGCAGACATCCATGTAGTTTTTCATCAACACGTTGACGGCATTCTTGCTGCGCGCCATGCCGCCTTCGAGCAAGGCGAATCCCGCCTGCATGAAGAAAACCAATCCCGCGCTGATGGCTAACCAGATGGTATCGACGGCGGATTGGGAAATGGCTGTATCGGCGGCCAGCGCCGGCGAACTGATCAAGGCGCAGATAAGCAGCCAGCGCCAACGGTGCGTGAGCCATAAGGACAGCACGGACGACCCCCTTGATAACAAGACGAATTCGCTGAAATTTCTAACAAACGGATTGGGTAATTACCGTTGCAATACGATGAACAGTTTTAGGAGAGGACATGCAAGCTTCAAACCAATGGGATTGTGGCTGTGCGATTGCTAAAGATCCAAAGCATGGAGCAACACGCAAGAGATTAAGGTCAGCAAAAATTCAAGCGTCCTTAGTAAGTTGCAATACGGAAAAAGTTATCTTGCCTTGTGTGGAAGGCATAGGACGCCCTAAACAGCAAAATAATTATTTTTGCATGACTTATGGTTTATTAAAGCCGCACCAGAAAAGAGCAAGGACTTTAGTCGAGCGCTTCATTTTCGTGCTTTCGTCTTGAGTATTAAGCAAAGCCCCGCATCATGACGATGCGGGGCTTTGCTTAATACTCATATAGGCGCGTGAAGATGTTCCGGGGTTAACCCCTAAGCTTTACTCACAAATCAGATAACTTCAAGAAAATCAACCACATGCAAAATAGTATGTGGTTGATTTTGCAAGCCTTTTATGGCTTATGGCATCACTCACAAGTTAAGGAATTTGAGAAAGTGTCAAGCTCCCTACCGCCCCCGTTGACGCGATGACCGTTGCCCGATTCATGATCACCGAACCGAAGGGAAAGCAACGGAGTTCGGTCCGTCATACCCGCGCCATCCAGCGCGACCGGACCCAACGCCCGCTCGGCGCGCCGCCCGCCGAGGCGGTGGTGGCGCGCCTGACCGAGATCGTCCATCCGGCGACCTTGGCCCAGGTCAGTGATTTCCACCACCTGGGGTTGCGCGCCCGCCTGTTAACCTTGCCGGTGATGGTCGGCTTGATCTTGGGCTTGCTGTGGCGGCAGATCGGCGGCCCGACTGAACTGGTGCGGGTGATCCATGTTGAGGCGGTCCCGTGGGTGCCGCCGATGCGCGACTTGACCCAACAAGCCCTGGCGCAACGCTCGCGGACCTTGCCGGCCGACTTGTTCAATCGGGTGTTGCAGACCATTCTGCCGGTGTTGCAGGGTCGCTGGGCGGCACGGCGGCGCCCCCTGCCGCCGGCGGTGGCCTGGGCCACCGCCCACTTCACGGTGGTCCTGATTGCCGATGGGTCGACCCTGGACGTGCTGCCGCGCAAGATTGGGTTGCCGCAAGACGCCGTGAAGGCGCCCTTGGCCGGTCGGATGATGGCACTCCTGGATTTGGCGTCGCGGTTGCCGCGGCGGGTGTGGTATGACGCTGACCCGAACGGTCATGATGCCCGCTTTGGGGAGCGCTTATTGTCGGGGATTCCGACCGGGGCGCTGGTCCTCTTCGATCTGGGATTCACTGATCTTGCGCGGTGGGCAACCCTCACGGCGCGAGGGGCAACCTGGCTGACCCGGGCGAAAAAGAACCTGAAGTACGAAGTGGTGAAGGTTCTGGTGCATGCCGCCGCCATTCGGGACCGGATCGTCTGGATCGGCGAGGGCACGACGCGCCAGCAAGTCCGCCTGATCGAGGTCCAGGCCCACGGCACGGTCCATCGCTATCTGACCAATGCCCTGGACCTGACCCGCCTGCCGACCGCCCAGGCGGTGGCGCCATACCCCCAACGCTGGCGGGTGGAAGACGCCTTCGCGATCGTCAAGCGGTTATTGGGCTTGGCCTATTTCCACCGCGGCGCCGAAAACGCCATCAAAATGCAGGTGTGGGCGACCTGGTTGCTGTATGCCGTGTTGATCGATTTGACCGATGCCGTCGCCGAGGCGTTGGCGTGGCCGTTCGCCGACCTATCCCCGGCAATGCTCTACCGCAGTCTGTATTTCGTGACCCACGCCGTCGCCCAGGACTCGACCACCGACCCGGTCCGTTATTTAGCCGACCATGCCCGCGAGTTGGGCATTATTAAGCGACCGCGCAAACCTCATATACCGCCACCAACACCCCTCGTTTCCACCTTGACAATCGCCGAAATTCCTTAACTTGTGAGTGATGGGCTTATGGGTAAGGATCAGGGTTAACCCATAAGGCGATAGGCAGACAAAGACTCGATTAGCCATTACCACGGCCGTACACATCCTCGAAGCGGACGATATCGTCTTCACCTAGGTAGCTGCCTGATTGCACCTCGATGATTTCCAGCGGAATCTTGCCGGGGTTTGTCAAGCGGTGCTGGACCCCGACCGGAATGTAGGTGGATTGGTTCTCGGTCAGCA
>DAOTGT010000222.1:0-5175 GCA_035447285.1 Candidatus Competibacter sp.
CAGTCAACGTCATCGGCGCCCGCAACAAAGCCGGCGAACCCGAAGACTTCCACATTGGCGGCAGTGACGCCTCCGGCATCGTCTACAAAGTCGGCAAGGATGTCACCCACGTCAAGGTCGGCGACGAGGTAGTGGTGCATTGCGGCACCTGGGATCGCAATTGCCCCTGGGTCAAAAACGGCGGCGACCCGATGTACTCGCCCACCTTCCGCATCTGGGGTTACGAAACCAACTACGGCAGTTTCGCCCAATTTACCAAAGTGCAGGCCCAACAGTGCATGCCCAAGCCCAAGCACATGAATTGGGAAGAAGCCGCCGCCTACGTCCTGGTGGCGGCCACCGCTTGGCGCATGTTGCACGGTTGGGGCGCCAACGCGGTCAAGAAGGGTGACGTGGCCCTGATCTGGGGCGGCGCCGGCGGTTTGGGGTCGATGGCCATTCAGATCGTCAAGGCGGCCGGCGCGACCCCGATCGCCATGGTGTCGGGTGAGGACAAGTTCGACTATTGCATGAAGTTGGGCGCCAAGGGCTGCATCAATCGCAACGAGTTCGACCATTGGGGCATGTTGCCGCATTGGAAGGATAGCGTCGGTTACGCCAAATGGCTGAAGGGAGTACGGGCCTTCGGCGCCAAGATCTGGGAGGTGCTGGGCGAGAAACGGGCGCCCAATATCGTTTTCGAGCACCCTGGCGAAACCACCATCCCCACCTCGATCTTCGTCTGCGACACCGGCGGCATGGTCGTGGTCTGCGCCGGCACCACCGGTTACAACGCCACGGTCGACCTGCGCTACCTGTGGATGCGGCAAAAGCGTTTGCAAGGTTCGCACTTCGCCAATGCCGAGCAGTCCTACCAAATGAACGAACTGGCGCTGCGTGGCCTGCTCGACCCCTGCCTGTCCCGGGCTTTCACCTATGCGGAACTGCCGGTGGCCCATCAGCTCATGCATGACAACAAACACCCACACGGCAATATGTCGGTGCTGGTCGGCGCAACGCAATTCGGCCAGGGCGCCAGTGGTCAGCCACCGGTGCATGTCGAACATCCCATCCTGCCCAAGGGCGATATCCATACCACACCGCACCCCTACCCGATGTCCGAACCGCTGCCCGGCATCGCCGAGGCCGAGGCGATCACCATCGCCGACGACGGCACTCGCGTCAAGGATCTGATGCATCGCGGCATCATCGCCTGCGGGCCGGACGATACCGTCGCCCAGGTGGCGAAGCTGATGATCGACAAGGAGATCCACGCCGTGGTGGTCATGGATGGAGGTAAGGCGACCGGCGTGGTGTCGCAAACCGATCTGGTGCTGGCCCGCCAGGGACGCAGTCCCGAGGAAGCACGGGCGTTGTTGGCTGGCGCCATCATGACGCCCGGTTGCGCCACCTGCGATGCGGAAATGCTCTTGAGCGAGGCGGTCAGCCTGATGACCGGTCGGCGCATGCATCGCCTGGTGGTCACCGAAAACGATCAGCCCACTGGCGTGATCTCCATGACCGACGTGGTCCGTAAACTCATCGGGGCGTAAACCGACGAAAAACGGGGGCGCGACACGGCGCCCCCGTTTTTTTCTGGAACGGTTTGGGAGCCGACCATGAAAGCCATTGTTTGCCATGAATTGACTGGACCCGCCGCGCTACGGTTGGAGGACGTGCCGGAGCCGTGCCCCGGACCCGGCCAGGTGCGGATACGAGTGCGGGCTTGTGGGGTCAATTTCGCCGACAGTCTGATCACCCGCGGCCAGTATCAGGCGCAGCCAAAGCCGCCGTTCAGCCCTGGTTTCGAGGTGGCGGGCGAGGTGTTGGAGTTGGGTGCCGGGGTCGAAGGGTTGGCGGTCGGTGACCGGGTCATCGCCATGACGCCTCATGGGGGTTATGCCGAGCAGGTGGTGGCGAGTGCCAGCCGCTGCGTGGCCATGCCAGCGGCGATGCCGGATGCGCATGGCGCGGCATTTCCGGTGGTGTTCGGCACCTCGCACGTGGCGTTGTGGCATCGGGCGCGGCTGCAAGCCGGCGAGACACTGGTGGTGCATGGCGCCGGTGGCGGGGTGGGATTGACGGCGGTAGCCATCGGCAAGCGGCTGGGCGCGACGGTCATCGCCACCGCTAGCGGCACTGAAAAACTGGCGGTGGCCGCCGAACACGGGGCGGACCATTTGATCGATGTCGGCCGCGAGGACGTGCGGGCGCGGATCAAGGAGTTGACCGATGGCCGTGGCGCGGATGTGGTGTACGATCCGGTCGGCGGCGAGTTGTTCACCGCCTCGCTGCGTAGCATCGCTTTCGAGGGACGGATTCTGGTCATTGGTTTTGCCGGCGGCACCGTGCCGCAGATTCCCGCCAACCATCTGCTGGTCAAGAACGTCGATGTCATCGGCCTCAATTGGCCGGCTTACGCGGAGCTCAATCCACGGGTGATGACGGAGAGCTTCCGAATTCTCCTGCAATGGTATCTGGAAGGAACGATCCAGCCCTACGTGTCGGCGATCTACGCTCTGGATCGGGCGACCGATGCCTTGGATCGGGTGGTCGCGCGCAAGTCCACCGGCAAGGTGGTCATCAATGTGGATTGAACGCGCGTGAAGGGGGAATCAACTGAACTGACCATTCGACATTTAGGTCGGGTGACCCGAGCGACGGGGCGGGGTGACGACGTGCGATTCAAAAAATTCCGCGCGGCCTTACTGCTGAAGGGGTTTGCGGTCGCCAGTGAACGGGATGATCGGCTGGATTTGCGGCGACGGGCTTATCTGCTACAAGACGATTGGCCGATGAGGGTATCCGTTCGCCGTGACGGCAACCGCTTCGAGGTCGATTACTGCTTGTTCATTCCCTGGGGATGGATCGTAGGATTGAGTATGTTCACTTGGCTGGCCTTGCCTTTCGCCGGTTTCCAGAATGCGGGCCTAGCGTTCGTACTGGCGTTGCTGGTTGCGGCGCTGGCCATCTACAAGCAGAAATTTGATTGCCGGCCCGATGCCCGGTTTTGGCAGCAGCGTTCCCGGCAGCGCTGGGGCGAAATCATGGAACGGCTACTGCGGGAAGCGTTCGAGTAACCGCCTCGATCGAGTGGCGGAGGGAAGCCGGACATGGAAAGCGGCGGGCTGCATCCAGGCTGCCCGCCAGGTTGGGAATCAACCTTTCGGCAACAGCAGGGCGATGAAGGTCGCCGCGAAGATGGCGCTGGTGATGACGCCACTGATGCTCGCGCCAAGCGCGTGCGGTAGGACGACAACACCGGGTCCGACCGACTTCTGCGCCACCTTGGCGCAGGTGGGCACGCAGCTCACCCCGGCGATGCCGGTCACCGGGTTGTACTTCTTGCCGGACAGATAGTACATCGCATAACCGCCCAGAATGCCGCCAATACCAGAAATCAGCAGCGCCAGAATACCCAGCACCAGCAGTTTCAATACCACCGGATTCAGGATGGTGCCGGCTTCGCACAGTACCCCCAGCAGCAGCCCCAGAAAGAATGTTGCGCTGTACAGTATTGTGTTCGAGAACAGTTCAAAGAAGTAGGTGAGTTCGCTTTCGCGAACGACCACGCCGATAAACAGCGACAGGAACAGCGGCGAGGCGACTGGAAACAGCAGGCTGAGCAGCACGCAGGCGATCACGGCAAACACTAGCTTCTGGTTGGACGTGATCGGCTTGGTCTTCTCCATCGGCATGGGCAGGCTGCGTAGCCGTTCGGGGATCAGCAACTTGATCAGGTACGGATACCCGCCATAGGTCAGCCCCAGATACAGGTAGGCCACCACGGTGATCGGCACGAATAAATCCCGCGCCAACTGCAACGAAGTAAACAGCACCATCGGCCCGTCGGCGCCGCCGATGGTCGATACTGCCGCCGCCTGACCGGGCGTCAGACCCAGCGCCACGGCGATCGGGAATACGAAGACCGTACCCAACTCCGCGAACAGGGCGACGAACATGCTTTGGAACGGACGGGCCATCACGAAGCCCACGTCCAGCAGAGAGCCGATGCCCATGAACACCAGGCAGGCGATCAGACCGTTGCTGAACATGAAGGTGTAGATTGGTTGCAACCAGTTGATCTGGAGGATATTCACCAGCGCGGTGGTATCCGAGGCCAGCGGCGCGACGAACAGGGTGCCGGGCAACTGCTGCACCGCTTGGCCGGCGACGACATTCATGCCGGTTGCCGGGTCGTAGGCGGAGAAGAACATCACCCCCGCATTGATGGTGGCCATGCCCAAGCCCATCGGGATCATCAGCAGGGCTTCCAGTACCCCTTTGCGGCCCAGATAGAGCAACACAACCCCCAGCGCCATCAGAAAGATGCGGCCGAAGGCGATCTTGGGGTCGGCGGAAAAACCGTGAACCAGGGTGCTAATGCCCTGGAAGATATCAAGTAAATTGAGGGATTCCATAACGGAACACTCCCGGCCTTAGCCAATGCTCAGCAATACCTGCCCCGCATCCACCGGATCTCCCGGTTTGACCGCGATGCTGGTCACCTTACCGCCGCGCCGGGCGACTACGTGGGTGACCATCTTCATGGCCTCCAAGGAAACCAGTTTCTCGCCCTCGTTGACCACTTGACCGACGCTGACATGCACTGTCTGCACCACGCCGCCTAGCGGCGCGACTTCGTCGCCCGGGCCTGCCGCCGTTGCCGGGGAGGCGGATGCCGCCGGTGGGGGAGCGGTGGGGACCGGCGCCGTCGGCTGCGGGGCAATGTTCATGCTGCCCGGTTCTGGATAGATACCTTGAGTGCCGCCGGTGGTGATATCCTCGACCGCGACGATGTACTGCTTGCCTTCAACGGTGATGCGAAATTTCTTTTCCATTTTGGGTACTCTCGCAAGGGAAGAAAAAAACGACGAATTCAGGGCTTGTGTGGGGTGTGGGACGTGTGGTGGACCGTACGCGCCTCGGCAGTCCAACTGTAGCCGCGTCCCGGCGTTTCGATGTGTACGATGCGGTGGGCGCCAAGCATGGCGGCTATCGTCGCGGTAATCACGGCCAGGTGTTCCTGTGGCACGCCCGCAACCGCCGGTTGCAAGGCCGGCGCGGGTTTGGCCGGCGCCTTGGGGGCCTCCTGAGCCGGGCTGCGCGACAGTGCCCAGACGATGCCGCGGATGACCACGGCGACCAACATCGAGACGACGATCACGATGCCGTAGATCACGAAGATGTCGCCAA
>DAOTGT010000223.1:0-5155 GCA_035447285.1 Candidatus Competibacter sp.
GGGATGGCAATGGAATGATGGAGATTCCGTTGCGATTTGAAGAATGCTTGGGATCCGAAGGCACCACACCGAATTCCTGACATCACGGGCAAGCATGAATGCCGACAGAGCTTCGATTCTGTTTGCAACAGATAGGGAGTAGCTTGGAGTGCTCGATCGTTCGACATCGCAAGAGCGCATGAACATGGACCCTTCCGACAATCCATCAGAAGCCGACGCTAGTGGTTGCAACCTGGTGCTGGTCTGCGGTCTGGGGAGTCTTGGTCAGTACTGCGCCGCCGCCCTGAAAGCCTTCGGCGTCTCGGTGAGCGCCATCGACCTGACCGAACCCTCGCTTTGGGAAATCCCGGAACTGCCCCGGATTCTGGAACAACTCATCATTGCCGACTGCCGGCTGGCCAGCGTTCTGGAACGGGCTGGCATCCATCGTTGCCGAGCAGTATTGCTGGTGACCGGCAACGAGCGGGTGAATCTCGAAAGCGCCTTTGCCGCGCGCGCGCTGAATCCACGCGCGCGCCTGGTGGTGCATTCGTCGAAACAAAACCTCAACTCGTTGTTAAACCAGCAGCTCGGCAATTTCGTTGCATATGAAGGCACCGAAGTGGCCGCCCCCGCTTTTGCCGCCGCCGCGCTGGGTGGAGACGTGATCGGTTGGTTCAAGGTCGACGATCAGCCCTTCCGCGTGGTCAAACACGCCATCGCCCAGGGTGATGTCTGGTGCAATCGCCGGGGAGTCGAAGAGCTGAACAACAGTTTCCGGCGGGTGCTGGCGCATCTGACGCCCGGCGATTCAACGCTCACGCCACATCTGGCCGCTTGGGATCCGGGCCAGCCCATCCAAGCTGGCGACACCGTGTTCGCGCTGGAGGCTTCGGACTGGCGGGCACTACCAGTGGAGATGCTGCCCTCCACCAACCAGCCGGAATCCACGCCAGGCGGGTCGCCGACGTGGCTTTGGCGATGGATTGGCAATCGCGTCAGCCAGTTCTGGAAAACCGGAGGACCCCGCCGGGTCGTCCTGGTCGCTGGACTTTTCGCGGCTGCGTTGTTAGCGATAGGCACGGTGCTTTTCCGGTTCGCGCTGCCTGATTACGCACCGTGGGAGGGTTTCTACGCCACGGTCATCCTCTTGCTGGGCGGTTTCGGCGACGTGTTCGGCGGCCTGGAATCGGGATCGCCGTTTCCCTGGTGGCTACGGCTGTTCAGCCTACTGCTCACCCTCACCGGGATTGCCCTTTGTGGACTTCTGTATGGTTTGATCACCGAACATCTGTTATCCATGCAGTTTCAGTTCCTGCAACGTCGTCCGCCCGTGCCCCGACAAAACCATATCGTGATCGTGGGACAGGGGGGAATGGGCCGGCGGGTCGCGGGCATTCTGCATCAGTTGCACTGGCCGCTGGTCGTCATTACCAATCAGGGAGCGGCCCCTAATATTTCGCCGCACATACCCGTCGTGCAGGGAAAAATCGCCGATGCCCTGAACGAAGCCCATCTAAGCACCGCCAAGAGCGTCGTCACGGTCACACGCGACGACCTGGATAATCTGGAGGCGGCGCTCATGGCCAAGCAGGTCAATCCTCGGGCCAATCTGGTAATTCGGACCTTCGACCCCGGAATGGACGCGCATGTCGCCAAGTTGTTTCCCGCCACGCAGGTCTTGTGCACCAACGCCCTGGCGGCCGAGGTGTTCGCGGGCGCCGCTTTCGGCGAACATATTCTTGGCTTGTTTCGGATGGGCGAGCTAACCGTTTTGGTCACGGAGTATTTCATCGAAACCGGCGACACACTTTGCGGGCGACTGCTCGCCGAAGTAGCCTGCGGTTACGGTGTCACTCCCCTCATCCATCGACCGCGCGAGCATGCCGCGCCGACTCTGTTTCCCGCCAACGAACTGCGTCTCGACGCTGGCGATCAATTGGTGGTGCTAGCCACCATCAATAGCTTGCAACGAATCGAGCGGGGCGAGGTCCGCGCCCCCGACTGCCAGGTTCTGGTGGAAAAAGTGCTGAACACCGACGTGATGTTTGCCGGAGGCAATCTCATCGCACAGATCGTGGGCTGCGAACTCAGCGTGGCGCGGCAGGTGATGGAACGGTTACCGACCCGCATACCGTGCTTGCTGTACCGCCATCAGGCTCACCATCTGATCCGGCAGCTCAACAGGGCGCGGATTTACAGTCGCCTGGTCGCACCGGCGTCAACTTGATTCGGGAACATCGCCACTCCCTCATGACAAATCTTGCCGAGTCCATCATTCAGACCCGATATCACGCTGCCCTCCACGGTTTGATTTCCGGTTTTGCAATGCTGCCCGATCAGCGGATTCAGCATCTCATGGGCGGCGATTTAGATGCGGCGCTTGCCCGACCCAACACGGTGATCTGGCTGCACTTCAATGCCCGTGTCGGTCATGCGCGCGATTGGATCGCGCGTTGCGAACCCCTACCGGAGGCGGCGCGTCGGTTCTTGCTGGACACCGACGACCGCAAGCGGCTCGAACGAATCGGCGACAGTCTGATGGGGGTCATCAGCGATATCCGTTACGATTTCGGTCTCGACTTCGATCCGGAACAGATCGCCGCCCTGCGGTTTTATCTGGATCGGGGCTGTTTGATCAGCACGCGCCGGCAACCCTCCAGCGCCGCCGACCAGTTACGCACGGAGATCAATAACGGTCGCTACTTCGACAGTTCAGCCAAGCTGGTCATCCATCTGTTCGAGTCGCAGGTGGCCAAGCTCGACAAAACCATGGCGCGAATTCGCGAGATGCTCGATGACATCGAAGACCAGGTCCTTGCGGGCCGTGTGCGCGGACAACACATTCAACTGGGTAGCATTCGCCGGCTGGCGGTACGGTTGAGCCATCATTTCGGTCCCGAGCATCGAATGCTGCAACGTTTGTGTCGACGACCGCCAAATTGGTTTGAAGAGGTCGATAACATGGCGCTGGTGGATGTGGCGGAAGAATTCCGCGAACTGGTCGACGATCTGACCGAAACCCAGGAGCGCGCCAAACTGTTGCAGGAAGAATTGGCCGCCCGGCTGGCGGAGCAAACCAACAGCAATCTCTACATCCTGTCTCTCTTTACCGCCATACTGCTGCCACCCAGTCTGATCGCCGGCATCTTCGGCATGAACGTCGTTGGGGTACCGGGAGTGCAGGATGGGAACGAAACGACGTTCTGGTGGGTGATGCTGGGTATGGCGGCGATCTCGCTGCTCGTGCTACTGATCCTTTTCCTGAGGCGATTCTTGCGATGAATCGCTTGGTATCCATTCATGCATGAAAGGGGATAGGGATTTGCTTCTGTTTAGTCATAGTAATTTCATGTTTTTCAAGTACATTATGTAACTATTTTTCCGTGAGAGCGCCTCCATGCCCGTGCAAAGCAACACCCGTGTGTTTGAACGTCTAATCCCTTCCCTGATGCTGCTGCGTGACGAAGCGTTGCGACTTGAGCAAAGCTTCGACGAGGAACTGGCTCAAATCGAACCGGTCTTCCGCGCCAGCGCCCGCAACCTGCTGCATTACATGGGCGTGCGCCGTCACGATATTCGCAATCTGCAACGCGACCTCGCCTCACTGGGGCTGTCTTCGCTGGGCGTACTCGAATCGCATGTTCTGGCCAGCCTGAACGCGGTTCTTGGGGTGCTGGGGCAACTGACCCATCGCGAGCTGGGACCGGCTCCCGATGCACCGGTGGATTTTCGTACCGGTCCCCTGCTGCTGCGCGATCATACCCGTACCTTGCTCGGTCCCGAATCCAACAACCGCCAAGTGCGGATCATGGTGACCATGCCTAGCGAAGCCGCCAGCAATCCACAATTGGTTCGGGATTTGCTGATGGCCGGCATGGACATCATGCGGATCAACTGTGCGCACGACGGCCCCGAGGCTTGGCGGGCGATGGTCGACAATCTGCGCCGCGCCGAACGGGAAGTCGGACGCAGTTGCCGGGTCCAGGCCGACCTTGGGGGACCCAAACTGCGTACCGGTCCCCTGGAGGCAGCGGGACGCTTGCTCAAAATCCGGCCCAAACGAGATTACCTGGCCAGGGTGCAATCGCCGGCCCTGGTTTGGTTGACGCCGTCCGACGCGCCCGAAGCCGCCCCGGAAGGGGTTTCGTTGATCATGCCCGTCGACAGCGCGCTACTCGAAGCGGCGCAAGCGGGCGATGAGATTCGTCTCGTCGATGGCCGGGGCCGAAACCGGCATCTACGCATCATCTCCAGGCAGGGCGACTCCCATCTGGTCGAAACCGACCAGGTCATCTATGTCCTGGACCGAACCCAGATCGACCTGGTCCGCGACCAGGTCGTCATCGCCAATGGGGTGATCGGTCCACTGCCGGAAGTGGTTCTGCCGCTCACGCTGTTCCCCAACGATACCCTGCTGTTGACCCGCGATCCCGAACCCGGCCGCGACGCCGAACAGGACGAATCGGGGGCAGTGATCGCACCCGCCCAGATTCACTGTACGCTGGCGGCCGCTTTCGAATCGGTTCGTCCCGGCGAACATGTGTGGCTGGACGACGGCAAGATCGGCGGCCTGGTCAAGGCCAACGACGGTAAAATCATCACCGTTCAAATTACCTATACCGGCCCCAATGGCGGACGGTTGCGCTCGGAAAAAGGCATCAATTTCCCGGACACCCATTTTGAGATGTCGGCCTTGACCGACAAGGACATCGTCGATCTTGGCGAGGTCGTTGGCCTGGTGGACATGGTGGCGCTGTCGTTCCTGCGAGGCCCGGAAGATATTCTGCTCCTGGAAGATCATTTGCATCGCTTGGGCGGTGGTCATCTAGGCATCGTGCTCAAGATCGAAAACCGGCAAGCGTTCGAGAATCTGCCCCGCATCCTGCTGGCCAGTTTGCGCTCGCCGCCGGTGGGCGTGATGGTGGCGCGCGGCGATCTGGCGGTGGAAGTCGGTTTCGAGCGGCTATCCGAGGTGCAGGAAGAAATCCTGTGGCTGTGCGAGGCCGCGCATGTGCCGGTGATCTGGGCAACCCAGATTCTGGAAGGCATGGCCAAGAAGGGCGCGCCATCCAGAGCCGAGGTCTCGGATGCGGTGATGAGCAGCCGCGCCGAATGCGCCATGCTCAACAAAGGTCCCTACATTACCGAAACCGTCCAGTTCTTGAGTGGCATT
>DAOTGT010000224.1:0-5103 GCA_035447285.1 Candidatus Competibacter sp.
CGCCGCAATCGACCACTCTGCCACCTCTCCGGGTGACCAGGATTGTAACCGCGCGTCTCCCAGCTCGCCAGTGCCCAAGACTTCGCTACGGCAACATCCCGGCGTTGGCCGGCGGCCGACTCCAGAACAGCGCGTGCAACCGCAGCAGAGTATCCGAGTCCGAAATCAGCTCGCGCTTCTGCGCCGCGCTCAGGCTATCGGGACCCTCTTCCTCCAACTGATGGATCAAGCCTTCCAGGTAATGCCGGCGACGCTTGCCAGGCGGCTCGCTCTCCGGCAACAGCGATAGGTGCAGCGCGTTGACGTAGGGATCGGTCAGCGCCTGGACGAAGCGGCTGGCCGGCTTGTCCCACAACACCGGCAGCACCGGCTCGCTCTCCCGCAGATTCTCCTCCAAGTAGCCCAGCACCGACGGCGGGTCGGTCTCCTCCGGCGTCAGGAACAGACCCAGTTCGCGCGACTTGCGGCCCAGGGCGATGCTACTGGACAGCATCGAGACTGGGATCGACAACAGCAAACCCAGCAACACCGGCGTGAACCACCAGAAAAACGCCGGCACGTACTGATAACTCAGCACACCGGCGACCACGCCGGTCAGGGTATGTCCACCATGCGCCAGCGCCGCTTCCTTGAAGCTGGTCATGTGATCGCCGCGCTGCTGAGTCGGCCAACCGACGGCGCGGCGCAATAGGATCGCCAACACGAACTTGGTCTGAAACAACATCAGCACCGGTGCCGTCAGCACCGAAAATACCGTCTCCAGCACCACGCTCAGGGTCGCCGCGAACATCCCACCGTAACCGTGACGCAGCCGGCTGTCTTTCAAGAGCAGCAGCAGGGCCAATAACTTAGGCAGGAACAGCATGGTCAGGGTGACCAGCAGCACGGTGGTCATTTCCACCGCGAACGATACTGGCCACACCGGTATCCAGTTCTCACCAAAAAAATAGATCGTCTCCTGACGGGTCTGGATGAACGCCTCCACCCCGGTGGCCAGCAGAAACAGCAACCACAGCGGCGAGGCCAGATACGACATGACGCCCATCGAGAAATGCAAGCGGCTCAGGGCGTTGAAACCGTGAGCCAGCGCCAGCCGTAGATGTTGCAGGTTACCCTGGCACCAGCGGCGGTCGCGTTTGGCGTAGTCGATCAGGGTCGGCGGGATTTCCTCGTAGCTGCCTTCGAGATCGTAGGCCAACCAAACCTCCCAGCCGGCCCGTCGCAACAACGCCGCCTCGACGAAGTCGTGACTGAGGATCGCGCCGCCGAATGGCTCCCGGCCCGGCAGCTTCGGCAAGCCGCAGTGCTCCAGGAACGGCCGCACCCGGATGATGGCGTTGTGGCCCCAATAATTGCTTTCGCCGAGCTGCCAGTAGTTCAGCCCGGCGGTGAACATCCGTCCGTAGATGCTGCCGGCGAACTGCAGGATGCGGGCAAACAGCGACTCGCGGTTGACCGGCACCGGCGGCGTTTGGATCAGCGCCACTTTCGGATGGCACTCCATCAGCCGCACCATGTCCGTCAGCGTGGAGCCTTTCATGATGCTGTCGGCGTCCAGCACGATCATGTAGCGGTACCAACCGCCCCAGCGGGTGCAGAAATCCTCCAAGTTGCCGCTCTTGCGGTCGGTGTTCTCCGGCCGGTTGCGGTAGAAAATCCGTCCCTTGCCGTCCAGCGCCCGCACCATGTCCTGCCAGCGCAGTTCCTCCTCGACCCACACGTCGGGATCGCGGGTATCGCTGAGGATGAAGAAATCGAAATCCGCCAAGCGACTGGTTTCCGCCAGCGAGCGATGGATGGCGCGCAAGCCGGCAAACACCCGCTCCGAATCCTCGTTGTAGATCGGCATCAGGACCGCAGTGCGCGGCGGTGGCACGGCCGGGTCGAGCGGCGCGGCCGGCTGGCGGGAAATCGCCCAGCGGTCGCGGCCGAACAGAATCGTGAAAAACCCCATGAGCGCCGTCCAGAACGACATGCAGATCCAGCCGATCAGAATCGTGTACAGCAGCAACAGCAGCAGCTCCATCGGGCTGAACCCGTTGCTCTGAAACACGCTGACCAGCAGTCCCAGGGCGATCAGCGTGGTCAGGTTCGTCAACAGAAAGAATACCGATCGCCGGAGGACATACCCCTTCGCCGACGGTCGAACGGATGAGGTCATGAAGGTGTCTTTTCGGAAGGAGAGGAAACACTTCGCCGCCAGTGACGCAGCGGGTCCAACAACGAGAACAATTCGATCCGCTGGGCCGGCATGGTGCCGGGAGCAGGCGCCGGAGCGGGCTCGGCCACCGCCGCGCGCAGGGCACCGCTGACGTCCCGCGCGGCGTCGGGTGGCGCGAACAACACCGCCGGCCAATCCGGCACCGCGCCGCCCAGCAATGCCGCCCGTGCCGCCGCCAGTGCCTGTGGTTGCCGAGGCAGGTCGAGTGTCCGCGCCAACCAATCGTCCAGCAGGTCCCGTGCCGCCGCCAACGCGCCCGTCAGCGGATCCGGGGATTCGGGTCGATCGGGCATGCCGCGGCGCAGCGCCTGTTCGCTCAGCGCCGCGATCTGATCGGGATCGCTCACCCCCAGCGCCCGCCAGTAGGCGCTCAAGCGACCGAGCACCATCCCATGGGACGGTGCCGCCGACGGCGGCGCCAGATACGGCATCGCCGTATTCACTTGGGTGCGGTCCACTGGTAGCTCCACGTTTCGGTCAATACGTCATCGCCGAGCTTCAGAAAGCAGCGCAGTTCGGCCGAATCGTTTCCCTGTGGCAGCAGTTCGAAGGACACGCGCCAACCTTGGGTATAGGTGTTTTTCTGAACCACGATGTTCTGAACCTGGCCGGCGGACGTGCTGATCATCGCCTTTACCGGAGCATTTTCCGGCAGTTTGCTCAGCGCTTCGCCGCCGAAATCGATCATGAAGCGTCGCCGCGAGGCATCCAGATCGCCGGCGCCGCCGGCGCCCACCCGGCTGGTCAACGCATGGCCACCCGGCGAAAGATTCGGCAGGTCGAGGAAGAAATACAAACGGTAGTTGAACTCCAGTTGCTGGCCCGCTTCGACCGGTTTCATCGGGTTCCAGAACGCGGCGATGTTGTCGTAGCGCTCGGCGGTGCTGGGGATCTCGATCAACTGGACCGAGCCCTTGCCCCATTCGCCCTCCGGCTCGACCCAGAGGCTCGGCCGACTGTGGTAATGCGCCTCCAGATCCTGGTAATCGTCGAAATCGCGATCGCGCTGCAACAAACCGAAACCGCGCGGGTTGTTGTCCTGGAAGGCACTGATGCGCAGCCGGGTCGGATTGTTGAGCGGCCGCCAAATCCATTCGCCGCCGCCGGTGGCCATCAGCAACCCGTCGGAATCGTGCACCTGCGGGCGGAAATCGTCGAAGAATCGCTCGTTCAAGGCACCGTGATAAAACATGCTGGTCAGCGGCGCCACGCCGAGCTTCTGCATACCCTCGCGGATAAAGAGGTTGGCCTTGACGTCGATCTGGGTGTTGACGCCCGGCTTGATGACGAAGCGGTAGGCACCGGTCAGGCTCTGGCTGTCCAGCAACGCGTACACGGTCAATTCGGTGGCGTCCTTACTGGGTTTCTCCAGCCAGAATTCGCGGAAATAGGGAAATTCCTCGGGCTTGGTCAGGCCGGTGTCGATGGCCAGGCCGCGCGCCGAGAGACCGTAGTTCTGATTCTGGCCGACGGCGCGGAAGTAGCTGGCACCCAGAAACACCGCGACCTCGTCGTAATGGCTATCGGTATGCAGCGGATACATCACCTTGAAGCCGGCGAACCCCAAATCCTTGGGCAAATCCTCCGGCACCTTGTTCTTGCCGTAATCGAACAGATCGCTGACATACTCCAAAGGCCGGCTTTCGCCCTCGTCGACCACGTTGATGGCGACCCGCTGGAAAAACAGGAAGCCCAGCGGCGCGAATTGGATCTCGAACGGCAGCGATTGGTCGCGCCACAGGCTCCTCTCCGCCCGGAAGCGGATATCGCGATACTGATCATAATCCAGATGTTTGAGAAAGTCGGGCAACACGTTGCTCTGTGCTTGAAACGGGTGGGTCGCCAGTACCTCGGCACGGCGGCGGACATCGGCGAAATTGAAACGTTTGGGGGGTGGCGTCGTGGCTTGGGTGGACGCGGGCACATTGGGCGCGCCGAAACTCGCCACCGGGCATAACCAGACGCCGGCTAACAGAACTAGACTCAGCAGCATGCGAAATTTCACGGTGTTACGGCTCCCTGGGCGTGTAATCCAATGGGATATTAAAGTCGTTTCCAAACGCTGCATTGTAGGGTTATTGGATCGTTCCGACTATGCCTTGACACCAGCGCCACAGGGCAATCGCACTATGAGGGGTTGACAAGCGGCGGCACGATCGCATACCGGGACTAAAAAACACACTGGATGGAGAGCTGCATGTTGCCGTGCCTGCTCGGCCCCCGTCCATATTGAGCCTTTTTTGATGATTGTACTCAGCACGGTGCTCAGCGGCATGGAGGATGGGGTCGGTATGGCAGCGTTTACCGAAGCGGAAACGGTTTGGATACAGGGCGCTCGGAGATTGTCGTTGTTCAATGGGATTCCTTCGCATGACATCTTGAGCGACGTGCTGGGGCGGATCGATCCGGTGGCGTTTCGGGCGGCGTTCACCGCTTGGGCAACCACCACGTTACCGAGTCACAAGCCACCCGCATAGCGGGTGGCTTGAGGAAAGCCCTTAAAAGGGGCTATTGTTTAGTTGTCGATAACGATTCTTGCTGATCCAACTCTTCCTGGTTCCGCACATAGGCGCGAACCGTCGCCTCATCCGATCCGACCGTGCTCGTGCTTACAAGTAGCCTCGCGAGGCTTTGTTGCATAAATACCAATAACTGATTGATTTTTAATAATAATACATAAAATCGCTAAATTTATAACATGTTGATATTGTTATATGTTTTTTTGATTTATGCAACAAAGCCGCCTCGCGACCCAAAGTGCTTTCCGGTAAACCCCTTCTTTACACCCAGCGCCTCGCGGTGAACCTGGATCGCCGATTTCCTCTTCAGAGCCTGTTCACAAAGTCTGAGGATTTGAGCCATACCCGTCGTTACATTCAGTT
>DAOTGT010000225.1:0-5071 GCA_035447285.1 Candidatus Competibacter sp.
GCCATTTCACCTCCAGCGGCTTCTCGCCGCCCTCCTCGCCCAAATCCTTGCCTTGCACGCCGTGGGTGGTGCCCAGCAGGTACTTGAGGAAGTACTCGTGACCCTTGCCGGAGGAACCGAGCAGGTTGGAGCGCCAGACGAACAGGTTGCGCGGGAAGTTGGCCGGATTGTCCGGGTCTTCGAAGGCGAAATTGACCTTGCCGGCCTTGAGATTCTCCGCCAGATACGCGTTCGGGGCTTTGCCCGCAGCGGCGGCGTCCTTGGCGATTTGCAGCGGATTGGCGTCGAAATGCGGCGCGGTCGGCAGCCAACCCATGCGCGCCGAACGCACGCTGTAGTCGATCTGCGTCCCCTGCCACTGTTGCGGATCGGCCAGCGGCGACAAAATTTCGGTCATCGCCAGCTTTTCGTGCCGCCACTGACTGCTGTGGATGTAGAAGAACGAGGTTGAATTCATGTGCCGGGGCGGACGATGCCAATCCAGGGCGAACGCCAGCGCGGTCCAGCCGGTTTGCGGGCGCAGCTTCTCCTGGCCGACGTAATGCGACCAGCCGCCGCCGCTCTGGCCGACGCAACCGCACATCATCAACATGTTGATGACGCCTCGGTAATTCATGTCCATGTGATACCAATGGTTCATCGCCGCGCCGATGATGATCATCGACTTGCCGTGGGTCTTGTCGGCGTTCTCGGCGAACTGGCGGGCGACGGTGATGATCTGCTCACGCGGCGTTCCGGTGATTTTCTCCTGCCAGGCCGGGGTGTAAGGCACATCGTCGTCATAGGTTTTGGCGACATTACCGCCACCCAAACCACGATCCAGCCCGTATTGCGCCAAGGTCAAATCGTAAACAGTGGCGACCCGCGCTTCGGAGCCATCGGCCAGCTTGACCTTCTTCGCCGGCACGTTGCGCACCTGAATGGGGTCGTGACGGGTGCAGGAGAAATGCGGGTGTTGGGTGGAACCGAAATAGGGGAAGGCGACCGGAACCACCTCGTCCCGGATTTCGTTCACCGACAAGCGTAATTGGGTTTCGGTGCCGGTCAGCGACTCTTTCGGCTCCAGATTCCACTTGCCGACCAGTCCCTCTTTCTCACCCCAGCGGAAACCGATGGAACCGTTGGGAACCAGCAGATGGCCGCTGTTCTCGTCGAACGCCAGCGTCTTCCATTCCGGGTTATTCGTCTGACCCGCGTTATCGGCCAGATCGGAGGCACGCAAGAAACGGCCATTGACGTAAGTTCCGTCCTTGCGTGGATCGAGCAGCACCAGATAGGGAAAATCGGTCTTGGTACGCACGTAAGCGGTGAAGTACTCGCTCTTCCCGTCGAGATGGAACTCGCGCAGGATGACGTGGCCCATGGCCATCGCCACGGCGGCATCGGTGCCCTGCTTCGGATGCAGCCAGATGTCGGCGAATTTGGAGGCTTCCGAATAATCCGGGCAGACCACCGCGATCTTGGCGCCCTTGTAGCGCACCTCGGTCATGAAATGCGCGTCCGGGGTGCGGGTCTGCGGCACATTGGAACCCCACATCATCAGGAACGTCGAGTTGTACCAATCGGCGGATTCCGGCACGTCGGTCTGCTCGCCCCAGACCATCGGGCTGGCGGGCGGCAGGTCGCAGTACCAGTCGTAGAAACTGCCGCAGGCGCCGCCGATCAGCGACAGATAGCGGGAGCCGGCGGCGTAGGACACCATCGACATGGCCGGAATCGGCGAAAAGCCGTAGATGCGATCCGGCCCGTATTGCTTGGCGGTGTAGACGTTGGCGGCGGCGATGATCGGGTTGACCTCGTCCCAGGTGGAGCGAACGAAACCGCCCAAACCGCGCTGGCGCTTGTACTCGGTGGCCTTGGCCGGGTCCTCGACAATGGACGCCCACGCCGCCACCGGGTCTTTATGCACCGCCAGCGCCGCGCGCCAGAGCTTGATCAGCCGTCCGCGAATCATCGGGTATTTCACCCGATTAGCGCTGTACAGATACCAACTGTAGGACGCGCCACGCGAGCAACCGCGCGGCTCATGATTGGGTAAATCGTCGCGAGTGCGCGGGTAATCGGTCTGCTGGGTTTCCCAGGTCACCAAACCGTTCTTGACGTAAATCTTCCAGCTACAGGAACCGGTGCAGTTCACGCCGTGGGTCGAACGCACAACCTTGTCATGCTGCCAGCGGGCGCGGTAGGCGTCCTCCCAACCTCGATCTTCGTTGGTGACGATGCCATGATCCCCGGAGAAGGTGTCGGTAGTCTTCTTGAAAAAATTCAGTCGGTCGAGAAAGTGACTCATCTCTGCTTACCTCGCAATCTTTAGCCTGCTAAGGATTCTTGAATTCCGCCTTGGGGCCGAGGTAGTACCACCCATTCAGCACCAGGCAGATGAAGTAGAAAACCGCGAAGCCGTAGAGCGCGTATTCGGGCGTGGTGGCATTGATCTGTTCGCCGAAAACTTGCGGGATGATGAACGCGCCGTAAGCAGCGACCGCCGAGGTCCAGCCCAGCACCGGACCGGCCTGTTCCTTGGGAAACACCATGGCGATGGTGCGGAAGGTGGAACCGTTGCCGATGCCGCTGGCCGCGAACAAGGTCAGGAACAGCAGGAAGAACGGCATGAAATACTGTTCCGGCGTCGCCGATTGATAGGCCGCGCTCATGTAATAAGCCACCCCCAGCGCGGCGGCGATCATCACCACGGTAATGATCTGCGTGACCAGCGCGCCGCCCACCTTGTCGGAAATCCAGCCGCCGATGGGCCGGATCAGCGCCCCGATGAATGGTCCCATCCAGGCATACATCAGCGCGCTAGGAGCGTTCGGATTGACGGTGGCATGGGTCAGTGCGCCATCGGCGCCGGCGATGTGGCTGAAGCCGAAAATCACCTTGATCGCCAAGGCAAAAGCGGCGGAATAACCGATAAAGCTACCGAAGGTCATGGTGTAGATCACGCTCATGACCCAGGTATGTTTGTTGCCAAAAATCAGGTATTGCCGTTGCAGGTTAGGCTTGATTTCGCCGGGAATAAGCTTGAGCAGGAACACGGTCAGCGCGATGACACCGGGCAGCACCAGCCACTTACTCCACGAAGGCAGCCCGAGTCCCATCGGCACGGGCAGGATCAGATACAAGCCCACGCCAGCGGCGATGAAGCCGATCAACAACATCCCCACGATTTTGGAAATCGCGCCCACGGGTGAACCGATGCCCGGCGAGACTTCCTCGGTGCGGAGGTTGTTCATGCCGAACCAACCGATGAAGGCCAACGGGATCAGCAGAAACAACCAGACGAAACCGGCGTTCTGGATATACGTCGGCGCCCCGGCGGGAATCTTGCCGATCAGCGAGCCGGACGCTTGCACCAGCGTCACCGGTTCGCCGCCAAAAGAACCCAGCAAGGGAAACGTCATCACCAGCGGCACCAGAATCTGCATGGTGGTCACGCCGGCGTTGCCCAGGCCTGCGTTCAGCCCCAGCGCCAAGCCCTGCATCCGCTTGGGGAAGAAGAAGCTGATGTTGGACATGCTGGAGGCGAAGTTGCCGCCGCCGAAACCCGACAGAAACGCCAGCAATTGAAACACCCACAACGGGGTTTCCTTGCTCTGCAAGGCGATGCCGGTACCCAGCGCCGGGATCATCAGCAACGCCGTGGTAAACACGATGGTATTGCGACCGCCGGCGATGCGGATGAAGAAGCTCGACGGAATGCGCAGAGTCGCTCCGGTCAAGCCGGCGATGGCCGCCAGTGTGAACAACTCCGCCGGCTTGAACGGAAATCCGGCATTGAGCATCTGTACGGTGATGATGCTCCAGTAAATCCACACCGCGAAGCCGCACAACAGGCTGGGAATGGAAATCCACAGATTACGGTTGGCGATGCCTTTGCCCGTGGTTTCCCAAAATTGGGGATCTTCCACGCGCCATTCACGAATGTCTGCCATGATCTTGAAACCTCTATAATTTTATAATCATCGATCAAGCGGGGTTTGCATTCGGTACCTTCGTAACCGCTCTTTTCAGCACGAGACTTCGGCCTCCTTGCGGGAATACCACCGCCAAGTCACCAGCACGCAACTCAGATAAAACAGGCTGAAGAAAATCAACGCGCTTTGCGGGCTACCGGTCCATTCGATGGAGGTGCCATAGGCCATGGGGATGAAGAACCCACCGAAGGCCGCAATTGCCGCGCTCAAACCCATGGCCGCCGCTGCTTCGGTCGCGCCGTCGCGCCGCGCCTGTTCAAGCGCCGCTTCATCATTCCGGTCGGCGACCTGCCGCTCGCGCAGGGTGCGGAAGATGATCGGGATCATGCGGAAGGTGGAACCGTTGCCGATGCCGGCGGCGAGGAACAGCACCAAGAACATCGCCACGAAACCCATGACATTGCCCCCACCGTTCACCCCCGGCAGGAACGCCGTGGCGGCCAGAGGCGCCGCCGCCATGATCAGGAAGATTCCGAAAGTGATGACTGCCCCGCCCACACGATCCGCCAACCAACCGCCGATGGGCCGGACGAACGCGGCGAGCAATGGGCCGATAAACGCGAACTGGAAAGCGTCCACACCAGGGAAGATGGTGTTGACCAGCATCGGGAATCCGGCGGCCAAGCCGATGAAAGAACCGAAAGTGCCGATATAGAGCCAGCTCATCAACCACTGATGCTTGTGTTTGAAAATCGCGGCCTGTTCGGCGAAACCCGCCTTGACGCTGGCAATGTTGTCCATACCCAGGTAGGCGGCGATGGCGGCGACGGCGATGAACGGTACCCAGATGAACCCGGCGTTCTGCACCCAGATTTGGGTCGTTGCGCCTCCATCCGTATGGCTTTGCGGACTACCGCCCAGCACCAGCAGCGCCCCACCGTAAATTGCGATCGGGGCGATCAACTGCGCCAAGCCCACGCCCAGATTGCCGATGCCCGCGTTCAATCCCAACGCGGTGCCTTGCAGACGCCGCGGATAGAAGAAGCTGATATTCGCCATGCTGGAGGAGAAATTGCCCGCGCCCAGCCCGCACAGCAGGGCGATGACGACGAACACCGGATACTGGGTATTGGGGTCTTGCACCGCGACGCCGA
>DAOTGT010000226.1:0-5045 GCA_035447285.1 Candidatus Competibacter sp.
CACCCCGATGCCCGCAGCAGCACGGTGCTGGCGGGAACGCTCTATGTCGGATTCGGCGAAACCTTCGTGGAATCGCAAGTCGTTGCCGTGCCGACGGGCGGGGTTTACGTGGCGCCGGCGGGTGTCCCGCATTACCTCTGGGCGAAAGACGGTGAGGTGATCTATCAGGAAGCGGGAACAGGTCCGACCGGCGTCGCCTTCGTCAAACCGTAGCCGGACCGCCGGATTTCGACACCGGGCTCTGGTGTCAAATGGTGGAATACTTCTGGGAAATCGCCATGAACCTTCCATTCAACGATCACTTCACGCCGGTTACCACCCATTACGCTCAGTTTCGCCCCACCTATCCCGAAGCGCTTTTCGACTGGCTGGCGACCATTGCCCCCTCACGGGAACTGGCTTGGGATTGCGCGGCGGGCAACGGCCAAGCCACGCTCGATCTGGCCCGATACTTCACTCGCGTGATCGCCACCGACGCCAGCCGGGCACAAATCGACGCGGCACCGCCCCATCCGAACGTCGAATACCGAGTTGCGCCCGCCGAGGCGTCGGGTTTGCCCGAAGCGACGGTGGATATGATTACGGTGGCGCAAGCCCTACATTGGTTCGAGCTGGACTGTTTCTATGCGGAAGTGCGTCGGGTTCTGAAACCCGGCGGCATCCTGGCGACGTGGAGCTATGGCGCACAGACGGTGGACGAGCCTCGCGTCGATGCCTGTGTGCAAACCTTCTATCGGGACACGGTGGGACCCTACTGGCCACCCGAACGCCGCCATGTCGAAAGCGGTTACCGGAGCCTGCCGTTCCCGTTTCGCGAAATTCCGGCGCCGGAATTCCACATGACCGCGGCCTGGACCTTGCCGGAACTGCTCGGCTACTTGCGAAGCTGGTCGGCGACGGGACGTTACCTCGCCGCGCGCGGCACGGACCCGGTGAACGATCTGGCGGTGGAACTCGCGTCGCCATGGGGCGATCCGTCGGTTCGGCGGCGGGTGACCTGGCCGCTGTCCTTGCGGGTGGGTTGGGATTGAAGGCGGCAAGACGGTGGGGAGGGAATCCCTCGTGGAAAACACCGCCTCGCGAGACCGGGATGAACGGTTTGGAGCGGTAAAAACTCAGTTTGGAACTACACTTTAGCTTATCCGGATCTTGACGATGCGGATGGCTCCGCGATCCAGGCAACCCGTCTGGGCGCTGCGCCGCCCAGACCTTTATCATGAATTTCATGATGTCGCGGGATACAGCGGAAAGTAGTTGCATGCCTCTGAACCCAAAGGAGGATATCATGGAACTGATCACCGAACGTGTCGAAGTATGGGCTGCCGGTATCGAAGATAAGCCCGGCAGTTTGGCCAATGTCCTAACCGGCTTGCGGGAAGCCGGCGCCGATCTCAACTTCATACTCGCCCGGCGAGAGCCGGATCAAGCCGGCAAGTCGGTCGTCTATGTCACTCCCTTGAATGGTGACGCCGAACTTGAAGCCGCCGCCACTCTGGGCTTCAACGTCACCACGCGAGTGCATTCGATACGGGTCGAAGGGGAGAATCAGTCTGGAATCGCCGCTGCGTTGGCCTTGAAACTCGCAGCGGCGGGTATCAACCTGCGCGGCTTTTCGGCGGCAGTGCTCGGGAGTCGTTTCGTCCTGTATGTTGGCCTGGATTCCGACGAGGATGCCGCAAAGGCCATGACCGTGCTCAAGCAAGCATAAAATGAGTTCTCTGCGGATGGCTGTCTGAAACATCCTCCGTTTCGCGCCCGGCGACACATCATCCTCTCTGCCGCCGGGTTTGCCATTCCCCGCATGCACCTGAAGCGCGAATCCGAAAATCATGCGCGATGCCGCACAGGAACAAGTAGCACCTGGCCGGATTCATGATATATTCATCATTGTTAATTGTTATTAACAATCAAGTGCATCGTCAGGAGCATGCCGACCATGGAACCTTCCTTTCCTCGACCCTTGGTGATGGTGGACACAGCGTTGTTCACCATTCTCGACGAGCGCCTGTGTCTGCTCCTGACCCAGCGCAAGGAGCCACCATTCGAGCGGAAACTCGCGCTGCCCGGTGGATTCGTGCACATCGACGAGGACGCGGATACGGAGGCGGCGGCCCGAAGAGTGGTTCGCGGCAAGATCGGCTTCGACGCGCCTTATCTCGAACAGTTATTCACGTTTTCCGGGGCCACCCGAGACCCTCGGGGCTGGTCGGTCAGTGTCGCCTACTACGCCCTGATCCCCGCTTCCCTGCTGGATCGGAGTCAAACCGCCGAAGCCTTTCCGGTGGAGGCGTTGCCGGCGTTGCCGTTCGATCACGACCGGATCGTCGCCAAAGCCATCGAGCGGCTGCGCGGCAAGGCAACCTATTCCTCCTTACCGGTCTTTCTACTGCCGGCGACATTTACCATGAACGAATTGCATCGCATCTATGAGCAGACCATCGGCGTCCGCCTCGACAAGGCATCGTTCCGCCACAAGATCCTGGAACAGGGCATCATCGATCCGATCCCAAGCCAGTTTCGGATCGGCGCGCACCGGCCGGCGCAACTCTACCGGCTGGCAAACCGCGTGCTGACCGCCTTCGAGCGCAAGATTTAGAGGCTGGGCAAATCCTGTCTGTCTATACTCGATTTGCCCCTCGGTTACCGAGCTTTCGCGCCACTTGGAAAGTGATGGACAGCACCCAGTAGCAGCCATGAACCCGAACTTGATCCCAAAAGACACCCGGCACCAGTTGGTGCGCCTACTGAACAGTGCGGCGCGTCAGCTCCGCGCGGCACGTGAAACGGCTGAACAGGCGCATCAGGTGATGGGCCACTCCCAGTTCTACGGCATGGATGGCATCAATACCGCCGCCGAACTGGAGGATGCCATCAACAGCCTGCTCGATCAGATTCAAGTCTGCACCAGCGCCGCGACTCTCACCGCCGAGCGGCTGGAATATGTGGTACCGCGCGATTCTTCCAAGCAACAGTAGCGGTCAGCGGGCCAGCATCCAGGTTGGCGGGGCGGTGACATTTCCCACCGACCGCGCGGTTTTCCTCGACCGAATCGCTATCACGCCCCTGGTTCCATGAATCCGCTCGACAGTCTCGCCTTGGCCGCGCTTACGCTCTACCAGCGCCATCTATCTCCGCGCAAGGGTTATTGCTGCGCTCACCGGGCTCTACACGGCGGGCCTTCCTGTTCGGCGCTCGCCCGCCAAGCGATCACCCACGATGGGCTGTGGTCGGCCTTGAGCACGATCCGCAACCGGTTGTGGGCCTGCCGGGCGGCGGCGCAACAGTTGAGCGCCGATCGGGATCGCGACGGGAAGCGCAAGAAACGCGGCTGCGAGGCCGTGCCCGACTGCCTACCCGACGCCTGTCCCGACGCCTGTCCCGACGCCTGTCCCGACGCCTGTCCCGACGCCTGTGACGGCGGAAGTTGCCTGCCGGATGCCTGCACCCGACTTGGCGCCTGACCCGATCACGCCGCCGCTTCGTCGTCGCGCAGGCAATGCACCAAGCCCAAGGCGTTTTGGATATGGCGGGACGCTTCCAGCAACCGGTCTTCCGGTTGCGCGGCCAGGGCGGACGAAGCCAGTACCGCAGCGACGTTCACCAGAAACGAAAGGGGTTCCATCTCGGCCTCGCGGGCGTAGGCGAGAATGTGAGCGCTAGCCTCCTTGGCGCAGGTGGCAACCAGTTCGCTGGCGTGTTGTTCGTCTTGAGTCATGGGTCATTTCTCCGTTCGCGCTTGAATCCAGGCCGGCGCATATCGACCTTCTCGGTGGTTTTGCCGGATCAAGCATAGTGGAAAGGGGCGGATGGCGCTTCACGGCGGCTCAGGTACGAACCAATGCAATTAACTACAATCAATAAGTGAATTAACGGTGGATGCCGCCGGCCCACGCAGCCGTGTGGACCGGTGGGAAGAACAGGGAAGAGGTGTCGGTGCGATCGATCCCGCATCCGACTCGTGCCAGCATCGCCCGCCGGCCCCGACGACCGAGGGCGAACGGTTAAGGAGAGCAACTATGAAGCGCATTTATTTTCTGGTTCCAACGGTCGAGATCGCGAAAACCATCGTCGATGAGCTGCTGCTTGCGCGTATCGAGGAGCGCCACATCCACATTTTGGCCAAGCACGGCACGCCGCTGGAGGATCTGCCCGAAGCCTCGTTGCTGCAAAAGAGCGATTTCATTCCCGCGATGGAGCGAGGCTTAGCGGTCGGCGGCACGGTCGGCACGCTGGCCGGCCTGATCGCCGTCGCGCTGGGGCCGGTCAGTCTGGTGGTGGCGGGAGGCGGGATCGTGCTGGCCGGCGGACTGGCCGGCGCCGGCGTGGGGGCGTGGCTGAGCGGGATGGTGGGGCTGAGCGTGGACAATTCCCGGCTGAAACATTTCGAGGCGGCGATCGAGCGCGGCGAATTGCTCATGATGATCGATGTACCGCGAGACCAAGTGGCGCACATCACCGAGCTGGTGTCGACCCACCACCCGGAGGCGCACCCCGAAGGCACGGAACCGACCATCCCCGCGTTTCCATAAGGCGGGGACGAATCGCCGGCGGTCGGTGCGACGAGAAACTCAGCGCACGATGGGCGAAACGCCGATCAGCCAAAGGTGCAACCAGAGGACAAAAGCGACATAGAGCGCCAAACCACCGACCACAGCGATCAGATCATTCATCTTGGAGGGCTGCGCGCCGGGAACCGGCCGCGGCGCGCGGCGCTTCAACGAGATGCGATCCACGACCGCCCAGACCAGGAATGTCCCAAACAGCAGCACGTCGGCCAGCATGCCGTTGGCCAACAGGTGGGCAACGGCCCAGAGCTTGATGGCTGCCAGCATGGGATGCTTGGCGGTGGTCTGGATGCGTCCGGGCAGGTAGGCAGCGAGCAGCAGCGGAAAGACTGGAACCAGCAGCAACAGCGCCAGATGGCGCAACCAGGTGGGCGACCAGTAGAGAACCACCGGATCGTGGCGGGCCAGCCCATAACCCCAGACGATCAGCCCGAATCCGATCAGGGCCACCAGCGAATAGGCGGCTTGCCA
This sequence comes from Candidatus Competibacter sp., assembly GCA_035447285.1. GTDB lineage: Bacteria > Pseudomonadota > Gammaproteobacteria > Competibacterales > Competibacteraceae > Competibacter. Next base: position 5,037 of record DAOTGT010000226.1, read on the forward strand.
CGGTCCCTC
>DAOTGT010000227.1:0-5038 GCA_035447285.1 Candidatus Competibacter sp.
TCGTCGTCGGAGATGCTGGCGGCGCCGCCGGCTCGCACCCAGGCGTCCACATCTTCCTTCTTGAACTTCCAGAACCGCCCGACCTTGTAGCCGGGCATCCCCTTGCCGCTCACCCAGGCATACACCGTGTCCTTGCTGACACCCAAGTATTCGGCGATCTCATCGACAGATAACCAACGGTCTTGCATGACGGATTCCAGTAGTAGCGAGTGTGTAGTAAAAATAGTAGTGTTAATTGAAAGGGTTGAATAGGGTTTGAACCGATTAAGATAGATCAAGTAGTATTGATACACGGCTCAGATCCATGAAAGCCCTTTTATGAGTCAAAATGGAGTCGAATGTAGCTAACGATTGATAGGCGATCTTCGAAAATTCGGCCAGCCTGGCTGGCATATTCGTTGCCCACGATTTCCATTCCTTTCTCCTCAACAGGTCTCCATTTATGAACCCACAACCTCTGCGGGTCGGCGTCGGCGGTCCAGTCGGTTCCGGCAAGACCGCCCTAGTCGAAGCGCTGTGCAAGGCGCTGCGCGATCGCTATCGAATCGCGGTGGTCACCAACGATATTTACACTTACGAAGACGCTCAGTTCCTCACCCGCGCCCAAGCCCTGGAACCGGAACGGATCGTCGGGGTGGAAACCGGTGGCTGCCCGCACACCGCGATCCGCGAAGACGCTTCGATGAATCTGGCGGCGGTGGCGCAGTTGTGCGAGCGTTTTCCCGATCTGGATCTGGTGCTGGTCGAATCCGGCGGCGACAATTTGAGCGCCACCTTCAGCCCGGAACTATCGGACCTCACGCTCTACGTGATCGACGTGGCCGCTGGCGACAAAATTCCGCGCAAGGGTGGACCCGGCATTACCCGCTCTGACCTGCTGGTGATCAATAAGATCGATCTTGCGCCCTATGTTGGTGCGTCATTGGAGGTTATGGAGCGCGATGCGGGAAAAATGCGCGGCGATAAGCCGTTCGTCTTTACCAATCTCAAGACCCGACAAGGGTTGGAGCAGGTGATCGATTTCATCGTCGAGCGAGGGATGCTTGGCGCGGAGCGCGGCCTGGCGGTTTGATTCGCCGCTCTATTCCAAGGGCGGGTGCCCGCGTCGATGATCGGATCGGGCTAGCGCGGTGTCTTGGCTTTTTTGGCGGCATTGCTCGCTTGTGGTGCCTGCCATTTCTCACGCTATCCCTATGACCGTGCACCCATTCCGTTCTCCGCATGCACCTTTTTGAAACTCGGCCCCATCTTTATGATCGCCTTCGCCCCGCTTTGCCGCAATGAGGCTTCGCCATGCACCATTACAAGGCGCGGCTGTTTCGCCCGCAACATACAATCCAAATCAATCGATTGAATATCATTGATATTATCGTTTGGCACGGCGTTTGATGAAGCACCCTCTGGGTCCGCATCCGGGCGGACCGATCAATCACCATATCGAGGGCTACGTATGACAAAGATAATGCCAAAATTATCCCATTGGTTGCTGGCCGGCGCGCTGGCGCTGGGTACCACGCTGGCCCATGCCGCCGATACCATCAAGGTCGGGGTGCTGCATTCGCTGTCGGGGACGATGGCGATCAGCGAAACCACGCTCAAGGATACCGTCCTGATGTTGATCGACCAGCAGAACAAGAAGGGTGGCCTGCTCGGCAAGAAACTGGAAGCGGTGGTGGTCGATCCGGCCTCGAACTGGCCGCTGTTCGCCGAAAAAGCGCGCGAGTTGTTGCAAAAGGATAAGGTGGCGGTGGTGTTCGGCTGCTGGACCTCGGTGTCGCGCAAGTCGGTGTTGCCGGTGTTCGAAGAGCTGAACGGCATCCTGTTCTATCCGGTGCAATATGAAGGCGAAGAGTCGTCGCGCAATGTGTTCTACACCGGCGCCGCGCCCAACCAGCAGGCCATCCCGGCGGTGGATTACCTGATGAAGGATCTGGGCGTGGAGCGTTGGGTGTTGGCCGGTACCGACTACGTCTACCCGCGTACCACCAACAAGATTCTGGAAGCCTACCTCAAATCCAAGGGTGTCAAGGAAGAGGACATCATGATCAATTACACGCCATTCGGCCATTCCGACTGGCAGTCCATCGTCGCTGACATCAAGAAGTTCGGCTCCGCCGGTAAGAAGACCGCCGTGGTTTCCACCATCAACGGCGACGCCAACGTGCCGTTCTATAAGGAACTGGGCAACCAAGGTATTTCCGCCACCGACATTCCGGTGGTCGCCTTCTCGGTCGGCGAGGAAGAGCTGTCCGGCATCGATACCAAGCCGCTGGTCGGCCATCTCGCCGCCTGGAACTACTTCATGAGCATCAAGGACAAGGCCAACGATGCCTTCATCAAGCAGTGGCACACCTTCATCAAGGACAAGAAACGCGTCACCAACGACCCGATGGAAGCCACCTACATTGGTTTCAACATGTGGGTGAAGGCGGTGGAAAAGGCCAAGAGCACCGATCCCAACAAGGTGATCGATACCATGGTCGGCATCGAGTATCCCAACCTGACCGGTGGCATGGCTAAGATGCTGCCCAACCATCACCTGACCAAGCCGGTGTTCATCGGCGAGATCCAGGCCGACGGTCAGTTCGACGTGGTGTGGAAGACCAAGGGTCTGGTGCCAGGCGACGCCTGGTCCGACTACCTGCCGGGTAGCAAGGACATCACCGCCGACTGGGCCGATCCCAAGATCAAGTGCGGCAACTACAACACCGTCACCAAGAAGTGCTCGGGTCAGAATTACCAGTAATCTTCCCGGTTCCCCTCTTGTCGATTTTCACGAATGATCGGGTGGGCGCCGGTTCGAATCGCCCGGCGCCATGCACTCCCTGCCTTGGCCAAGGAAGGTAAAAGCCACCCGATCCATTTCCGCAAGCTCGGCGAAGAGGGGATTTCCCTCTCACCCTTCCGATGAGAAGCGCTCCTTATGGTATCCCGCACGTCGTTTCGCGCCGGGCTGACCGGTCTTGCCCTGCTGTTGCTGACGCTTTTCGCGGCATCATCCGTCTGCGCCGCCGATGACGACGCGCTGCGGACTATCTTGATGCAACTCCGCGAAGCCGATTTCACCGAAAAGGCGACGTTGATTGAAACGCTGGTGAATATGGATCATCCCCGGATCGCCACAATCCTCGGTGCATTGCCCGAAAGCCGCTTGTACTACCAGGAAGAAGGCGATCGGATGGTGATCGCTCTGGGCGACGATGCCGAGATTGCCATCGAGGATGCCATCACCGGTAAACCCTTGGGGCAAGTGGTCAAGCGCGACTTGGATCGCATCCGGGTCAACAATCATTTGCGCAGCCTGATCGAAGACCGCTTGGCCAGCCTGGGCTTGTCCAGCGCCGATCCAGGAAAGCGCCGGGCGGCGGTCGACGCTTTCCTGCGCAATCCCAAACCGGAAGGCGCGGCTCGACTGAAGGCGCGGTTAGCGGTGGAACATGACAAGAAAATCCAGGAATTGTTGACGGCGGCGTTGGCACTGGTCGATCTGGCGAGTCCCGACCCTGCCGCGCGTGTGCAAGCCGCCAAGGCGCTGGGCGGCTGGACGCAACCGGAAATTCGCGGCCCGTTGCTGCGGGTTGCCGCCGAGGACAGCGACGCCACGGTGCGCGAGGCGGCAAAAGCCGCGCTGGCCAAGACCGAATTCCGGCTGCAGATGTTGGGTTGGGCGGAAACCCTGTTCTTCGGTCTGTCGTTGGGTTCAGTGTTGATTCTGGCGGCCATCGGTCTGGCCGTCACCTTCGGGGTGATGGGCGTGATCAACATGGCGCACGGCGAGTTGATGATGCTTGGCGCTTACACGACTTGGTTGACGCAGCAATATCTACCGGTCAACTGGTCGTTGCCGGTGGCCGTGCCATTGGCCTTTCTCGTGGCCGCGCTGGTCGGCATCGCCATCGAGCGCAGCGTGATCCGTTTTCTCTACGGCCGGCCGCTGGAAACCCTGCTGGCCACCTTCGGCATCAGCCTGATCCTGCAACAGTTGGTGCGCTCGATCTTTTCTCCACTCAACCGCTCGGTGGCGACCCCGGACTGGATGAGCGGCACGATCCTGCTCGGCCCACTGGAAGTCACGCTCAATCGTTTGGTGATCATCGGCTTTTGCATCGCGGTGTTTGCCCTGCTGTGGCTGGCTCTGCAACGCACCCGGCTGGGCTTGGAGGTGCGGGCGGTGGCGCAGAATCGGGCGATGGCGAAGGCGATGGGCGTCCGTTCGGCGCGGGTGGACGCGCTGACCTTCGGCCTGGGTAGCGGCATCGCCGGTGTGGCCGGGGTCGCGTTGTCGCAACTGACCAATGTCGGTCCCAACTTGGGGCAGAATTACATTGTGGACTCGTTCATGGTGGTGGTGTTTGGCGGGGTCGGTAACCTGTGGGGCACGATGGTGGCCGGGCTGTCGCTGGGCGTCGCCAATAAACTGCTGGAACCCTGGTCCGGCGCGGTATTGGCCAAGATTCTGGTACTGGTGTTCCTGATCCTGTTCATTCAAAAACGCCCGCGCGGACTGTTCCCGCAGCGCGGGCGGGCGGCAGAGGTCTGAACTCATGCGTTTCCCTCCCTGGCTACTCTCCGATCGCGCCGGACTGGTGTTGTTGGCCGTGCTGGTCGTTCTCGGCATCGGCGTTCCGGTTTTCAATCTGCTGGTTCCACCCGATCACCCGCTGCATCTGACCGCCTATACCGTCACTCTGCTCGGTAAATACCTCTGCTACGCGCTGTTGGCGGTATCCATCGATTTGGTGTGGGGCTACATGGGTATCCTGAGTCTGGGCCACGCCGCCTTCTTCGCCTTGGGCGGCTATTGTTTCGGCATGTACCTGATGCGGCAGATCGGGACTCGTGGTGTTTACGGCGATCCTGTGTTGCCCGATTTCATGGTGTTCCTGAACTGGTCGGAGCTGCCTTGGTATTGGCATGGTTTCGACCACTTCGGGTTCGCGGCGCTGATGGTGCTGGTCGTGCCCGGCCTGCTGGCGTTCGTGTTTGGCTGGTTTGCCTTCCGCTCGCGGGTGTCGGGCGTCTACCTGTCGATCATCAC
>DAOTGT010000228.1:0-5034 GCA_035447285.1 Candidatus Competibacter sp.
ACTGGTTCCGCTGGCGGCCGGACGGCACGGTGCAGTACGCCGAGAACCCGCCCAAGAAGTATCAGGATATCTATCCCTTCAACTTCGAAACCGATGACTGGCAGGCGTTGTGGGAAGAGATCAAGAGCATCTTCGAATTCTGGGTCGAGCAGGGCGTGCGCATCTTCCGGGTGGACAACCCTCACACCAAGCCCTTCGCGATGTGGGAATGGCTGATCGCCGAGATCAAGAAGACCACCCCGAACGCCATCTTCCTGGCGGAAGCCTTCACCCGCCCCAAGGTCATGCACCGCCTGGCCAAATTGGGCTACACCCAGTCCTACACCTACTACGCCTGGCGCAACACCAAATCGGAGCTGATCGAGTACCTGACCGAACTGACCCAGGGGCCGGGCCGCGAATATTTTCGGCCGAACTTCTGGCCCAACACCCCGGATATCCTGACCGCCGCCCTGCAGTACGGTGGCCGTCCGATGTTCATGTCCCGGCTGGTGCTGGCGGCGACCCTGACCGCCAACTACGGCATTTACGGTCCGGCCTTCGAGATGATGGAGCATCTCGCCGTCAAGCCGGGCAGCGAGGAGTATCTGGATTCAGAGAAATACCAGATTCGCCATCGTGGTTTCCAGGAATTGGACGGACCGAACAGCCTGCGCGACTTCATCGCCTTGCTGAACCGCATTCGCAAGCGCAACCCGGCGCTGCAAGCCGACTGGAACCTGCGGTTTCACGAGGTCGATAACGAGCAGATCGTCTGCTACAGCAAAACCACCGACAAGCATGCCAACATCGTGCTGGTGCTGGTGAACCTGGACCCCAACTACACGCAGTCCGGTTGGACCGGTTTGGATCTGGCGGCGCTGGGGGTGGACCCGAACCAGCCGTTTCAGGTGCACGATCTGCTGACGGGTGCCCACTACATCTGGAACGGGCCGCGCAACTACGTCGAATTGAATCCGCACCGGATGCCGGCACATGTGTTCCGCATCCGCAGCAGCCTGCAAACGGAACAAGATTTCGATACGTTCAGCGGTTGAGGAGAAGATATAGATGGCTCAAAAACCCAAGGGCTGGACCGGTGTGGAAGACCCGTTGTGGTACAAGGATGCACTGGTTTATCAGTTACACGTCAAGGCGTTTGGCGACAGTGACAACGATGGGGTCGGCGATTTCCGCGGCTTGGTTCAGCGCCTGGATTATCTCCAGGATTTGGGCGTGGACACCCTGTGGTTGTTGCCGTTCTATCCTTCGCCGCTGCGGGACGACGGTTACGATATTTCCGATTACCAGAACGTTCATCCTCAGTACGGCACCCTGGCCGACTTCCGTGCCTTCGTCCGCGAGGCGCACGCGCGGGGTTTGAAGATCATCACCGAATTGGTGATCAACCATACCTCCGACCAGCATCCCTGGTTTCAGGCCGCGCGCCGCGCGCCGCGCGGTTCGCCGGAGCGGAATTTCTACGTCTGGAACGACGACGACAAGAAATTTCCGGAAACCCGCATCATCTTCACCGACACCGAAACGTCCAATTGGGCCTGGGACCCGGTGGCGCAACAGTATTACTGGCACCGCTTCTTCTCGCACCAGCCGGATTTGAACCACAACAATCCGGCGGTGGTGAAAGCCGTGACCAAGGTCATGCGGTTCTGGCTGGACCTGGGCGTGGACGGGGTGCGGCTGGACGCCATTCCCTACCTGTGCGTGCGCGAGGGCACCTACAACGAAAACCTGCCGGAAACCCATGCGGTGATCAAGCAGATGCGGGCGGTGGTGGATCGGCATTACCGCAGCCGCTTGTTCCTGGCCGAGGCCAATCAGTGGCCGGAAGACGTGCGCGACTATTTCGGCGACGGCGACGAGTGCCACATGGCCTACCACTTCCCGCTGATGCCGCGCATGTACATGGCCGTCGCTCAGGAAGACCGTCATCCCATCGTCGATATTCTGGAACAGACCCCGGATATTCCCGACAACTGCCAATGGGCGATCTTTCTGCGCAACCACGATGAACTGACGCTGGAAATGGTCACCGACCGGGAGCGGGACTACATGTACCGCACCTACGCCGCCGATCCGCGCAGTCGGGTCAACGTCGGCATCCGCCGCCGGCTGGCGCCGTTGATGGACAACGATTCCAGCAAGATCAAATTGATGAACAGCCTGCTGTTGTCGATGCCGGGCACGCCGATTTTTTATTACGGCGACGAGATCGGCATGGGCGACAATTTTTATCTCGGCGACCGCAACGGCGTGCGGACCCCGATGCAGTGGAGTCCCGATCGCAACGCCGGTTTCTCCAAGGCCGACCCCCAGCGTTTGTACCTGCCGCCGATCATGGATCCGATCTACGGTTATGAGGCGGTCAATGTGGAAGCGCAGCATCGCGCGCCGGCGTCGCTGTTGAACTGGATGAAGCGGATGATCGCCGTACGCCGGACCTGCCAAGCCTTTGGCCGTGGCCGGCTGGAGATGCTACGGCCTGGCAACCGCAAGATTTTGGCCTACGTTCGTGCCTATGCCGACGAAGTGATTCTGTGCGTGGCCAATCTGTCGCGTTCCGCCCAGCCGGTGGAACTCGATCTGGGCAAATACAAGGGCATGGTGCCGGTGGAAATGATGGGTCAGAACCCATTCCCGCCGATCGGCGAGCTGCCCTATCTGCTGACCCTGCCCCGCTACGGGGTCTACTGGTTCCGCTTGAGTTACGCCGCGCCGCCGGTGTGGCACGAAGACCGGTTGCCCGGTGGCGACCTGCGGATTCTGGTGCTGTTCCAGGGCTGGAAGAGCTTCTTCGTCGATCAGGTCGAGCCCAGCCGGCGGGAAATGGCCATGAGCCTGCACGAGCGGCTGACCCGGCAGGTGCTGCCGGAGTTCCTGCCCTCCCAGCGCTGGTTCGCCGGCAAGAGCGGGCGCATCGAATCGGTCGAGTTCGACAACTACGACGTCTGGGTCGATCAGACCGAGTGGGTGCTGGCCCGCGTTCGGGTTTGGTTGGCCGAGCGGCCGGAGCCGCAGGATTACGGTTTGCCGATGGCGCTGGCCTGGGAAGACGATGGCGAGGAGAAACTGCGCCCGCTGTGGCCCTACACGCTGGCGCGCGTCCGGGTCCGTGCCCGGATGGGCCTGCTGTACGACGCCTACGCCAATGAGAAATTCACGCAGTCCATGCTGAAGATGATGGCGCGCAACACCCGGATACCGCTGGGTGGCGGCTGGCTGAAATTTTCCTCGACCCGCATCTTCCACAGTCTGGCCGGCGACCTGCCGGAGATGTTGCCGGTCAAGCGGTTGGCGCTGGATAGCAGCAATACCACGCTCAATGTCGGCGACCGGATGCTGCTCAAGGGCTATCGACGGTTGCGGCCCGGCATCAATCCCGAGTTGGAGATGGGTCGATTCCTGACCGACGTCGCCGATTTCGGTAACGCCGCGCCGTTGGCCGGTGCCCTGGAGTACGAAGACAAGGACGGTAATGTCATTGCGCTGGCGATGTTGCAAGGCTTTGTCGGCAATCAGGGCGACGCCTGGACCTACACCCAGGATTACCTGAAACGGTTCCTGGACGATTGCGTGCAGCAACCGGAGACGGTGCGGGAAGCCGGCGATGGCGTGCATGCGCTCTATCTATTGTTCGCCAACACCTTGGGTCGGCGCACGGGCGAATTGCATCGGGCGCTGGCACTGATCACCGGCGACGCCGCTTTCGACCCCGAACCGATCTCGCCGGCCGATCTGAGCGGTTGGATCGAGCAGATTCGGCGGGAGGCGACCACCACGCTGGAGCGGTTGGAACAGGCGCAGTGGCGATTGGCGGAACCGGCGCGCTCCCTGGCCGGCTGCTTGCTGACCGCGCGCGAGACCATCATGGCTCGATTGGACCAACTGGAGATCGCGGATTCGCTGCCGATGAAGACCCGCTTCCACGGCGATTACCACCTCGGTCAGGTGCTGGTGGCCAAGGACGACGTCATCATCATCGACTTCGAGGGTGAGCCGTCGCGGTCGCTGGAAGAGCGGCGCCATAAAAACTCACCGTTGCGGGATGTGGTCGGCATGCTGCGTTCGTTCAATTATGCCGCGCACGCCGCCTTGCGGCAGTCAACCGCCGACGGCACCACCAACTGGGAAGAGCTGGCATCCTACATCGGCGATTGGGAGCGGCTGGCCCGAACCGCGTTCCTGGAAGGTTACGCCGAAGCCCTGCGGGATTGCCCGAGCTATCCGACCGATCCCGAGCAGGCCAAGGCCTTGCTGGATTTGTTCACGCTGGAGAAGGCCTGCTACGAACTGCGTTACGAATTGGATAACCGCCCCGACTGGGTTGCCATCCCGCTCGGGGGTTTGTGTGAACTACTATCACTCGAAACGAAGGATGTGCCGCGATGAAACAACCGAAAATTTTGGCCTTTGTCATGGCGGGCGGCGAAGGTGCTCGTCTGAGTCCCCTGACGGCCTACAATTCCAAACCGTCGCTGCCGTTCGGCAGCCGCTACCGCATCGTGGATTTCGTGTTGAGCAACCTGCTCAATTCGGGGATTCAGTCGATCTACATGCTGGTGCAGTACAAGTCCCAGTCGCTGATCGAGCATGTGCGCAAGGCGTGGGTGGTATCGCCGATGCGGAACGAGGAATTCGTAACCGTGGTGCCGCCGCAGATGATGCGCGGCGGCGACTGGTTCCAGGGCACCGCCGATGCCGTGTATCAGAATATCAATTTGATTCAGTTACATAACCCCGATCTGGTGGTGGTGTTCGGCGCCGATCACATTTACCGGATGGATCTCCAGCAGATGGTGGATTTCCACATGGAGCGGGAGGCCGATGCGACCGTCGCCGCGCTGCCGGTGCCGATCGCCGATGCCAGTTCGTTCGGCGTCATCGACGCCGATCACGCGGGTCGAGTCAGCGACTTCAAGGAGAAGCCGGCCAACCCGCCATCCATGCCCTCCGATCCCACCCGCTCCTACGCCTCGATGGGCAACTATCTGTTCAATGCCAAGGTGTTGGTGCAGGCGCTCAAGGAAGCCAACG
>DAOTGT010000229.1:0-1519 GCA_035447285.1 Candidatus Competibacter sp.
CCGCCAAAGCGGGCGTTGAATTCGATCCATTCGTTGCCCAGGCGCAGGTCGCGCACAGCGATCGAATTGACGTTGAGCACGATCTGTCCATCGCGCACATGTTGCTTGGGAACCTCCACGCCGGGCAATTCCGCGTTGACCAGAATGTGTGGCGTCAAGCCGTTGTCTTCGATCCACTCGTAAAGCGCGCGGATCAGATAGGGCCGGGTCGAAGTCATGGCGGGGTCGGTCGGCGGGTTGAGGTATGTGGGCCTCCCCAACGGCGCACGGGGAGGAATGAGAAAGCGCGGCGCCCTGGCGGAGAGCGACCCGCGCCCTCCGCCGATGGCGGCGTCAGTGTACGTCCTTCCAGTATTCTTTCTTGAGCAGATAGAACACCACGAAAGCCAACGCCAGGAACAGGATCACCCAAACCCCGATCCGCTGACGCTCCAGCTTGATGGGTTCGCCGACGTAGGACAGGAAGTTGACCAGGTCCGCCATCGACTCCCTGAACTGTGGTGGGTTCATGCTGCCGGGCTGGACCAGCTCGAAACCCGTGAGGGTTTCGACTTCGTGGCCCTCGGCATTCTTGTGTTTTTCATAGACCGGTTTCTGCATTCCTTGCAGTTCCCACAGCACATGCGGCATGCCCGCGTTCGGGAAGGCGGCGTTGTTCACGCCGAACGGCCGACTGGGATCTTCGTAGAAGGTCAGTAAGTAAGTGTACAGGTAGTCCACGCCGCGCGAGCGGGCGATCAGGGTCAGGTCGGGCGGCACCACGCCGAACCAACCCTTGGCTTCGCTCTTGCGCATGGCGTTTTTCATCGTGTCGCCGACCTTGGCGCCGGTGAAGATCAGATTCTCCTTGACCTGTTCGTCAGTCAGACCGATGTCGCGGGCCATGCGGTTGTAGCGCTGGTGCTCCAGCGAGTGGCAGCCCATGCAGTAGTTGACGAACAGCTTGGCGCCACGTTGCAGCGACGCTTTGTTGTGGGAGTCGATCGGCGCCGTCATCAGGTGAAAACCTTCGCCGCCGGACGCCACGCTCAGGGCCGGCAGCGCCAGAACCGCCAGTGCGAGAATGATTTTTTTCATTGTTCGGTCACCCTTTCCGGTACGGGCTTGGTCTTTTCGAGCGCCGGCAGAAACGGCAGCACGAAGAAGAAGGCGAAATAAATGATGGTGCAGGTTTGCGCTATGGTGGTACGGGCCGGACTCGGCGGCAGGGCACCCAGATAACCCAGAATCAGGAACGATACCGTGAAGGCGGTGAGTATCAACTTGAACATGAACCCGCGATAGCGGATGGATTTCACTGGGCTACGGTCCAGCCAGGGCAGGAAGAACAAAATGACGATGGCGCCAATCATGGTAATCACGCCGCCCAGTTTATCCGGCACCGCGCGCAACATGGCGTAGAACGGCGTGAAGTACCACACCGGCGCGATGTGTGGCGGCGTTTTCAGCGGGTCGGCCGGGTCGAAGTTGGGGTGTTCGAGGAAGTAGCCGCCCATCTCGGGCATGAAGAAGATCACCA
>DAOTGT010000229.1:1619-5013 GCA_035447285.1 Candidatus Competibacter sp.
TTCAGGGTGGCGTCGGACACCACGTAGTCGCCGCGAATCCACAGCGACAGATCCTGGCCGATGCCGGGGATGGCGCTGAACAGCGAAATGATGACCTGGGCACCCCAATAGGACATCTGACCCCAGGGCAGCAGGTAACCCATGAACGCCTCGGCCATCAGGGCGAGGAAAATCAGCACGCCGAAGATCCAGATCAGCTCGCGCGGCTTCTTGTAGGAGCCGTAGATCAGGGCGCGGAACATGTGCAGGTAGACGACGATGAAGAAGGCCGAGGCGCCGGTGGAATGCATGTAGCGGATCAGCCAGCCCCAGTCCACGTCGCGCATGATGTATTCGACCGAGGCGAAGGCGTCGGCGGCGGACGGTTTGTAGCTCATGGTCAGCCAGATGCCGGTCAGGATCTGGTTGACCAGCACCAGCAGCGCCAGTGAGCCGAAGAAGTACCAGAAATTGAAGTTCTTCGGCGCGTAGTATTCGGTCAGGTGCTCGCGGATCGACTTGGTCAGCGGAAACCGTTCGTCGATCCAGCCGAGCAAGCCGGTCGTGCCTTGTGTGTTCGCCATTATGCAGTCTCCGGATCAACGCCAATCAACACCCGCGAATCGGTCAGATACCGATAGGAAGGCACTTCCAGGTTGAGCGGCGCGGGTACGCTCTTGTAGACGCGGCCGGCCAAGTCGAAGCGGGAACCGTGGCAAGGACAGAAAAAGCCGCCTTTCCAGTTCGGCCCCAGATCGGCGGGCGCCACGTCGGGACGGAACGTAGGCGAGCAGCCGAGATGGGTGCAGATGCCGACCAGCACCAGGGTTTCGGATTTGATGGAGCGATACTCGTTCTGGGCGTATTTGGGTTGCTGGCTGGTCTCTTGGGATTTGGGATCGCGCAATTGATCGTCGAGGGTGGGCAAATCGTCCAGCATTTTTTTGGTGCGTTTCAGCAGCCAGACCGGTTTACCGCGCCATTCGACAGTCATCATGGCGCCTTCTTCCAGCTTGCTGATGTCGGCTTCCACCGGCGCGCCGGCGGCCCGGGCGCGCTCGCTGGGCGACCAGGATTTCAAGAATGGAACGGCGACGAACGCCACGCCCACGCCGCCGACCACGGTTGCCGTGGCGGTCAGAAAGCGGCGTCTGCCGAGATCGACGGCATCTACCGTACTCATAAGCAGTCTCCCGATTATCGGTTTATCGTTGATATGAATGGTTGGCGGCCCGGATGGCGTCACGGTTTCGCGTCTGCCGGAACCCGGTCGTGCGCCCCGCTGGGCCGAGACGGGCGGCTTTCGGAGAACGCGCGGCAGTGCCGCATCATATGAATCGGTTCAGGCCCCCGTGATTCCCACACGGTACGACGGAAAATAGTACCGCAGTGCGGGTATGAGGGTCTATGCGCTTGACCGCGAACCGAAGTAAATGGCATTCGGTCCTTGCGAGCCATTCCCGCGCAAGCAATGGCGGAATGCATGGAGGCTCATGGCGCCGCAACCCGCCGGTCATCCAGGATTCCGGTCGGCGCCGCGATAAATTCTGGTACTTTATTCGCCCATCCGCCGCCGAAAGGTCAATTCGCTCCGCATCCCCCGAGGCCCGATGAATATCCCGCAACATAGTTTGGTGCTTTACAAGAACGGTCCGGCCCGCGTCGCCAGTCTCGGCGACAAACTGGAGATCGAACTGGAGGATGGCCGGTCGCTGCGGGTACGCCCCAAGGATGTGCTGCCGCTGCATCCCGGACCGTTGCGCGGGTTACGCGAGCTGGATCTTCCACCGGGCGAGGTGGAGGCGGCCTGCGAGTTGTTGGAGGGCGAACAAATCACTTTGCCTGATCTTGCGGAACTGGTCTATGGTGCCTACACGCCCGCCGCCGCCTGGGCCACTTGGCGGCTGCTGGACGAAGGCTTGTATTTCCAAGGCACGCCCGAGGCGATCACGGTCCGGCCGCTGGCGGAGGTGGCGCGGGAACGGGCGGCGCGCGAGGCGAAAGCGGCCGAACGCGAAGCCTGGAGCGAATTTCTGAACCGCGCCCGGGCTGGACGCTGCGCCGCCGAGGATGCGGCGTTTCTGCACGAGATCGAGGAGGTGGCCTGGGGCCAGCGCGAGCAGAGCCGAGTGTTGCAGGCGCTCGACTGTGGCCAGAATCCGGAAAGCGCCCATGGGTTGCTGCTGCGCCTGGGGTATTGGGACGGCACGGTCAACCCTTATCCCCGACGGATCGGGGCGCCGCTGGCGGTGGCGACGGCGGATCTGCCCGAACTGCCAGACGAACCGCGCCTGGATTTGACCGGGCTGGCGGCTTACGCCATCGACGATGAAGGCAACCTCGATCCCGACGATGCGCTCAGCCTGGACGGCAACCGCCTGTGGGTGCATATCGCCGACGCCGCCGCCCTGGTGCCACCGGACAGCCCCGCCGATCGGGAAGCACGGGAGCGGGGCGCCACCCTGTATCTGCCGGAAACCATCGTGCCGATGCTGCCGGCGGAGGCGGTGCCGCGACTCGGCCTGGGGCTGAGCGAGGTCACGCCGGCGCTGTCGTTCGGCCTGACGCTGGATGCCGATGGTGTCGTCACCGACGTGGAGATCGCGCCAAGCCGGGTGCGAGTGCGGCGGCTGAGCTATGAAGAAGTGGAGTTGCGGCTGGACGAGGAGCCGTTTCGTACTCTGCACGAACTGGCCTGTCGCCATCGGACCCGCCGCCGCGCCAACCGGGCGGTGTTCATCGATCTGCCGGAAGTGAAGATGCAAGTCGCCGACGGGCAAGTGGCCATCAAGCCGCTGCCCCGCTCGCGCAGTCGGATGCTGGTGACCGAGGCGATGCTGATGGCCGGCGAAGCGGCGGCCCGCTTCGCGCTGGAGCACGGGCTGCCGTTTCCGTTCACCACTCAGGACGTGGCGGTGGGCGACGCGGACCGGGAACCGGCCGGACTGGCGGCAATGTACGCCTTGCGCCGCAGCCTGCGCCCACGTCAGTACAGCGGCCAGCCTGGCCCGCACGGTGGTTTGGGACTCGACGTGTACGCTCAGGTCACCAGCCCGCTGCGGCGTTATCTGGATCTGGTCGCGCACCAGCAATTGCGGGCGTTCCTGCGGGGCGGCGATCCATTGGAGGCCCAGGTGATCGTCGAACGAGTCGGGGCGGCGGAGGTGGCGGCGCGGGGCATACGACGGGCCGAACGCTTGTCCCGCGAGCATTGGACGGTGGTTTATCTACAGCAACATCCCGGTTGGCAAGGCGAAGGCGTGCTGGTGGAAAAGCGGATGCCGCGCGGTGTGGTGCTGATTCCCGACTTGGCCCTGGAGGCGCGGGTCAAGGTGAGCGAGAGCGTGGCGCCGGACAGCACCTTGCCGCTGCGACTGACCGGCCTTGAGCTGCCGGCGCGCGAGGCGTATTTCAA
>DAOTGT010000230.1:0-4928 GCA_035447285.1 Candidatus Competibacter sp.
CTGGAACCCGGTCACCGGCTGCGCCAAGGTGTCGGCGGGTTGCAAGCACTGCTACGCTGAACGGATGGCGCTGCAGCTCCAGGCGATGGCCGCGCCGGGCTACACCAGGGGTTTCGCGCTGACCCTGCACGCAGACCGCCTTGACTTACCGCTCGGGCGGAAGAAATCCACCCTCTATTTCGTCTGCTCGATGGCCGATCTGTTTCACGAGGACGTGCCCGACGCCTTCATCGACCGGGTGCTGGCGACGATGCACCGCACGCCTTGGCATATCTATCAATTCTTGACCAAACGCGCTGAGCGACTGCCCGAGTTCTTCGCATCCCGCCCCATACCGCCGAACGTCTGGCTCGGTGTCACGGTCGAGGATCGTCGCCACGGCCTGCCGCGCATCGACCTGCTCCGCCAGGTATCCGCCCGCGTTCGTTTCCTGTCGGTGGAGCCGTTGCTGGAAGACCTGGGACCACTGGACCTGCGCGACATCGATTGGGTGATCGTCGGCGGTGAGTCGGGACCGGAGGCTCGCCGGATGCGCGAGGAATGGGCCTTGTCGGTGCGGGATCAATGCCAGGTGACCGGCGTGGCGTTCACCTTCAAGCAATGGGGCACCTGGGGACTCGATGGAATCCGTCGTGATAAGAAGACCAACGGCCGGTTGCTGGCGGGCCGGTTGTGGGATGCGAGGCCCGAGATTGCGGGGGGCTTTGCTGTAACGGGTCAGCTTGGTGGTTATGGTGTTGATGATACACCGACAGTGGTTATAATAACCACCATGAACAGCGCGGACCTCATCAAGGAGCTGGAAAAAGCCGGCTGGACGCTGCGGGGCGTCAAGGGTTCGCATCACATCTACACCCATCCGGCGCGCGGCGGGCACCTCAGCGTCCCGCACCCGAAAAAGGATTTGGGCGCGGGTCTCGCGCGCCAGCTGCGCAAACAGGCCGGTTTGATCTGAAGCGAGGGCCGCGACCGTGAAATTCGTCATCGCCATCGAACCGGGCGACGCCACCCACGCCTTCGGGGTGGTGGTGCCCGACCTGCCGGGCTGTTTCTCGGCGGGCGACACCTTGGACGAAGCCATCGACCAAGCCAAGGACGCCATCGATTTCCACTGCCAGACCTTGATCGAGGACGGCGGGGACGTGCCGCCGGCGCGCACGCTCGCCGAACATCGAGCCGATCCCGACTTCGCCGGCTGGATTTGGGCGGTGGTCGAAGTGCCGGTGGAGCGCTATTTCGGTCCGGCCGAGAAGATCAACATCACCCTGCCCCGCCTGCTGCTGGCGCAGATCGACGAGCGCGTTCGCGCGCGCGGCGGGACCCGCTCCGGCTTTCTGGCCGAGGCGGCGCGCGCGGCGATGCGCTAGGGTCGAGTGGCCCAGTCGCCGAAACCTTTTACCGACCCTACCCCGATGGTCAAGCAATCTCGCGATTGGGTGGCGCAAATGACGGAAGAACGGCAAGCGCGCATCGCGGCGGAAACCCAGCGGCTGATCGACGAAATGCCCTTGCAAGCGCGCCGGCGGGCACTCGATCTCACCCAACAACCAGTCGCGGCCACGCTCGGCATCAACCCGATCGCCGTCTCCAAGATGGAAGGCCAGACCGATCTGTACGTGAGCACCTTGCGCCGTTTCGTCGAAGCGATGGGCGGCGAACTGCGCATCATGGCCCACTTCCCGCAAGGCACCGTCGAAATCAGCCAATTCAAGCGGGTGCCGGAACCGACCGAACCGGCGGCGGTGTAAAACGGGCGAGCGGCGTCGTGTCGGAACGCCTGGAAACGCGCTATCGCACCCGCCACCGTCAGGCGGGCCAAGCGGCGGTACATTCGACTTGAGGTCGCAGGGTACATCAACCCGCCACCCCGAACGGTGCCCCATGGCGCCGATAATCGGTGCCATTTAGCGACAAAAGCTACCCAATTGTCAGGGGCCGAACCGGATGGCGAAAAACGGAAGTTTTCCGCCATCCCCTGGCACACCGTCAGATTCGCCTAGCCCTCATCAACTCCCCCAAGCTGCTTATCTCACCCGGATTTTTATGCCCTCTTTACAGTGCCTTGAGCCCAGTACCCGCGAGCCGGCTCGCACGTATTTTCACCACTCTCCCCGCCCTCGATAAGCGTCGAGTAACAGCTGCCACAGCTTCGCCGCGCCTTCCACCATCTGCGTTTCGTCACCGGCAAGCGATGCCTGAATGACCAGACCTTGCACGGCACCGACGAACAGGACCGGCGCCAGTGTCGGATCAAGAGCGGGCGGCAGTTCACCGGCGACCTTTGCTTGCATGAACAGCCGGGTTAGCCGCTGGTGATACGCGTTGATCATGGCACGTACTTCGACGCGTACCGGCGAATCACCCGGGTACTGCAACTCGTGAAACAGGACGCGCGGCACACCTGGGTTTGCCACGACAAACGCCACATGTGCGAGAAACACCTGCTCGATTTTTGCGAGCGGCGAAGCCACTGTCTCGATCGCCGCCGTGATCGCCGCGCCGAGCGATTCACGGACCCAGCCAAAAACCGCCAGCCAGATGGCCAATTTGTCGGGAAAATGCCGGAAGATGGCCCCTTGGGTAAGGCCCATCCGGTCGGCGATCGCCTGGGTCGTAATCGCGTCCGGGCCGCGTTCCCGGGCCAGCGCGAGGACCGTGGCAACGATCTCCCGCTGCCGCTGATCAGTGGTCAAGCGCTGACGCGGCCTTGTATTGTGAATGGCTGGAGTGATCATGCTATAGAGGCGCTTGCTTTTTAGTAAGTAAGTAAATACTATTTTACAGACATTGCTGGTGGCTGGCAAGTCGGAGAATTCGAGGGAGAACCAAGCCCTGCATTTCCCGGAGTTTTTCGGCGCCGCGCCGCGGATCATCGTCCGTGACTCACTAGCCGAGGTTCTGGGCGTGGCCATGGGCAGCAGGGTCGGCCATGGCTCCATCGACGCAGTGAAACTCGCAGAGCATGCCGGCTTGACGGCATCGGCCTACTTGATGATCCGCGCCCCTAAGGCGGCGCTCTATCCCGATCCGCGAGCGGCGAGAGGGGATGAACGGCGTGGTCGCCAACATTGCGAGCTTGCTGGCCGGCGCCGCCGAGGACGCCGGCTTCAAGGGCATCAGCGGACGCTTCGACCAGCGTGAGTGATTGTGCTTCGACGTTGACCCGCTGGGGCGACTTCACTACAGGCGTGTTGATACTGGCGCCACAGTCACCGTATCCGCCCGGCTCGACCACGTTCCATCGGACCCACACATCGCTCTGCTCCTGAAGGAATGACAATGAACGATCAACTTGAACCTGATTGGGATCCGAGAGCCGAGAAGGTTTTGCGCGACCCGAGTGCGGCCTACGATGAAATGCGCGAACGCTGCCCTGTCGCCTACAGCGATTACCTGCAGTGGTCACTCTTCCGACATGAGGACATTACCCGTGTGCTCAACGATCACCACACGTTCAGCAATGTGGTGTCACGGCACCTCTCCGTACCCAACGGGATGGATCCCCCCGAACACACGGCCTATCGACGCCTTATCGAGTCGTACTTTTCTCCAGAACGGATGGAAGCGTTCGAATCCACTTGCCGGGAAATCGTCGCCGATCTGGTTCGGAACGCCCTCGCTGTCGGCCAGGTGGAACTGATGGCCGAGGTTGCCCTGCCCTTTGCGGTGCGTGTCCAATGCGCCTTTCTGGGCTGGCCACCGACTCTTCACGCCCCCATGGTGCTCTGGACCCAGAGAAAACACGAGGCCACACGGACTCAGGACCGCCAGGCCCTGTCTGAAATCGCGCGCGAGTTCGAGCGCTTCATCGATAGCCTGCTTGAAAGTCGCCTTCAGGCTGGAGCAAAGCCCGAGGACGACATCACCGCCGCGCTGATGCACGAAAAAGTGGGGGGACAGCTCCTGAGCAAGGAAAAGATGGTCAGTATCTTGCGAAACTGGACCGTCGGGGAGGTGGGCACGATCTCCGCGGCGGTCGGCATCCTGGCTCATGATCTTGCGCGGCACGCCGAGTTGCAGGAGCAATTGCGCGCTCAACCCGCCTTGTTGCCCGAGGCCATCGACGAGATCCTCCGGATTCAGGGTCCCCTGCCGGCCAACCGGCGCATCGCAACCTGCCCCGTGGAAATCGGCGGCCGAAGACTCAAGGCCGGCGAGCGGATTTCGCTCCTCTGGATCGCCGCCAATCGGGACGGCCGCGTTTTTGAGGATCCAGAGGCTTTCCGATTGAACCGCGATCCCAGTAAGAATCTCCTCTATGGCGCGGGCATTCACCGCTGTCCAGGCGCTCCGCTGGCCCGAATGGAGTTGCGACTCCTCATGGAGGCACTGCTCGAACGCACTACCGGCATTCAGCCCGTGCCGGACCAATGGCCGAGCCAAGCCGTCTACCCGGCGAGCGGGCTTGCTACTTTGCCCCTCCGGATCCGATAAGCGCCAGGTGTACCGCGCCGCAACACGCAATCGGGTGATTCTGGACAAACGGCGCCTCCTTGGCCTTTTTAGCCGCCACTTGGCGATCGTTCTGGCGGTTAACAGAGGAAAACAGATTGATAATCGATTGGGGAGTCACAACATGACGGAAGGCAGCAAGCACGGATTGGCCACCCGCGGCATCCACGGTTATAGCCTCAAGGACGCGCACGGTAGTCCGCATATTCCGGTGTACGACACCACGACCTTCGCGTTCGCATCGACGACCGACCTTCTCGACGTCGTCGATGGCCGTAAATCCGGGAGTTTCTACACGCGTTACGGCCTGAACCCATCGATCTTTGCGCTGGAAGAAACGCTGGCCAGTCTCGAAGGCGCGGAGATGGCTTGGGCCTTCTGCTCCGGGATGGCCGCCGAGACCGCATTATTCTTGACTCACGGCCGTGAAGGCGTGGTCTGCATCGGCGACGCCTACGGTGGCACGCTTGAGCTGC
>DAOTGT010000231.1:0-4923 GCA_035447285.1 Candidatus Competibacter sp.
CCCACTCGCCGACGGGGCGCGCCATCCTCAACAGTCCGGAATCCAGATTGAGCCAATTCGTTTTGCTATAACAAGAAGGCTACCGCCCTGCAACGCACCTTGGACGTGCATCTGTTGCAACACCACTTCGTCCGTCCGTACTTGGACTACTGGTGAGGTGCCGGCCGTGTGTTTAGGCCTCTTCACCGCGCCGTTGTCCCTTGAAGCGATCCTGATGATGCCAAAGACCGCATGATGCCCAAGCAACAGCGGGGCAATCGCTCTTTTCCCTTCCCACTTTATCCGGAAAGGCAGCTTACAGTGGTTTGAGCCCAGCGCCCGTATGACTCAGGCTCTTATATTCTTTCATCGTGAACTCCGTAACTCTTGGCAGAGTTCGGAAAATTCACGCCAACCGTCGTATAGGTCAAACCTTGGTGAGTCCCCTGGCTTTGCCGAGGGACTCACCTCACTGAGTTATAGTTCGATCCGGTAAGCTAAGAGCATCTTGAGCTACTGGATAATCGCCATGACCACGATCGATGCCGAACTCGACACGTCCGGATTGAGCTGCCCGCTACCGATTCTCAAAGCCAAAAAGGCCCTGGCTGGCCTACACGGCGGTCAGGTGCTGCGCGTGATCGCCTCCGACCCGGAATCGGTCCGGGATTTCGAGACCTTCAGCCAACAGATGGGCCATGTCTTGCTGGAAGCGCGGGAAGAGCTTGGGCAATTCTACTTTCTATTGCGCAAGCGGGAGGATTGAAGCCCGGTCGGCTGGAACCAGTCGCCGGTGTCCGCTTCTACTCTCCCGCTACCGTCATCCGCTCCAGCAACAGTGAACCGCAACGGATACCGCCGCGCATATCCACGTCAGCACCGACCGCCACCACACCTCGGAACAGATCGTTCAGATTGCCGGCGATGGTGATTTCGTGGACCGGATAGCGAACCTGACCCTGCTCCACCCAAAACCCGGACGCCCCGCGCGAATAGTCGCCGGTCACCAGATTGACCCCATGGCCGAGCAATTCGGTCACCCACAAGCCGGTATCCAGTTGCCGCAGCAGCTCCTCCTGCCCCAACGAACCGGGCTCGACGATCAGATTGTGGGTACCGCCGGCGTTGCCGGTAGTTTGCATCCCCAAGCGGCGTGCCGAATAGCTATCCAGCACGTAACCCCGCAATACCCCATCGCTGACCACATCCCGGTCGGCGGTGGCCACGCCTTCGCTGTCGAACGGGGCGCTGCCCAAGGCCTTGGGCAAGCGCGGCCGTTCGCGCAGGGTCACGAAATCCGGGAACACGGGCGTGCCGAGTCGATCCAGCAGGAACGAGGACTTGCGATACAGCGCCACACCCCGAATGGCGGCGATAAAGTGCCCGATCAAGCCGCGCGCCAGTTCTGGCGCGAATAAAACCGGCACCTGCCGGGTACCTAGTCGGCGGCTGCCTAGCCGGCGCAGCGCCCGCCGACCGGCCTTTTGCCCAACCGCGACCGGCGTTTCCAGTTCAGCGCGGTCGCGCGCCACGGTATGCCAATGATTGCGCTGCATACCCTCCGCATCCTGAGCGATCACCGAACAACTCAGCGAATGGCGGGTGGTCGGATAGCCACCACAAAACCCGTGCGAGTTGCCGTACATGACCAGCCCGGCACGGGTGGCGACGCTGCCACCTTCGGAGTTGCGGATACGTGGGTCCAATGCCAGCGCCGCCGCTTCGCACTCACGGGCCAAGTCGATCGCTTCCTCGGCGGACAGCGCCCAGGGATGGTATAGATCGAGATCGGGAATCTCCCGCGCCAGCCGTTCGGGATCGGCCAATCCCGCATACGGATCGGCGGCGGTGTGACGAGCGATGGCGCAGGCGCTTTGCACGGTGTCACGAATCGCCTCCGGTCGCCAGTCGGCGGTACTAGCCGAGCCCCGACTCTGACCGAAGTAGACCGTGACCGCCAAGCCGCGCTGGCGATGATGTTCCAGGGTCTCGACCTCGCCCAGCCGGACGGTCACCGACAGGGCACTGGCAAAACTGACCGCCGCTTCGGCGGCGGTGACGCCCTGGACCCGCGCCTCGGCCAGGATGTCGGCGATCAGGGTTTCCAGTCGTTCGCGCGCCGGCATTGGCGCAATGGTGGGGGCAATGGCTTCGGGCATGGATCGGAATTCAGGGTTCATGGTTCGGGATTCGAGCTCAGGCTTGCGTACCGCCCACGGTCAGCGATTCTATCTTCAGGGTCGGCTGACCGACCCCCACCGGCACGCTCTGCCCGTCCTTGCCGCAGGTACCGACGCCGGCATCGAGCTTCAGATCATTGCCGACCATCGAAACCTTGGTCAGCACGTCCGGGCCGTTGCCGATCAGGGTGGCGCCCTTGACCGGGCGGGTGACGCGACCGTTTTCGATCAGATAAGCCTCGCTGGCCGAGAACACGAACTTGCCAGAGGTGATGTCCACTTGGCCGCCACCGAAGTTGACGGCGTACAGCCCTCGCTCCACTGAGGCGACGATCTCCGCCGGGTCGTGCTCGCCCGGCAGCATGTAGGTGTTGGTCATGCGTGGCAGCGGCAGGTGGGCGTAGGACTCGCGGCGACCATTGCCGGTCGGCGCGGTCTTCATCAGCCGAGCGTTGAGCTTGTCCTGCAAATAGCCCTTGAGCACCCCGCGCTCGATCAGGGTAGTGCACTGGGTCGGAGTACCCTCGTCGTCGATGTTCAAGGAACCGCGCCGGCTGGCCAGGGTGCCGTCGTCCACCACCGTGCACAGTGAGGTGGCGACCCGCTCGCCGATCCGCCCGCTGAAGGCCGAGGTACCTTTGCGATTGAAATCGCCCTCCAGCCCGTGACCGATGGCCTCGTGCAGCAAGACACCCGGCCAGCCCGGTCCCAGCACCACGGTCATGGTTCCGGCCGGAGCGGGAACGGCCTCCAGGTTGATCAGCGCCTGCCGCACCGCTTCCCGCGCGTGCCCCAAGGCGCGATCCCGGTCGAGGAACCAACCGTAGCCGACTCGGCCGCCGCCACCGGAACCGCCCTGCTCGCGGCGGCCGTCGTGTTCGACGATCACGCTCACGTTCAGCCGCACCAGCGGTCGCACGTCGCCGGCCAGTGTGCCATCGCTGCCGGCGATCAGGATCGTGTCCCGCACGGCGGCCAGGCTGACCATGACCTGGGTCACGCGCGGGTCCTGACGACGCGCCTCGGCGTCCACCGCTTCCAATAGGCTAACCTTGGCGTCGGCCGACAGCGTTTCCAGCGGATCGAGCGGTTCGTACAGCGCCAGCCGTTGGGCGGAACGCCAGACCTGCAAGCGGGTATCGCCGCCATCGCGAGCGATGGCGCGGGCGGCGGTGGCCGCTTCCAGCAACGCCGGCAACACGATCTCGTCGGAATAGGCGAAGCCGGTTTTCTCGCCACTCGTCGCCCGGACGCCGACACCCTGCTGGATGGCATGGCTGGCGTTCTTGACCTGCCCGTCCTCCAGCCCCCAGGATTCGGCGCGGCGCTGCTGAAAATACAGGTCGCCGCCGTCGATGGCGTGGCCCAGCAGACAAGCCAGGGTTCGATGCAAGGCATCCTCGCCGAGACCGGCGGGCGCGAGCAGTTGTTGGCGGGCAAGGGCCAGCGTATCGGTCGTCATCATTTCCTCAAGTTTCGCAGTGCACACGATGTTCTAGGACCGGGAATTGCCGCCGAACGTTCTCCAACCGCTCCCGATCGAATTCGGCCAACACCACGCCCGGTCCACGCGGCAAGCGGTCAAGGATCGCGCCCCACGGGTCGATGATCAGACTGTCGCCGTGGGTTTCGCGGCCGTTGGCGTGCCGGCCGCCCTGGGCGGAGGCGATCACGTAGCATTGATTTTCGATGGCGCGTGCCCGCAGCAGCGTTTCCCAGTGCGCCAATCCGGTGGCGGCGGTGAACGCCGCCGGCAGGGCCAGAATTTCCATGCCGCGTTCCATCAGGGCGCGAAACTGCTCGGGAAAGCGCAGGTCGTAGCACACCGCCAACCCCAGCCGGCCCAACGGCGTCTCGGCAAAAACGTAGCGGTCGCCCGGTTCGATGGTGGCCGACTCGGCGTAACGCTCCCGGCTGCCCACCACCTGCACGTCGAACAGATGCACCTTGTCGTAGCGGGCCACCCGTTGGCCATGATCGTCGAACAGCAGGCAGGCCGCGCGCACCCGCCGCGGGTCGCCGACGGTCCGCAGCGGGATCGTGCCTCCGATCAGCCACAGCCGGTGACGAGCAGCCTGTTCGGCCAGAAAGGACTGAATCGGTCCCTCGCCCTCCGTTTCTCGCACCGCCACTTTTTCCTCTTCGCGACGGCCCATCAGGGCAAAATTCTCCGGCAGCACCGCTAGTCGAGCGCCTTGGTCAACGGCTTGGGCCAGCAGTTCGGCGGCGGTAGCCAGATTTTCGGCGACATCGGGTCCGGAAACCATTTGGATGGCGGCCATGCTCGGCATGTCGGGCACCTCGTTCATTGGTCGCCCACGAGCTTTTTGGGCGAGGTGGCGGGCGGTGGTTCCCGCAGCGGTTCCAGCACTGGATCGTCCCAGGACCCGGTCAGGGTATAACGGTAGCGGGTCGCTTGTTCGATGCCTTTTTGAAGCAAGCGTTCAGCGACCAACACCGCCGCGCCGATCGCCGGGCCGCCAGCCAGCGCGCCCGCGACCGGTAAGGCGCCGCCCAACCGAGGCGTCACCGTGATCCGCTGATCGTAATCACGGTCCCGT
Organism: Candidatus Competibacter sp.; assembly: GCA_035447285.1. GTDB lineage: Bacteria > Pseudomonadota > Gammaproteobacteria > Competibacterales > Competibacteraceae > Competibacter. The sequence continues at coordinate 4,721 of DAOTGT010000231.1, forward strand.
AATCCGGTCCGGCCCCGGATATCGATCCGCGCGGCCGGCGCTTCGACCGTAAGATCGTCGGTGAAGGCTTGCCCGTGCTTGAAAACGAATTCGCCGGTGATCTGATCGAAACTGGTCCCTGGCTGGAACAGATCGCTGAAATCGAGGCTTAGGCGCCGCATGATGTTCTGCAAACTAAATAGCCCGACCACCCGACCCAAACC
>DAOTGT010000232.1:0-4912 GCA_035447285.1 Candidatus Competibacter sp.
TGCGCCACGCGCTGCGTAGCCGAGGCTATGTTGTGCTGATGCGCGGTTTGGGCGGGTTACTGATGGCTTATGCGCTGTTATGGCTGTACGAAGGCGGACGGCGACTGGCGATGGGCTGAAGCGGCGGACCGAGCCTTTCGAAACCCGTCCGGCCTTTTCGGCCACCCCGTTGTCGGGGGAGCCTCATAGCCTTGGGTCCACGGGCTCGCTTTCCAATGCCAGGACTCCAAAAACACATTCATGCACTCGATGGAGTGGTTCTTTCTCCACGAAGCGATACAAGGCTTCGAGTCCAAGAGCAAACTCGCGCAGTGCCAGGGACCGTTTTGGCCCAAGTCCGCATGCGCGTAATCGCTCAATGTGCTCCTCCAGAGTGTACTCCGGCCCGTAGATAACGCGCAGGTACTCCCTACCACGGCACTTCATTGCAGGTTGGACCAGCCCTTTCTTACCGCGCATGACCCATTCGATGGGCTTGACAACCATGCCCTCGCCACCATTTTTGGTGAGATCTTCCCACCATGCGATGCCATCGGCTTGACTCTCCGTACTCGTGAGATCGACGATCTTGAATGCTGTCTTGTACAGCATCCGGCTATCCGCGTCGCAAAGCTCGGCAAGTGTATTCATGTGCCAGATATGATCCCGGTCGGCATGAACACCCCCCTCGAATGCGAGCAGGTGGAACGGCGCAAACTTAAAATCGTCGATGCTGGAGACCGGCCAGCAGTAGCGCCGGTATGCCTGCCTGTATTTCTCGATACACTCCTGACGGGCCGCGTAGCGCTCAACAAGCGGGGCGATTTCCACGGTGCGGGACGCCGCAAGTCGAAGGGCCGCCAGAGCGGCGGACATACTGACATGGGCCGCCGCCCCAACCGGCGCATACTGCGACCGCAGCAATTCCTGAGCCTTGGCGGACCATGGCATGAGTTCCGCATCCATACAGAACCAGTCCGATTCGAACTTTTTCCAGAAATCGGCGTTCGTCAGCGCGGCGCGGAGGCGATCGAGGAAGCTGGATTCCAGCGCGGAATCGTCAAAGAAAGGTCGGCCCGTCCGTGTGTACAGCGCCCCGATCCCATGACCCTGAATGCCGAAACGCTTCGCGGCCACACCCTCATCCCGACAGACAACGGCAACGGCCCGCGAACCCATGTGCTTTTCCTGGCACACCACCTTGGGAACGCCATTGGCTCGGTAGTACTGAAAACTCTCCTCGGGATGCTCAAGGATCAGCCCCTCCTTGCGGGTGTCCGAGGGAGACATCGTGGGCGGCAGGTAAATGAGCCAGCGCGGATCGGTGGCGAAACGGCTCATGACTTCTAGCGCCGCGACCGCATTCTCCTCAAGAACCGTCACGGGGCCACGGATGCGCGTGGAGATGATGCGCTTTCCCTGAACGTCCTCAATATCGAGAACATCGTTGTAAGACCGTTCCGCAGCTTCCGTCGATGCTCCCTGGAGAGGCTTGACGGGTTCGTAGTACATCTTGGCGGCCGCGACCGATATCAGTTTGTTTTCAGGATAGCGCAAGGCAGTCAGTGCTCCACCGAAAACGCAGCCCGTGTCGATGCAGAGGGTCCTATTGAGCCACTCCGCGCTTAGCACGGGTGTATGCCCATACACCACGCGCGCCTGTCCTCGGTAGTCGGCTGCCCAGTTGTAGCGGACTGGTAGCCCGTATTCATCCGTCTCTCCAGTGCTCTCGCCGTACAGCGCGAACTCTCGAACGCGGGCGGATGCGCGCCCCTGAAAGGCTTCCTTCATTCCGGCGTGGGCCACCACCAATTTGCCGCCATCCAACACATAATGGCTCACCAAATCGTTGATAAACGTTCTCACTTCCTGGATGAACTCGGCCGGTTCGTGTTCGAGCTGCCCCAGGGTCTCCGCGAGGCCATGCGTGAGCCGCACGTCGCGACCGTCCAGTTTTCTCTTCAATTTGAGGTCATGGTTACCCGGTACGCAGAGAGCGCTCCCCTCGCGCACCATCGCCATCACCAGACGCAGTACCGCCGGGGATTTGGGACCGCGATCCACGAGATCGCCGACAAAAAACGCGCGTCGTCCCTCTGGATGCCTCGCCATGGGTGCCGCTTCATCATCGTTGACTTCGTAACCAAGCTTGCGCAACAGGCTGACCACCTCTTCAAAGCAGCCGTGAACGTCACCAATGATGTCGAATGGCCCCGTCTCGTGCCGCTTGTCGTTCCACAGTGGTTTACGCACGACTTCGGCCGCCGCCACCTCCTCCGGCGAGTTGAGGACGGCAATATGCCGAAAGCCTTCCCGCTTGAGCGAGCGGAGCGACTTGCGCAACTGCTGCGACTGCTGACGAACGACATGCGATCCGAACCGGCGGTCGGCTCGATCCTGGTTGCGTTCGTGACAGAGCGTGGGTGGGAGGTTCAATACAATCGCAACCGGCAGCACGTCATGCTCGCGCGCCAGCTTGACGATGGGCTTGCGCGCTTCGGCTTGCACGTTGGTGGCATCGATGACGGTCAAGCGCCCAGCGGCCAGACGTTTTGCCGCGATATAGTGCAGAACATCGAATGCGTCACCGGTCACGCTCTGATCGTTTTCGTCATCGGAAACCAGCGCGCGACAGGTGTCGGACGAAAGCACCTCGGTCGGCTTGAAGTGCGCCCTTGCGAAGGTCGATTTTCCGCTCCCGGACGTTCCGATGAGGGCAATGAGCGACAGATCTGGTAGTTCGATCTTCATTTCCGAAATACCACCATCTGCGTTGGAGATCCGAGTTCGGTATCTTCCGGTCCGATCGGCAGGAAGCGCACACCGTATCCGTGCCGTTCGGCGACCCCAGCACACCAGGATCGAAACTCCTGGCGCGTCCATTCGAAACGGTGGTCCCGATGCCGGAGCCGGCCCACCGGTAGCGACGCGAAGCGCGGGTTGTACTCAACGTTCGGCGTTGTGATGATTATCGTGGGTGGTTTGGCGAACTCGAACAGAACCCGTTCGAAGGCGCCGAGGCGGGAGGCATCGATGTGTTCGATAACCTCGATGGCACAAGCGGCATCGCAGTCCGAGAAGCGGCTATCCCGGTAGGTCAACGACCCTTGAAACAGTGCAATCTTCTGACGCTGCATCTGTGGCAGGCGATCGAGTTTCAGGCGGTCGCTGGCCCGCTCCAGGGATCTCATGGAAACATCGACACCGGCGATCTTGGTGATAAATGGCTCCTTGAGCAGCATGCCGATCAGTCTTCCCTCGCCACAGCCAAGATCCAGGATACGGGTCGCTCCAGAGTCTTTCAGCACCGCGAGCACGGCGCCGAGGCGTTGGTCATTCAGGCTGATGGGATCTTCGAGCGTTGCTTCTTCCTGTTCCTTTTCGCTCTCCTGTTCCTCAGGTTCCGGATTGTCACCGGCCATGAGCCGTTCCAGCGCATCGCGATAGAGGCTCGGTCGGTGCTTCAGGTAACGTAGGGCGATTTGTTCACGCATGGGGTGAGTTCTTAACCAGTCACCACCCTTTTCCAGGAGCTTATCGACTTCGTCGTCGCCCACCCAGTAGTGTTTCTGGTTGTCGAGCACTGGAATGAGTACGTAGAGATGCGTGAGCAGATCGGCGAGACGAACCCGCGCCTGGAGCCGCAATTCGAAGAGGTTACCCTCGCCCCATTCCGGAAAGTCCTTGTCGAGGGGAATACACTGGGCTTCAACTTGGTAGCCGAGCGGTTCAAACAGCCCTCGAAGCAAAGCTTCACCGCCACGACTGGGAACGGCGGACAGGCGCGCGTCGAGTAGCAGCGGAGTGTCGGCCAGATCTTGCCGATCCTTCGAGATCCCTTTCATCGCCGAGCCGAAGACTTGAGCGATGGCAACGCTCAGGAACGACGATGCGGCGTAGGGCCGATCGTTGACATAGTGCGCGAGGGTTCCATCGGAGTTCTGCCCCCAGCGACGGCCCCGGACCAAACCGACCGGATCAATGTCCAGCAGCAGCGCTGCCGTGCATCGATCTTCGGCCACCTCTGGATAGAAGACGTGGGCGCTACCGTAGGCGAGCGAAAATGTCTGACACTTATCTGGATGCTTGGCGAGAAGGTATCCTAGATCGGTCGCGGGTCGATGGGTGGTCTCAATTGTGAGCAACATGGCCAGGCGTTCAAGGACAAGCCACTATCTGGAAGTCCGGGTCAGTTGTAGCCGTTTCTGATGCAGATAAGCGCGTACCAAGCGACGCTGATTCTCCTCGTCGCTGACCAACGCCGCCAGCTTTTTTCGGCCATCGGCGTTGTCCGGCGCCAGGACCAACAGTTTTTCGACCAGTTCGATCGCTTCCTCGCAGGCGTCGATTTCCATCAGCAGGTCGCTTAGCAGATCCAGGGACGGCAGATGATTGGGATCCAGGTCCAAAGCCCGCACCAACAACGGCATGATGCCGTAAACGAGATCTTCGGCGTCGTGCAAGCCGAGTTCGACGATTTCCCGCCGCTGCTTGGCAGCCTGCGCGTGCAGTTCGTCGGCTGTTGAGTTCTTCATCAAGGACTCCCGTGTCATGCGGTTTTCGCACATTTTGACACGGACCGACCGGCTTGCAAGATAGCGGATGACACGACTCGCGGCGGCGAAGGTCCGCCGGCGGATCAGGGCGCTCCGGTCTCGTCGGCGAACAGCGCCGCGCCACGCCCGTGAACGATCTCCGCGTACCACTTTCCGCTGGTTTTGACGGTGCGCCGCTGGGTGGCATAGTCGACGTGAATCAGACCGAAGCGCTGCGAATAACCATGCGCCCATTCGAAATTGTCCAACAGCGACCAGGCGAAATAGCCGCGCAGATCGACGCCGGTGGCCAAGGCCGCCAGCGCCGCTCGCAGATGGTCGCGCAGATAGCGTCGGCGCAGGGGATCGTCCACCGCGCCGTCGGCCTGGGGCGGATC
>DAOTGT010000233.1:0-4906 GCA_035447285.1 Candidatus Competibacter sp.
AGGGGGCTCTCATGGAACTTGCATGCCTGGACCTGGAAGGGGTCCTGGTTCCGGAAATCTGGATCAACGTTGCCGAGCGCACCGGCATCGAGGCGCTGCGGCTGACCACCCGCGATATTCCCGACTACGACCAGTTGATGCGGCAGCGGCTGGGGTTGCTGGACCAGCACGGTTTGAAATTGTCCGATATCCAGCGGGTGATCGCCGATATGGGACCGGTGGAAGGGGCGCGCGAGTTTCTGGAGTGGCTGCGCGAGCGGTTTCAGGTGGTGATTCTGTCGGATACCTTCTACGAATTCGCCGTGCCTTTGATGCGGCAACTGGGTTGGCCAACCTTGTTCTGCCATCGGTTGGAGGTGGTCGACGACCGGGTCGTTAACTATGTGTTGCGGCAGGCCGACGGTAAGCGGCGGGCGGTGCATGCCTTCCACTCGCTCGACTTCCGGGTGATCGCCGCCGGCGATTCCTACAACGATACCGCGATGCTGGCGGAGGCCGAGACCGGCATCCTGTTCCGGCCACCGCAAAACGTGATCGACGAATTCCCGCAATTCCCGGTGGCGCGGACTTTCGAGGAGCTACGCGAACAGTTCCGTAAAGCCAGCGTGCGTTCGCTGTAATTGCCGGCCTCGCCCGCTCGCCGGGCGAAGATGCGCCCCCAACAGCAATTTGTTGTTCGCCGCCGTTGCGCCCGTGGATAGGGCTACCATTCGCAACCCTATCCGCAATACCAGTCCTTACGCTTCGACCACCGGAATCTTGCCGATCCGCGCCTGCCATTCCTTCGGTCCGGTCTTATGGACGCTGGAACCCTTGGAATCGACCGCCACCGTTACCGGCATATCCTTGACATCGAACTCGTAAATCGCCTCCATGCCGAGATCCTCGAAGGCGAGAACCTTGGCGGCCTTGATGGCCTTGGACACCAGATAAGCCGCGCCGCCGACCGCCATCAGGTACACCGCTCGGTTATCCTTGATCGCGTCGATGGCGATCTGGCCGCGCTCGGACTTGCCGATCATGCCCAGCAGGCCGGTTTGCTCCAGCATCTGGCGGGTGAACTTGTCCATGCGGGTTGCGGTGGTGGGGCCGGCGGGACCGACCACCTCGTCGCGCACCGGATCGACCGGGCCGACGTAGTAAATGAAGCGGTTGGTGAAATCCACCGGCAACTTCTGACCCGCGCTCAGCATGTCGGTCATCCGCTTGTGGGCGGCGTCGCGGCCGGTCAGCATCTTGCCGTTGAGCAGCAGCACCTCGCCGGTCTTCCAGGTCAATACTTCTTCGCGGGTGACCGTGGCCAGATCCACCCGGCGGGCGTTGGCCGGCGCGTAGGTCAGCTTCGGCCAATCCTCCAGACTCGGCGGTTCCAGCTTGGCCGGTCCAGTGCCGTCGAGATGGAAATGCGCATGGCGGGTCGCGGCACAGTTCGGGACCATCGCGATGGGCAGGTTGGCGGCGTGGGTCGGATAATCGAGGACTTTGACATCCAGCACGGTGGTCAGACCGCCGAGACCCTGCGCGCCGATGCCGAGCGCATTGACCTTCTCGTACAACTCGATGCGCAATTCCTCGGCACGATTCTTGGGACCGCGAGCGATCAGCTCTTGAATATCGACCGGCGCCATCAGCGATTCCTTGGCCAGCATGAACGCTTTTTCCGGCGTGCCGCCGATGCCAACACCGAGAATGCCGGGCGGACACCAGCCGGCGCCCATCTGCGGCACGGTTTTCAGCACCCAGTCCACCAGATCGTCGGACGGATTGAGCATCGCGAACTTGGATTTCGCCTCTGAACCACCGCCCTTGGCCGCGCAGATCACCTCTAGATGGTGGCCGGGGACGATCTCATAATGCACCACCGCCGGCGTATTATCCTTGCTGTTTTGACGCTTGCCGGCTGGGTCGAGCAGTACCGAAGCACGCAGCTTGTTATCCGGGTCGAGATAGGCGCGGCGCACGCCTTCGTTGACCATCTCCTGTACCGATAGCGTGGCGTCCCAATGCACGTCCATGCCGACCTTGAGGAACACCAGCGCGATGCCGGTATCCTGGCAGATCGGGCGGTGGCCCTCGGCGCACATCCGCGAGTTGATCAGAATCTGCGCGATGGCGTCCTTGGCGGCCGGGCTTTCCTCGCGCTCGTAGGCTTGCGCCAGCGCCTTGATGTAATCGACCGGATGGTAGTAGCTGATGTACTGGAAGGCGTCGGCGATGCTCTGGATAAAGTCTTCTTGGCGAATGGTGGTCATGGTATCTCCAACGGACGAGGAATCAGGCGCGGACCGCGCCCGGATAGGGTGTGATGTAGTGGGCGGCGGTTATTTTAACAGCATTCCCTGAGAACGAATCGGCGATCCCTGTCGCCTCCAGATAGGATCAATATCGATTCAGGATCCATTCATGTGCCAGACATACATCATCCACCATGGAAATTTACTAAATCCCTGCCGCCATGAACCGATTATTGGAAATCGACGCCCTGCGAGGGCTGTTATTGGTGCTTATGGTGATCAACCATACGCCCAGCCCGCTCCGGACTCTGACCAACCAGCCGTTGGGGTTCGTCTCGGCCGCCGAAGCCTTCGTCTTTGTCTCGGCTTGCCTGTGTGGTCTCGTGTTCGGTCGCCGGTTACGCGACGGCGGGTTACCCGAGGTGCGCCGACTGGCGAGGCGTCGTGCCCGCCAAATCTATACCAGCCATGTACTGACCCTACTGTTCTGCTTCGCGATCATCGGCCAGCGACTCGGGCACCTGAACCCGTTCTACAACATGCTTCATCCCTACCTGGCGCAACCGACCAAGGCGGTGGCCTCGGCGCTGCTGCTGCTCTACCAGCCACCGCTGCTGGACATCCTGCCGATGTATCTCCTGTTCCTGTTGCTGACCCCCTTTGTTCTCAACATGCTGGTTCGCGCCGGGTTCCGTCCGGTCCTGTTCGCCAGCCTGCTGCTGTGGCTGGTCGCGCAATCCGGTCTGAAAGAATGGTTGGTTGGCGCGCTCGCCGACGGTTGGCTGGTGATCGCTCCGGGCGCCTTCGACCTGCTGGCCTGGCAACTGCTCTGGGTGAGTGGCCTGTTCCTGGGTTACCGTCTCCAGCAACAACGCCCGAAACGGGCGGTTCTGGTTCTGCCCAGCATGCCTTGGCCGGCACTGGTGGGCGTGGCCCTGTTTTTCTTCTGTTGGCGGTGGTCGTGGATTCCGATCCCCGTCAATCATGGCGATCCTGGTTGGTTATTGGACAAATGGCGACTGGGACCGCTGCGCCTACTAAATTTCTTCGCCCTATTGTACTTGGCGTTGTGGCTGGGACCCTATCTCGCCAAGGCGCTCGGGAGCCTGAAACCACTGATCCTGATCGGTCGTAACACTTTGCCGCTGTTCTGTCTGCATGTCTGTTGCAGCTCGCTGGCGATCGGTGTTATTGAGCTGTACGCACTTCCCGACGGCTGGTGCTACTCGATTCTGACTCTACAACTGGCCTTGATCCTGGGTTCGTCGCTGATACTGGACAAGCTCTCCAATAACCCGCCTAGCGATCAAGTTCCCGCGCCATCGGGCGGCTGATTCCCTACCGTTCCCGCTAGTCCAGGGACTTTCTGCTTCATTGTGGCACACACCTTTATTTAGTTTGCCCTATTTTAGGGCGAGCCGTGGCTGATTTGCCCCGTTCGATGACGCTCGTTATACTCACAACTGCCTTATATTATGCCAAACCCAAGCTTATCTGTTTTCTATGATCATGAAATAGATAGTTCTTTTGAATAAGCGCCGGTATGATTCCAAAAGTTTCGTCAACCGCGCTAGGTTGGCTGCTAGTGGCACGTCATTTGTCTTTCTTCTTTCAAATCCCTTCCCGCAAGTGAACCAACTTATGCAGCAGACGCGCAACGCCGCCGGTCTGTACCGGCCTGAATTCGAACGAGACAGTTGCGGTTTCGGACTGATCGCCCAAATGGATAACCGGCCGAGCCACTGGCTGGTCCAGACTTCCATCGACGCCTTGGCGCGACTCACCCATCGTGGAGCGATTGCCGCCGACGGTAAATCCGGCGATGGCTGTGGTCTGCTGATGCGCAAGCCGGACGCGTTCCTGCGCCAAGCCGCCGCTGGGGCCGGCATCGAGCTGGGCGAGCATTATGGCGTCGGCATGGTGTTCCTCAACCGCGACCCGGCCATGGCCGAAGCCGCCCGCGCTGACCTGCAAGCGGAACTGGAACGGCAGGGGCTCGCGGTTGCCGGTTGGCGGGTGGTGCCGGTCAACCCCGACGCCTGCGGCGAGGAGTCGCGCGAGTCCCTGCCGGACATCGCCCAGATTTTCGTCAACTCGCCGGTCGGGATGCTGCCGGAAGTGTTCGAGCGCCATCTGTTCGTCGCCCGTCGCCGCGCCAGCCAGCGCATCCAAGCCCGCGATCCAGTCTACTATGCGCCGTCGCTGTCGAGTCGGCTGATCAGCTACAAGGGGTTGGTGATGCCGGCCAACCTGCCGGTGTTCTATCCCGACCTCGGCGACGAACGGCTGGAGTCCTCGATTTGCCTGTTCCATCAGCGCTTCTCCACCAATACCCTGCCGCAGTGGCGGCTGGCGCAGCCGTTCCGCTATCTGGCCCATAACGGCGAAATCAACACCATCGGCGGTAATCGCAACTGGGCCGAGGCGCGCAGCTACACCTTCTCCTCGCGACTGCTGCCCGACATGGCCGAAATCCGGCCGCTGGTCAACATGACCGGTTCGGACTCCAGCTCGCTGGACAACATGCTGGAAGTGTTGGTGATGGGCGGCATGGATCTGTTTCGCGCCATGCGCCTGCTGATCCCGCCGGCTTGGCAGAACGTCGAGCACATGGACCCGGATTTGCGCGCCTTCTACGAGTACAACTCGATGCACCTGGAGCCGTGGGACGG
>DAOTGT010000234.1:0-4897 GCA_035447285.1 Candidatus Competibacter sp.
CGAAGCCGCCGCCGGACCCGGCGAGCCCGGCTTCCTGCCCGTTTTGCAGTCGCCATCGGCGACAGGCTTTGGTATCTTGTAGCGTCTCTCACCACCCCCCATCCCCGCATGACCCGATTCATCTTCATCACCGGCGGCGTGGTGTCCTCCCTGGGCAAGGGCATTGCCGCCGCCTCGCTGGCGGCCGTGCTGGAAGCCCGGGGACTCAAGGTCACCCTGATCAAGCTCGACCCCTACATCAATGTCGATCCCGGCACCATGAGCCCGTTCCAACACGGCGAGGTGTTCGTGACCAGCGACGGCGCCGAAACCGATCTCGATCTGGGTCATTACGAACGCTTCGCCTGCATGACCGCCACCCGGCGCAACAACTTCACCACCGGACGCATCTACGAAAACGTGATCCGCAAGGAGCGGCGCGGCGACTACCTCGGCGGCACGGTGCAGGTGATCCCGCACATCACCGACGAAATCAAGCGCTGCATCCGCCTGGGCGCCGGCGAGGCCGACATCGCCCTGATCGAAATTGGCGGCACGGTGGGCGACATTGAATCGCTGCCCTTTCTGGAGGCCATCCGCCAGATGGGGGTGGAACTGGGTCGCGAGCGCTCGCTGTTCATCCATTTGACCCTGGTGCCCTACATCAAATCCTCCGGCGAGCTCAAGACCAAGCCGACCCAGCACTCGGTCAAGGAACTGCGCTCCATCGGTATCCAGCCCGACATCCTGTTGTGCCGCTCGGATCGGGAAGTACCGGCCGGAGAGCGCCGCAAAATCGCGCTGTTCACCAACGTCGAACCCAAGGCGGTCATCAACGTCCCCGACGCCGATACCATCTATCGGATTCCACTGTTGCTGCACGCCCAGGGCGTGGACGATATCGTCGCCCGCAAACTGCACCTAAATGATCTGCCGCCCGCCCGACTGGCCGACTGGGAAGAGGTGGTGCAGGCGATCGAGAACCCGACCGCCACGGTGAACGTCGCCATGGTCGGCAAGTACGTGGATCTGACCGATGCCTACAAGTCGCTGAACGAAGCCTTGCTGCACGCCGGTATCCACACCCGCACCCAGGTCAACATTCACTATATCGACTCCGAGCAGATCGAGCGGGACGGCCTGGCCTGTCTGGCTGGCATGGATGCCATCCTGGTACCAGGCGGTTTCGGCGAGCGCGGCATCGAAGGCAAGATCGCCGCGGTACGCCACGCCCGCGAGCAGCGGATTCCCTATCTGGGCATCTGCTTGGGCATGCAGGTGGCGGTGATCGAGTTCGCCCGCCACGTCGCTGGACTGACGGATGCGCACAGCACCGAATTCCGCAAGGACACCCCGCATCCGGTCATCGCCCTGATCACCGAATGGACCGACGAAGACGGCACCATCCAGCAGCGCCGGGAAAACGACGATCTGGGCGGCAGCATGCGCCTGGGCGCGCAGCCCTGCCGGTTGACGCCCCACTCGCTGGCCCGCGCCCTGTACGGTAAGGACGTGATCACCGAGCGCCACCGCCACCGCTACGAATTCAACAACCACTACCGCGAACCGCTGCATGCCGCCGGCTTGGCCTTCTGCGGTCATTCGCTGGACGAGCGGCTGGTGGAAATGATCGAACTGCCCGGCCATCCCTGGTTTCTCGGCTGCCAGTTCCACCCGGAATTCACCTCCACCCCGCGCACCGGCCACCCGCTGTTCCAGGGGTTTATCGAGGCCGCGCTCCGGCAATGCCAGCACCGCCAGGAGACGAACCGCTCATGATGAAACTCTGCGGTTTCGAGGTCGGCCTGGACCGGCCGCTGTTCCTGATCGCCGGCCCCTGCGTGATCGAGTCCGAACAATTGGCCCTGGACACCGCCGGGCGGCTGAAGGAAATCGCCGGGCGGCTGGGCATTCCGTTCATCTACAAATCTTCGTTCGACAAGGCCAACCGTTCCTCGCACCAGAGCCCTCGCGGCCCCGGCTTGGAGGAAGGGCTGAAGATCCTGGATACGGTCAAGCGCCAAATCGGCGTGCCGGTGCTGACCGACGTGCACGAATACACCCCGCTGGCGGAAGTTGCGGCCGTGGCGGACGTGCTGCAAACGCCGGCCTTCTTGTGCCGACAAACCGATTTCATCCAGAACGTCGCCCGCCAGGGCAGGCCGGTCAACATCAAAAAGGGCCAGTTTCTCGCCCCCTGGGACATGCGCAACGTGGTCGCCAAGGCGCGCATTGCCGGCAACGACCACATCATGGTCTGCGAACGCGGCGCTTCCTTTGGCTACAATAACCTGGTGTCCGACATGCGCGCCCTGACGGTGATGCGCGCCACCGGCTGCCCGGTGGTGTTCGACGCCACCCACTCGGTGCAGTTACCGGGTGGCCAAGGCAACGTTTCCGGCGGCCAGCGCGAATTCGTGCCGGTGCTGGCGCGGGCGGCGGTGGCGGCCGGCATCGCCGGATTGTTCATGGAAACCCATCCCGACCCGGACCGGGCGCTGAGCGACGGCCCCAACGCCTGGCCGCTGGACCGGATGGAACCTTTATTGACCGTGCTGCAAGCCCTGGACGCGCTGGTCAAACGGCACGGTTTCCTGGAAACCGAACTGAGCTTTTAACCCTTCGTCTTCAACGCACACACAACCAGAGGAGTTTTAGCAATGTCGAAAATCAAGTCGATTCACGGACGCGAGATTCTCGATTCGCGTGGCAATCCGACCGTGGCCGTCGACGTGGTGCTGGAATCCGGCGCCAAGGGCACGGCCGGTGTCCCCTCCGGCGCCTCCACCGGTAGCCGCGAAGCGCTGGAACTGCGTGACGGCGACAAGAGCCGTTATCTGGGCAAGGGCGTGCTCAAGGCGGTCGCCAACGTCAACAGCGAACTGAGCGCGGCCCTGGTCGGCATGGAAGCGGCCGACAATCAGGCCGCCGTCGATCAGAAGATGATCGACCTGGACGGCACCCCCACCAAGAGCCGCCTGGGCGCCAACGCCCTGCTGGGCGTGTCGATGGCGACCGCCCACGCCGTCGCCGCCGAGAAAGGCATTCCGCTGTACAAGTATCTGAATCCCACCGGCCCCTACCATCTGCCGGTACCGATGATGAACATCCTCAACGGCGGCGCCCACGCCGACAACAGCGTGGACATGCAGGAATTCATGATCATGCCGGTCGGCGCCCCCAGCTTCCGCGAAGCCCTGCGTTGGGGCGCGGAAGTGTTCCATGCGCTGAAGGCGGTGCTGAAGAAGCAAGGCATGAACACGGCGGTCGGTGACGAGGGCGGTTTCGCGCCCAACCTGCCGTCCAACGAAGCTGCGTTGGACGTGGTGATGGAAGCCATTCGCCAGGCCGGCTACACCCCGGGCAAGGATCTGTACATCGCGCTGGACTGCGCCAGCTCCGAGTTCTACAAGGACGGCAAGTACGTGCTGGAAGCGGAAGGTAAGTCCTTCACATCCAACGAAATGGCCGACAAGCTGGCCGATTGGGTCAACCGCTATCCGATCGTGTCCATCGAGGACGGCATGGACGAGAGCGACTGGGACGGCTGGGCCTATCTGACCAAGGTGCTGGGCAAGAAGACCCAACTGGTCGGCGACGACCTGTTCGTGACCAACACTTCGATCCTCAAGCGCGGCATCGAGCAGGGCATCGCCAACTCGATCCTGATCAAGGTCAACCAGATCGGCACCCTGACCGAGACGCTGAACGCGATCAAGATGGCGGCCGATGCCGGCTACACTTCAATCTCCTCGCACCGCTCCGGCGAAACCGAGGACAGCACCATCGCCGACCTGGCCGTGGCCACCGCCGCCAGCCAGATCAAGACCGGTTCGCTCAGCCGCTCCGACCGGGTCGCCAAGTACAACCGGCTGCTGGTGATCGAGGAAGAGCTGGGTTCCGCCGCCACCTATCCGGGCAAGGCCGCGTTCAACGTGTTCCGCGACTAACGGAGCGCAAATGACGGTTTCGGTGCTTTCCCCTCGAACCGAAATCGCGGCTTCCGCGCCTCCTCGCCCCACCGGGGTCCGAGGGCGCGCGGAAGCGTCGGCCCTCACCGGCGGCACCGCAAGACCCAATTCCCCCTTTTCCGATCCCCGAATCATGCAGATCCTGGTGGCGGCGCTCATCGCCGTGCTGGTCTTTCTACAATACCTGCTATGGATCGCCGAAGACGGCGTCCGGCAAACCCATGCCCTGCAAATCGCCGTCCAGGCACAACAGGAGGACAATGCGGCGCTGGCCGAGCGCAACAGCGCGCTGGCGGCCGAAGTCGAGGATCTGAAGCGTGGCTTGATGGCCATCGAGGAACGGGCACGCTCCGACATGGGCATGATCCGCAAGGACGAAACGTTCTATCGCCTGCTCGAACAGCCGCCGGAAGCGACTCCGACCCCATCCACTCCACCCGCCGCCGACAAACCTTCCGCCGGGCGACGGCATTGAGCGAGCCTCCCAAGCCTCCATTCTCTCCGGCCGCTCCCCGGCATTGGGTGTTGATACCCGCCGCCGGTGCCGGCAAGCGCATGGGTTCGGCCATCCCCAAGCAATACCTGCCGCTGGCCGGCCGACCGGTCATCGCCCACACCCTGGATATTTTCCTGCAACACCCGCGCATTGCCGGTCTGGTGGTGATCGTCGGCGGCGAGGACGAGTGGTGGCCAGAAGTAGCCGCGCACCTCACGCCCGCCAAACCGTTGTGGGTGGCCGAAGGTGGCGCGGAGCGCTGCCATTCGGTATCGAACGGATTGGAGGCGCTGCGCGGGCACGCGCATCCCAGCGACTGGGTTCTGGTGCACGATGCCGCCCGCCCCTGCCTGATCGATGCGGATCTGGACCGGCTGCTGGACCAACTGGCGGACGATCCGGTCGGCGGGTTGCTGGCCGCGCCGGTGCGCGACACCCTGAAACAGGCGGA
>DAOTGT010000235.1:0-4887 GCA_035447285.1 Candidatus Competibacter sp.
GCGGACGAGTCCGTTCGCGCCATCGTGCTGACCGGTGGCGAGAAAGTGTTCGCCGCTGGCGCCGACATCAAGGGTATGAAGGATTATTCCTACATGGACGCCTATAAAGGTAATTTCATCACCCGCAACTGGGAGCGGGTCAGTCGCTGCCGCAAGCCGGTGATCGCGGCGGTGGCCGGTTACGCGCTGGGCGGTGGTTGCGAGCTGGCGATGATGTGCGATTTCATTCTTGCCGCCGACAACGCCAAGTTCGGCCAGCCGGAAATCAAGCTCGGTATTTTGCCGGGGGCCGGCGGCACTCAGCGCCTGACGCGATTGGTGGGGAAATCCAAGGCGATGGAACTGTGCCTGACCGGACGGATGATGGATGTCGGGGAAGCCGAAAGAGCCGGCTTGGTCAGCCGGATTGTGCCCGTGGCCGAACTGATCGGGGAAGCGATCAAGACCGCCGAAACCATTGCCGGGTATTCGCTGCCTTCAGTGATGATGACCAAGGAATGCATCAATCGCGCCTACGAAACCTCCTTGGCCGAAGGGCTGTTGTTCGAACGCCGGACTTTCCATGCCGTATTCGCCACCGAGGATCAGAAAGAGGGGATGGAAGCCTTCGCCGGCAAGCGTTCACCAGCGTTCAAGCACCGTTGAAGCTGCTTGGTGGGCAGGGTGGTTTGCCTGGATTGTTCGAAAGATTTGACCGGACCGCCGAAGAATTTCATTATTGTCATTAATGTTAATGCCGGCCTGTTTCGGATGCCGGAAAGACAGCATGTTCAACAATCCCGTTAATTGAAGGAATGCAGGATGGAAATTAAAAAAGTAGGTGTTATGGGTTGCGGAGCGATGGGTTTGGGCGTGGCGCAGGTTTGCGCGCAGGCGGGTATCCCGACCATCGCCGTCAAGGCAACCCCGGGTTCGACCGACAAGATCCGCTCGGGGTTGGAGAAATCGCTGGGTAAAATGGTCGAACGCGGCAAGATGACCGCCGAGAAGATGGAGTCCACCCTCGGTTTACTGCAACTGACGAACAAGGAAGAGGATGTTGCCGGTTGCGATCTGATCATCGAGTCCATCATCGAGGATCTGGAAACCAAAAAGGCGCTGTTCCAACGGCTGGAAGGTATCGTTTCACCCCAGGCGCTGTTGACCACCAATACCTCGACGCTGTCGGTGACGGCGATGATGGCGGTTTGCAAGCAGCGCGACCGGGTGGCGGGGCTGCATTTCTTTAATCCGGCAACGGTGATGAAGCTGGTCGAGATCATCCACGGCTTCGAGACCTCGGACACCGCCATCAGCACCTTGAACGAGTTTTGCAAGAAGCTCGGCAAGGATCCGGTGATCGTCCAAGATACCACTGGCTTCATCGTCAACCGCCTGCTGACGCCCTATATGCTGAGCGCCATTCGCCTGCTGGAAATGGGTACCGGCACCATCGGCGATATCGACCACGCCATGAAGTCGGGCGCCGCGCACCCGATGGGACCGTTCGAGCTGGCTGACTACATCGGGCTGGACGTGGTGGAGGCGATGACGCTGAACATCTATCAGGACATGCATCAGCCGCATGTATCCTCGCCGCATACCCTGACTCGACTGGTCCAGTTGGGTTATCTGGGTCGTAAGACCGGCAAGGGTTTTTATGACTATTCGGTCAAGCCGCCGATCCCGAACCCGGCCTTGCGTCATCCTGTCGCCTGATGCACGCTCAATTCGGATGAGTATCCGCGCCAAGGATGGCGCCGCCGCTATTATCCCCCGTTCCCTCGCTTCAACCGCCGCCGTAGCGCTGCTCCAGCCAGCCGAACACCGCGCGCAGCCCCATCGCCTCACCGCCCTCCGGCCGTCCCGGCTGGGTTTTCAGGTTCCAGGCCATCGAATCGAAATGTGCCCAAGGAATGCCGGCGGGTACGAATTCCCGCAGGAACAGCGCGGCGGTGATCGCTCCGGCGTAGGACGAGTCCGAGGCGTTGGCGATATCGGCGATCTTGCTGTCCAGCATCTCTCGGTAGGGCGCGTGCAACGGTAGCCGCCAGCAGGGGTCTTGCTCGCGCTCCGCCGCCGCCAGCAGCTCGGAGGCCATGGGCTCGTCGTTGCAGAACAGCGCCGGTACCCCGGTGCCCAGCGCCACCCGCGCCGCGCCGGTCAGGGTCGCGAAATCCAGCAGGATCTCCGGTTGTTCCGTGCCAGCCGCCGCCAGCGCGTCACAGAGCACCAAGCGACCTTCAGCGTCGGTATTGTGAATCTCGACCGTCAAGCCCTGGCGCGAGCGCAGGACATCGCCGGGCCGGAAGGCGTTGCCGGCGACCGCGTTTTCCACCGCCGCCACCAGTACCCGCAGCCGCACCGGCAAACCGGCGCTCATGATCAGCCGTGCCAGACCCAGCACGGTCGCTGCTCCGCCCATGTCCTTTTTCATCAGGCGCATGGCACTGGAGGGCTTCAAATCCAAGCCGCCACTGTCGAAGCAGACACCCTTGCCCAATAGGGTGACCTTGGGATGGGTCGGGTTGCCCCAGCGCAGATCCAGCAACCGGGGCGGATGGGTGCTGGCCCGACCAACAGCGTGAATGAGCGGAAAATGATGTGTCAGCAGCTCGTCGCCGACGATTTGTGCCACCGAGGCATCGAACTCCCGGCCCAGCGCCAGCATCGCCTCGGCCAAGTGTTCTGGCATCATGTCCTCGGCCGGCGTGTTGATCAGATCGCGCGTCAGTGTGACCGCCGCGATCTGCCGACGGATGCGGTCGCCGTCGCTGACGGGGTCGAGCGCCAGCTTGGCCATGGGTCTCTTGGGGGCCTTGTAACGGCTGAATTGATAGGCCCCCAGCGCCCAGCCCAGAGTCATCCGTTCCAGCCGCCAGGGATCGAAGGCGCCGTCAAGGCGGTAATTTCCCTCCGGCAGGGCCGCCGGCAGGTTACCCAACGCCCAGAGGTCATCGGCCTTAGCGATGCCGGCGACCACGGCCCGCAACCGGCCGTCCGCGTCGGGGACCAGATTGAAACTGCCCGGTTTCGCCTTGAAACCGGTCGCGGTCAGCCAGCGGCGTGGCGAGTCCTCCTGCCGCTCCAGCCACGGGCCGAATTCGCTCTCGATCACCGGGATGACGGAAATGCAATCGGGAGTACGGGCGGGCAGCAAACCATCGTTCATGCGAACCTCTCTGCGTTCAAGCGCGGCGCCATGCGCGCCGCCAAGTGATTTTCACCGATAAAAGGCGCAAAATCCCGGCCCGTGCCGAGCGCCCTCTCCAGATTGGCAAGGGCGGTTTCGTCGAACCGGCGATTCTTGTATATGAATTGCCGCATCCGCGAGGCAAAGATCTTGTACCGAATTCTTGACCAGCGCTTGAGCCGGCTGTTCAATGCCGGTCCGCCCGCCAGCTTTGCCGGTCGCCTGCTGGGCCTGGAGCGGGAGGCGCTGCGGGTCGCGCCGGATGGCTATATCTCGCAGGTCCCTCATTTGCCCACGCTCGGTTCGGCGTTGACCCATCCCTGGATCACGACTGATTACTCCGAATCACTGCTGGAATTCATCACTCCGCCGCTACCCGGTCCCGGAGAAGCGCTGCGCTTCCTGGACGAGGTGCATCGTTTCGTGTGTCGGCAGATCGGTGACGAACTGCTCTGGTCGGCCAGCATGCCCTGCATCCTAGCCGGTGAAGCCAGCATTCCGATCGCGGAATACGGTCATTCTAATCTGGGCCGCATGAAGCACGTCTACCGGCGTGGGCTGGCGTGGCGCTACGGGCGGATCATGCAAGTGATCGCTGGCATCCATTTTAACTTCTCGCTACCGGACTCATTCTGGGTGGCGTTCCAGCAACTGGAAGGCGATCGCCGTTCGCTCCAGGAGTTTCGTTCCGAGTCCTATTTCGGGTTGATCCGCAACCTGCAACGTTTCGGCTGGCTGATTCTCTATCTGTTCGGCGCCTCGCCGGCGGTGTGCAAGTCGTTTCTCGACGGCAAGGCGACTTCGCTGACCGAATTCGACGAGCATACCTGCTACGGACCCTATGCCACGTCGCTACGGATGAGCAACATCGGCTACACCAATCGCAGCGAGAAGAAAAGCGGCGTCAACGTGTGCTACAACTCGCTGCCCGAGTACATCGCCAGCCTGACCCAGGCGACGGTGACGCCGTGGCCGCCTTACCAGCGGATCGGGGTGAAAGTCGACGGCGACTACCGCCAGCTCAATGCCAACGTCCTGCAAATCGAAAACGAGTACTACACCTCGATGCGGCCCAAGCAGCCGCCGCAAGGCGACGAAAAGCCGACCGTGGGGCTGCGGCGGCGCGGGGTGGCTTATGTCGAGCTGCGTTCGGTGGACATCAATCCGCTGGAGCCGCTGGGCGTGAACGAGACCCAGTTGCGGTTTCTGGAAACGTTCCTGCTGTTTTGCCTGCTCAACGAATCGCCGCCGTTCGACGCGGAGGAGCGGGCGATGATCGACGACAACCAGATGGCGGTGGCCCTGACCGGCCGCGATCCGGCGCTGGTGTTGCGCCGCCGCCGCGACCCGGCATTGCCGCTGCGGCGCTGGGCGGACCAAATACTCGGTTTGCTGCAACCGATCTGCGCGTTATTGGACCTGGGCGAGACGGAGCAACCCTATGCCACGGCATTGGCCGAACAGCGCGAGACCTTGGCTGAGCCGGAGCGCACCCCATCCGCCCGCATCGTGGCGGCCATGCGCGCCAGCGGCGAAAACTTCTTCCGGTACGCCCGACGCTGGTCGGAACAGCATCGCCACCATTTCGAATCGCGGCCGTTGGCCGAGGAGCGGATACGGGTTTTCACCGAGGCGGCCGAGCGTTCGCTGCGGGAGCAAGCCGCGATCGAAGCGGCGGACGAGATTTCGTTCGATGAATTCCTGGCCCGCTACTT
>DAOTGT010000236.1:0-4880 GCA_035447285.1 Candidatus Competibacter sp.
TGCGGGTCTGCGGGACGTTGGAACCCCACATCATCAGGAACGTCGAGTTGTACCAATCGGCGGATTCCGGCACGTCGGTCTGCTCGCCCCAGACCATCGGGCTGGCGGGCGGCAGGTCGCAGTACCAGTCGTAGAAACTGCCGCAGGCGCCGCCGATCAGCGACAGATAGCGGGAGCCGGCGGCGTAGGACACCATCGACATGGCCGGAATCGGCGAAAAGCCGTAGATGCGATCCGGCCCGTATTGCTTGGCGGTGTAGACGTTGGCGGCGGCGATGATCGGGTTGACCTCGTCCCAGGTGGAGCGAACGAAACCGCCCAAACCGCGCTGGCGCTTGTACTCGGTGGCCTTGGCCGGGTCCTCGACAATGGACGCCCACGCCGCCACCGGGTCTTTATGCACCGCCAGCGCCGCGCGCCAGAGCTTGATCAGCCGTCCGCGAATCATCGGGTATTTCACCCGATTAGCGCTGTACAGATACCAACTGTAGGACGCGCCACGCGAGCAACCGCGCGGCTCATGATTGGGTAAATCGTCGCGAGTGCGCGGGTAATCGGTCTGCTGGGTTTCCCAGGTCACCAAACCGTTCTTGACGTAAATCTTCCAGCTACAGGAACCGGTGCAGTTCACGCCGTGGGTCGAACGCACAACCTTGTCATGCTGCCAGCGGGCGCGGTAGGCGTCCTCCCAACCTCGATCTTCGTTGGTGACGATGCCATGATCCCCGGAGAAGGTGTCGGTGACTTTCTTTAGGAAATTCAGCCGGTCGAGAAAATGACTCATGATGATTGACCTCGCGTTAAATCAGCACGGTTTCTCCGCCCCACTCCGGGCGTAGAACCACCAGTTGATGGCGATGTTGAAGGCGTAGAACACCGCCGCGCCGTAGAAGAAGGCGTTTGGCGATCCGGTTGCGGCGAACGACCAGCCGATCAGCATTCCGAAGATGAAGGGGCCGAACGAAGCCATCGCCGCCGTCCAGCCGATGATTCCCCCCGCTTGGCGTGGTTCGAAAATCATCGGCATCTGTTTGAAGGTGCTGGCGTTGCCGACTCCGCTGAAGAAGAACACGCCCAGCATCAACCCGACGAACAGCGGGAACTGCTCCATCGAAGTGGGTTGGGTATAGAAGGTCACGCCGATGGCGCAAGCCAGCAGGCCGATCCCGGACCAGTGGGTGACAATGGCACCGCCCAATTTGTCGGAGATCGGGCCGGCGATCACCCGAGCGGCCGCGCCGACCAGCGGACCGAGAAAGGCGTAAGCCAATGGGTCGGGACCGCCCGGCAAGCCGGTATAAATCTGCTTGATCATCAACGGGAAGGTGGCGGCGAAACCGGAGAACGAGCCGAAGGTCATGATGTACAGCGACGTCATCCAGAAACCGTGTAGGTTGCTGAAGCGGAAAATATCGAGTTGTTCGCGGAAATTGGCCCGCACCGGCACCGACTTCAGCATCGCCCAGGCCGCGATGGCGAACACCACGATGAACGGCACGTAGATCAACGCCGCGTTTTGCAGCCAGATCGGTTTGGTTGCTGCTCCCGGTGCGGTGGGGACGAAGGTCTGGGACGCGCCGGCCAGCGTGCCGAACAGGGCAAAACCGATGATCCACGGGGTGACGAACTGCACCACGCTGACGCCGAAATTGCCGATGCCGGCCTGGATCGCCAGCGCGGTGCCCTGGAGCCGCTTCGGGAAAAACAGACTGGTCGAGGGCATGAACGAGGAGAAGTTGCCCCCGCCCAGCCCGGCCAGAAAAGCCAGTAGAAGCAGTATCCAGTAAGGCGTATTGGGATCCTGAATGGCATAGAACCAACCCAGCGCCGGAACCAGCAGCGACAGGGTCGAAAAGGTCACCACATGGCGAGTGCCGTACAGCGGGATCAGGAAGGTATGAATGGCGCGCAGGATGCCAGAGGCCAGTCCCGGCATCGCCGCGAGCCAGAATAACTGGGTCGGCGTCAGCTTGAAGCCGATATTGGGCAAGCGTACCACCAGCGCGCTGACCACGAACCAGACGATGAAGGCCATCATCAGATTCAGGGTCGTGATGGTCAACGTCTTCCAAGCCAGACTCTTGCCGGTGGCCTCCCAGAACCCCGGATCTTCTGGGGTCCAGGTACTCAACCAGGCGCGGGGATTATGTTCGGTCATATCGAAGATGCTCCGTCGCGGAAAGGGAATTTTTTTGTGTCCTTTCCTCTTTGGGGGAGAGGAGAAACATCAACACGGTACCTCGGCCTCCTTGCGGGAATACCACCGCCAGGTCACCAGCACACAACTCAGGTAAAACACGCTAAAGAAAATCAGCGCGCCTTGCGGACCGCCGGTCAGTTCGATGGAAGCGCCGTAAGCGATGGGAATGAAGAACCCACCGAAAGCGGCGACCGCCGCGCTGAGCCCCATGGCGGCGGCGGCTTCGGTCGCGCCGTCGCGCCGTGCCTGTTCCAGCGCTGCCTCGTCGTGGTGGTCGATCACCTGGCGCTCGCGCAGGGTGCGGAAGATGATCGGGATCATGCGGAAGGTGGAACCGTTGCCGATGCCGGCGGCGAGGAACAGCACCAAGAACATCGCCACGAAACCCATGACATTGCCCCCACCGTTCACCCCCGGCAGGAACGCCGTGGCGGCCAGAGGCGCCGCCGCCATGATCAGGAAGATTCCGAAAGTGATGACTGCCCCGCCCACACGATCCGCCAACCAACCGCCGATGGGCCGGACGAACGCGGCGAGCAATGGGCCGATAAACGCGAACTGGAAGGCGTCCACACCAGGGAAAATGGTGTTGACCAGCATCGGGAATCCGGCCGCCAAGCCGATGAAAGAACCGAAAGTGCCGATGTAGAGCCAGCTCATCAGCCATTGATGCTTGTGCTTGAAGATCGCGGCCTGCTCGGCGAAACCCGCCTTGACGCTGGCAATGTTGTCCATGCCCAAGTAGGCGGCGACGGCGGCGACGGCAATGAACGGAACCCAGATGAATCCGGCGTTTTGCACCCAGATTTGGGTCGTCGCGCCCCCATCCGCATGGCTTTGCGGACTACCGCCCAGCACCAGCAGCGCCCCACCGTAAACCGCGATCGGCGTGATCAACTGCGCCAAGCCCACGCCCAGATTGCCGATACCCGCGTTCAATCCCAACGCCGTGCCTTGCAAACGCCGTGGATAGAAGAAGCTGATATTGGCCATGCTGGACGAGAAGTTACCGCCACCCAGCCCACACAACAGCGCGATGACGACGAACACCGGATACTGGGTATTGGGGTCTTGCACCGCGACGCCGATCCACAAGGTCGGCAGCAGCAATAGCGCGGTACTGAACACCGTCCAGTTGCGCCCGCCGAAAATCGGCACCACGAAGGAGAACAGCATCCGGAACACGGCGCCGGACAGTCCGGGCAACGCCGCCAGCCAGAACAACTGATTGGAGGTGAACTGGAAGCCGATATGCGGCAACTCGACCACGATCACGCTCCACACCACCCAGACGGCGAAGGCCAACAGCAGCGCCGGCATCGACAGCCACAGATTGCGGTTGGCGACGCGCCGACCGGTCTTTTCCCAGAAGGTGTCGTCGTCGGGCCGCCAATCGATCAGCCGACGCCAATGTGGCCGCACATGCTCGATGAGTTGCGCCTGTTCCATCTCGGCGCGGACATCGGCGTGTCGCTCCAAGATCGCCTCGCGTTCATTCCGCTCGGCCAACCAGGTCCACAGCATGGTTCCGGCCAGCACCGCGAACATGATCATGTAGGCGCTGCTGCGTACACCGATGGCGTCCACGGCGACGCCGAACATAATCGGCATGGTGAAACCGCCCAAGCCACCGATCACCCCGACCAAACCACCGACCGAACCCATGCTGTTGGGATAGTAATCGGCCAGACTGCGATAGACGCTGGCTTTGCCGATACCCTGCGCGATGCCAACCACGAATACCAGCACGGTGAAAGACACCACGCCCAGACCGACATTGAGCGACACGTCGCCGCGCAGGGTATGGACGGTCATGGTGGTCTGCGGATAGCAGAGGAAGAACAAGCTGATCAGGGAGATCCAGAACACCCACCAAGTGGTCTGGCTGCCGCCGTAACGGTCGGAAATCCAGCCGCCCAAGGCGCGGATGACGCCGGAAGGCAGGGTAAACAGCATGGTGACGAAAGAGGCGGTCTTGAGATCGAGACCGTATTCGCCGACGTAATATTTGGGTAACCACAACGCCAGCGCCACGAAGCCGCCGAACACGAAGTAATAGGCCACGCCGAATCGCCACACCCGCAGGTCCATGAGTGGCGTCAATTGCTGCCCCAGAGTGAGCTTGACGCCGGACTGCTTGCGTTCCTCGGTCTTGGGATCGGGATAGGTGAAGAACCAGAACACGATGGCCATCACCAGCATGGCGATGGAATAGACTTGCGGCACCATCCGCCAGCCGTAGGCGACCACCAGCAGCGGCGCGGCCAGATTGGTGATGGCGGAACCGGCGTTGCCCGCGCCGAAAATGCCCATCGCCGTGCCCTGCCGTTCCTTGCTGAACCAGGCCGAGGTGTAGGCGATGCCGGTGGCGAACGAACCGCCGGCCAAGCCCACGAACAAGCCAAGCGTGAGGTATTGCCAATATTGGGTAGCGAACGCCAACCCGTAAATCGGGATGGCGACAATGATCATCTGCACGAAAAAGACGATGCGTCCACCGAAGCGGTCGGTGAGAATGCCGAGCGGTAGGCGCACCAGCGAACCGGTCAGAATCGGCGTGGCGACCAGCAGGCCGAATTCCGTTTCACTCAGATTGAGTTGCTGTTTAATGCGGATGCCGATGATCGAAAACATGGTCCACACGGCGAAATTCACCGCGAAGGCCAAGGTGTTCATCGTC
>DAOTGT010000237.1:0-4839 GCA_035447285.1 Candidatus Competibacter sp.
GATACCCGGGTGATTGACTCGCGACTATCGGCGGAAGGCGACAAGGTGCGCCGCCGCCGTGAATGCGTTCGCTGCAACTCCCGCTTCACCACCCACGAGATCGCGGAGCTGCTGATGCCGTTGGTGGTCAAGCGCGATGGCCGCCGCGAACCGTTTCTGGAGGAAAAATTGCGCTCCGGCCTGCTGCGAGCGCTGGAAAAGCGACCCGTCGGCACCGAACGCATCGAAGCGACCCTACTGCGCGTCAAGAACCGCGCCCGCGCCGGGGGAGAGCGCGAGTTGAGCAGTCGACAAATCGGCGAATGGGTGATGGAGGAATTGCGCGGTCTGGACCCGGTGGCCTATGTCCGCTTCGCCTCGGTTTATCGCAGCTTCGAGGACGTCAACGCCTTTCGCGAGGAAATCGAGCGACTGCAAGCCCCTTCCGGCACGACGGATTCCGAATGATGTCCCCCGACGATCATCGCTACATGGCACGGGCTCTGACGCTGGCCCGGCGCGGCCTGTACGGCACCGATCCCAACCCGCGGGTCGGCTGTGTGCTGGTCGATAACGGCGCCATCGTTGGCGAGGGCTGGCACGAACGCGCCGGCGAGGCCCACGCCGAGGTGATCGCCCTGGAAGCGGCCGGTGGCCGGGCGCGCGGCGCCACCGCCTATGTGACCCTGGAACCGTGTTGCCATCACGGCCGCACCGCGCCCTGCACCGACGCGCTGCTCCACGCCGGCATCGGCCGGATGGTGGCGGCGATGCCCGATCCGAACCCGCAAGTGGCCGGCAAGGGTCTGAAGCAATTGCGGGATGCCGGCGTGGTCGTGGATTGCGGGTTGTTGGAAGCCGAGGCGCGGGCGCTGAACCCCGGCTTTATCCAGCGCATGACGCAGGGTCGCCCCTTTGTCCGCGTCAAGCTGGCGATGAGCCTGGACGGGCGCACCGCGCTGGCTTCCGGTGAAAGTCGATGGCTGACCGGCGAGGCCGCGCGCCAGGATGTGCAACGACTGCGGGCGCGCGCTTCAGCGATCCTGACCGGCATTGGGACTCTGCTGGCCGATGACCCCAACCTGAACGTCCGTTTGCCGGAAGCCGAACGCCAGCCGTTGCGAGTGATTCTCGACACCACACTGTGCACGCCGCCCACCGCCCAAACCTTGCGATTACCCGGTTCGGTGCTGATCTTCACCGCCGTCGCCGATGCGGCGTTGCATGCGCCCCTGCAAGCGGCCGGCGCGGAAATCGTGGTCACGCCGCGCGCCGAACAGGGTCTGAACCTACGCGCCGTGATGGCGGAACTGACCCGCCGCGAGTGCAACGAAATCCATGTCGAATGCGGTCCAATCCTGGCCGGTGCCTTGTTGCAGGCTGGACTACTGGATGAACTGGTGGTCTACATGGCACCGGTGCTGCTGGGCGACAAGGCGCGTGGGCTGTTTGAGTTGCCAGAATTGAGACGGATGAGTGAGCGGACGGCGTTGGAAGTCGTGGAAACGCAGGCAGTTGGAAAGGATTGGCGGCTGACATTGCGATCCATGAGTCTTTAGAGGATTAAAAAAATAAGTGAAGGAACACTCTCGTTGCTACAAGGCGATATATGAAATACAAAATCATCCTCCGTAAATCGGAAGAAAATTACAGCGCTTCATGTCCCAATCTGCCAGGTTGCTGGTCGCAGGGAGATACCGAACAGGAAGCGATTGAAAATATCAAAGATGCGATTCAGGAGTATTTGGCGGCCATTTCCGAATCCATTCAAGGTCAGGATGTACGAGAAATAGAAATAGCGGGATAAAATGCCAAAACTTCCAGGGGTCAATCATCTGGAGGCTATTCGTGCTCTGGAAAAAGCTGGATTCCGTATTGTGCGCCAAGGAAAAAAACATATCGTCCTGTCGAATGGCGGCAGGTTTTTGACGGTTCCCCGTAATAATCCCATCAATGCCTTCACCATGGGTGGCATAGCGCAGGATGCGGGATTCACGGTAGAAGAATTTCGGAAATTCCTATAGTCCTATCGAGAACGCCACCATGTTCACCGGCATCATCACCGCGGTCGGAACCATCGCCGCCCTGCAACCCCGTGGTGGCGACATGCGCCTGCGCATCGCCACCGGCAAGCTCGACCTGAGCGACGTACAGCTTGGCGATAGCATCGCCGTCAGCGGTGTCTGTCTGACCGCCATCGAATTGCCCGGCGACGGCTTCTGGGCCGACGCCTCGCGTGAGACGCTGGAACTCACCATCCTCGGCGAAATCGCGCCCGGCATGAAGGTCAATTTGGAAAAAGCCCTGACCCCCACCACCCGGCTCGGCGGCCACTTGGTCAGCGGCCATGTGGACGGCATCGGCACGGTCAGCGAATGGCGTCCCGACGGCCGCTCCTGGCGGTTGCGCGTCCAGGCCCCGGACGCGCTAGCCCGTTACATCGCCGCAAAAGGCTCCATCTGCGTGGACGGCGTCAGTCTGACCGTCAACCGGGTGGACGGCGCGGCTTTCGAATTGAACATCGTCCCGCACACACTGGCGGAAACCACGCTCGCCAACTTTCAGGTGGGACGGCGGGTCAATCTGGAAGTGGACCTGATCGCCCGCTACCTGGAACGGTTGTTATTGGGCGACCGTGCCGCCCGACCCGGCGGCGATCTGACCGAAGCGTTATTGCGCGAACACGGTTTCTGGAAATAGCCATGGCACTCAACAGCATCGACGAAATCCTCGCCGATTTTCGGCAAGGCAAGATGGTCATCATCATGGACGACGAAGACCGGGAAAACGAAGGCGACCTGTTGATAGCCGCCTCCCTGGTGCGCCCGGAAGACATCAATTTCATGGCCCGCTACGGGCGCGGCCTGATCTGTCTGCCGTTGACGCGCGAACGCTGCCAACAACTGCGCCTGCCCCTGATGGTGCAGGACAATTCGTCGCCCTACTCCACCAACTTCACGGTGTCCATCGAAGCAGCGCAAGGCGTCACCACCGGCATTTCCGCCTACGACCGCGCCCACACCATCCGCACCGCTGTCCGACCCGACGCCCGGCCCGAGGATCTGGTCCAGCCCGGCCACATCTTTCCACTGATGGCGCAGCCTGGCGGGGTGCTGACTCGCGCCGGGCACACCGAAGCCGGCTGCGATCTCGCGCGATTGGCCGGCTTGGAACCGGCGGCGGTGCTCATCGAAATCCTCAACGAAGACGGCACGATGGCCCGCCGGCCCGATCTGGAAGCCTTCGCCGCCCAGCACGACATGAAAATCAGCACCATCGCCGCCCTGATCCGCTACCGGATGCAGAACGAAAAAACCGTCGAGCGGGTCGCCGATACCACCTTGACCACCGAGTTCGGTCCGTTCCGGGTATTGACCTATCAGGATGCGATCAGCCGACAGGTGCATTTCGCTCTGGTCAGGGGCGATATCGATCCCGAACAACCGGTTCTGGTCCGGGTCCATGTGCAGAATTTTCTGAGCGATCTGCTGGCGATCCGCCTGTCGGAAAATAGTTGGCCCTTGCGCGATGCCCTGCGGCGGGTGGCGGAGGAACCGGCCGGCGTGCTGGTGTTTCTGAGCCACCTCGAAGAGCCGGCGGCCCTGATCCGGCGCATGCGCGGCTACCAGTTCGGCACCAGCGAGACCGTGTACCCCTCCGATCAATCCACCGAACTGCGTACCTACGGCATCGGCGCCCAGATTCTGCTCGACATCGGCGTGCGGCGAATGCGGGTACTCAGCGCGCCCAAACGCATCAGCGGGCTATCGGGCTTCAATCTGGAAGTCGTGGAATACGTCGCCTGAACACCTTTTCCCTAGAGGCGTTTTCTCCTAGTCCCTGGTGCGTCAACCACTTGAGAGACGCCCTCATTTCCGACCCCTCGCCCACAAGGAGAGGGGAGTTCTTGTATCGCGTATCGTTACGGAATCCCCGCCATGCATCCCATCAACATCATCGAAGGTGACTTCACTCCGCTCCAGGACGCCCGCTTCGCGCTGGTGGCGTCACGATTCAACAGTTTCATCGTGCAGAGCCTGATCAACGGTGCGGTGGATACCCTATGCCGGCATGGTGTCCCGGAAACCGGCATCGACCTGATCTGGACCCCTGGTTCCTTCGAACTGCCGCTGGCCGCGCAAAAGCTGGCCGCCAGTGAGCGCTACGACGGCATCGTCGCGCTGGGCGCGGTGATTCGCGGCGGCACCCCACATTTCGAATACGTCGCCGGCGAGTGCGTCAAGGGACTGGCCAGCGTTTCGCTGGAATACGATATTCCCCTCGGCTTCGGCGTGCTTACCGTCGATACCATCGATCAGGCGGTGGAGCGGGCGGGCACCAAGGCGGGCAACAAAGGCGCCGAGGCGGCGATGGCGATGCTGGAGATGGTCAGCCTGCTACGACGGCTGGAAGGCTGAACCATGGGTGCTCCGGCTCGAAAAACCCAGCCTGGCAAACGCGGTTGGGCACGGCGCTGTGCCGTGCAGGCGCTGTATCAGTGGCAATTGACCGCGCAATCCCCCAGCATGATCGAAGCCCACTTTCTGGCGGAAGAGGACTTGCAAAAAGCCGACACCGCCTATTTTCGGGAACTGGTCCATCAAATTCCGGCGCGGGTGACGGAAATCGATACCGCCCTGGACCCGTTGCTGGACCGGCCACTGACACAGGTGGACCCAGTGGAGTGCGCCATCCTGCGGATTGGCGCTTACGAACTGATGCAACGCCCGGACATCCCCTACCGGATCGTTCTCAACGAGGCGGTCGAGCTAGCCAAGGTGTTCGGTGCCGAACAGGGGCATCGTTTCATCAACGGGGTGCTCGACAAGCTGGCGCGTGGCGCGCGGCCGGTCGAATTCG
>DAOTGT010000238.1:0-4784 GCA_035447285.1 Candidatus Competibacter sp.
TGGCCGGGTTCTACCGCGCCGCCCCGAATGCCGTTTATGAGCGCCGCGCCCGCATTGATCCCCTCGATCTGCGCGCCCAACACACCGGCGAGGCGCACGTCCTGCGCGGGACCACCATCGTCCGCGCGAAACTGTTCTTTGCGGGAACGTTTCGGTTAGCCGCGTATCGCCTCAATCGCTTCATTGCCCTGGGCGCCGCCGATACCTCAACCCCATCGGCGGCGTTGACGCCAACGGTCACGGACGGCGGAGCCACCTCCTTGGACAGGACGCCAGGGCCAGCCATGCCCGCCGCGTTGGCCGAGCGGGATCGGATCGCCACGACGCCATCGGCAGGCGCCGCCGTGGCGGAGACCTTCGCCCACCGCCTGATCGACGACTATTTGTGGGGGCAAGCGGAGTTGGATGCCGCGTTGGCCGCCGCCGGGGCGGAGGAACCGGTCGAGCGGGAGGCGGTGAGGGAGGAACCGGCCAGCCAGGAGACGGCATCCACCGTCGATCCACCCACCGCCGCCGATGCGGCCCACCCGCCCGTTCCGTCCGACGCAGCGATCCGGGCGACCGTGGAGGCGGTCATCGCCGAAAGCGTCCGACAGGACACGCCGGCCGGCGTGGAGATCCCGCCACTCGAAGCGGCGGAGAGCGATTTCAGCGAGGGAGGCTTTCTCATGCCGCCGGGCGAACCCCCGGCGACCGCCGCGCCGCCCATCCCCAGGAAATCCTCGACCACGCCCGCGTCAACGGCGACGCCCGATCCGCCGCCCGTCGCGCGTCCTCGTCCACGCGCCGCGTTGCCCCGCGTGGCGGTGGACCGATTGGAGGAGCTGGCCGTGCCGGACTCGGCATTTTACCTTGATGTGCGTGAGGTTCATCCCACCGGGGAGCGGGAGAAAGCAACGGATGGCTGCCCATAAACGCTCATTTTTCAGCTAGGCGCGGTCCTTTTGGCGGGTATCGGACGGGCATACTGGATCACTGCGTGTAAGGGTTCCGCCAGTTGATCTTCCGCACAATCCCCTCCGTTTAATCGGGGGCGAAGAAAGCGGGCGACGCACGTAAGCGCCTAATTCTTGAGTCAGTAGGTTGAGCATGGGCATTCGGCAAAGGCTTGATCGGGACGAGATCGCTCAACCCGGTGCCTTCTCGTGAGCCGGCGTGATCCAGCGATAGCCTTTTACAGATCGCGAACGTCCCTGATCGAACCCGACGCAATCAGTCGGATACCCGTTTTATGGTTTGACCCGCACTTGCCATTCCAAGGTGAAGGTCTCCCCCATGATTCGTGTGTTCGGTCACTACGTTTCGCCCGCACTGCTGGGATTGCTGGGCGCGGAAACCCTGCTGTCGTTGGGATCATTCGCGCTTGGCCCGGTGCTGTGGCGAGCGTGGAGTGAACCGAATGCCGGTGTCGATGCCGTGGAGGTTTTGCCCGGTGCGCTGGCCCGCACGCTGGTGCTGATCGCGATTCTGATGGCTCTGGGGCTGTACGAGCGCCGGTTCTGGCGCGGCCGGGCCGATATGCTACTGCGGATCGTTTTGGGCTTCCTGTTCGGCGTATTCGCGCTGGCCGTTGTCGGTTGGCTGGTTCCCGCGCTGGCGTCGGGCCGGGGCGAGTCGAGCCTGGCGTTCGGCTTCGCCGGCGCGGCCGTACTGGCATTGCGGTTCGGATTTCTGCGGGCGACCGGTCGAGCGGCGTTCGCGCGCCGGGTGCTGGTGGTGGGGGTGGGCGCGCAGGCGGCGCGGTTGGAGCGTTTGCACCCGGACGAAACCTGGGGTTGCCGGATTCTCGGCTACGTCCAGGCGCACGAGGACGAACTCGACGAATCGGCCGGCGTGCCGATCGAGCGCCGGCTGCAGGTCACCCACCGGCTGGTCGATCTGGCGGCGGGGCTGCAAATCGACGAGATCGTGGTGGCGCTGGACGACCAGCGCCGGGGATTTCCGCTGGACGAGTTGCTGGAGTGCAAACTGGCGGGCATCCGGATTGGTCCGGTGCTGGTCTTCGCGGAGCGGGAGACCGGCCAGATCGCGCTGGACGCGCTACGACCGAGCAACATCTTGTTCGCCGACGGGTTTCCGGCCCTGTTCAACCGACAGCCGTTGAAGCGTGGTCTCGATCTCGCTGTCGGTCTGCTGCTGCTGGCGTTGGCATGGCCGCTCATGCTGCTGGCCGCGTTGGCCATCGGGCTGGAATGTAGGTTTCGGGAGCCGATCCTGTATCGGCAAATCCGGGTGGGCCAGCACAAACGGCCGTTTTCGATCCTCAAGTTCCGCACCATGCGAGCGAATGCCGGGAGCGAACTGGCCCAGCCCGGCGATCCCCGCGTCACGCGGGTGGGCCGGTTGCTGCGGGAGACTCGTATCGACGAGCTGCCTCAGTTGATCAACGTGCTGCGCGGCGAGATGAGCTTGGTCGGGCCGCGCCCGGAACAGCCGCAGTCCGTAGCCCAGCTTCGGGCGGCAATCCCGTTCTACGGGCTGCGCCACCTGGGCCAGCCTGGTCTCACCGGCTGGGCGCAGATTTGCTATCCCTACGCCGATTCCGAACAGAGTTCGCGGGAGAAATTGCAATACGACCTGTACTACCTGAAGAACGCCAGTTTCGGGTTCGATCTGCTGATCCTGCTGCAAACGGTCCACGCCGTGCTATGGGGTGGCGGGGCGCGGTAGGGATGGACGGATTGGGTAGAAATATGCTGGGCTTGAGGTTGACAAGGGTATATTTGTATTATTGTTAAATCATAAATATCATGATAGTGCAGTATCGAACGGCGAGGCTGGCTGTTCGTGACACTGAACGGGAGATTGACCGTGGTTGAGGCCAAGGTTGGCGGCTTGGGATGTGGATTTGGATGCAACCCACAGCCGACTTCGACCAGCTTCACATATTTTGCATGGGGCAGGATATGTAGAGTTAGACAATAACTTGTTAACTTATTGAGGCCTAGGTGCGTATGGGCATCGAACATTTCGTTGGCCGTGACGACGCGATGAAGCGGATCCAGGATGTGCTGACCGGGCGAGAGGCCGCCGGCGGCAAGCTCACGGTGCAGAGCATCGAGGGGCCGGGGGGCATCGGCAAGACATTCCTTTTCAACAACGCCATCTCCAGGGTTGACCTGACCAACCGCAACTATCTTATCCTGCGGATCGACGGAAGCGCCCCACCCCCCCGAAGCCTTGTGCGTATGGTGGCAAGGATGGTGGACGGTGCGGAGGCTGCCGCGATTCAAGATCGCCCGTCAGGGTATTACTTCCCCTCTGTGGATCGCGTCGTCAAGGCAATCGAGACGATCTTCAGTGAGGCCGTAGCCGAATTTAAAAAGAGACATCCGGACAACACGAACGGGCAACGGGTCTTGCTTCGGCTCCTCGACATGGTGCTCGAGGCGGGAATACGGATCAATGACGCGATCCCTATCACCAAGAACTATGCCAACTTCCACGAATTGGAGAAGCATATCAGCTTCGACGAATTGGAGAAGCTAATACAGGTGATCGAGGATATAGTCCCCTTGATGGTGAGTCTGCGCGAAGAGGTCCCGTGGTTCTGGGAACGGCTGGGCCTCAATGGGTCTACTGCACTGCGAAACGCGATCAAGGAGAATGCCTGTCGGCCGCTTGCTGACGCGCTCCATTCGGACCTATCCGCGATCCTCGCGGGATACCGAGGCAAGGACCAATTCAAGGCAGCACACTCCAAGAACAAAGGCATTGATCGGCTGCTGCTGATCCTCGACGACTACGAGATGCTCCAAAAACCACTCGGAGAATTCTTGGCTGGGCACCTGCTTCCAGCGCTGCGTTCCGCCAACTTCCAATCGGTCGTCATGATCCTCGGGCGAGATCAGTTGGAAGCAACCCACACTGCTTGGGACCAGCACTTCAAGCCAAACCTGCTAGAGCGGATAGCTTTAGCACCGCTGTCTCGCTCGGAGATGGATCAGTTGGTCGAGTCGTATGGGGTGCGAGCGCACGACGATAAGGAACGCGCCTGGCGCGACACGCAGGGCTATCCCTTCTACGTGCAACTCTGGACTGAGGAGGTGGCCTCTGGGGGCCGGAGTGCGATCATGCTTAAGCGCTTCCACGATAGAACCACGCGCTGGTTGAGCGACAGGGAAAAGGGATGGCTTCAGCACACGCTGTTTCTCGATGAGGTCAACATTCGCACCCTGCGGAGGATGCTCGACGACGAGCAACAGGCTAAAGAGGCGTTAGAATGGTTCCAGTGTGAGGGCTCGGTTCGGGATACGTCCAGCAAAGTTTTTCGGGTCCGCGAGTATCTTCGGTCCCGGCTGATCGACTACTTGCGGGTCAGCGATCCCGACTACTGCGAGCAGTTGCAGCATCGAGGCCGGTTGGCGATGAACGGCCAGTGCTAACCAGGCATATTTGGACTCCTCCCGTATTGCAAGAGATGGATCGCCGATCAACGTTGAGGATTGGTTGCAGTCATCAGAACTTTCGCCCGGAAGGCTTCCAACAGCCGCATAGAGTAAACACGGCCCGCCCTGATATTCATCACCGCGCATCAATCCCCGGCTGGCCGGCGAATGATCGCCTTGAATTGATTGCCAGCGCGATCATCCACCAGCTCGATATTCGGCCACGCCTTGAGGGCGCGGGGAATACCGCTGCCCAGCCCGCGATAGGGCAGAAGATGAGTAGCGTGCGACGCCAGTAGCGGGTTACGCATGTTCGACAGACCGTAGCGAATCTGTTCGATGTTTAAATGGTTGGGCAAATGGCCGGGGTTGTCGATTTCCACCCGATCGGCGAAC
>DAOTGT010000239.1:0-4735 GCA_035447285.1 Candidatus Competibacter sp.
GCAACGGTTCCACCTTCCGCATGATCCCGATCATCTTCCGCACCCTGCGCGAGCGGCAGGTCGCCGACCGGAATGATGAAGCGGCGCTTGAACAGGCGCGGCGCGACGGCGCGACCGAAGCAGCGGCGGCCATGGGTTTGAGCGCGGCAATTGCGGCCTTCGGTGGGTTCTTCATCCCCATGGCCTATGGCACCTCCATCGAATGGACCGGTAGCCCGCAAAGCGCGTTGATTTTCTTCAGCCTGTTTTATCTGAGTTGCGTGCTGGTGACTTGGCGGTGGTATTCCCGCAAGGAGGCCGAAGTCTCGTGCTGAAAAGAGCGGTTACGAAGGTACCGAATGCAAACCCCGCTTGATCGATGATTATAAAATTATAGAGGTTTCAAGATCATGGCAGACATTCGTGAATGGCGCGTGGAAGATCCCCAATTTTGGGAAACCACGGGCAAAGGCATCGCCAACCGTAATCTGTGGATTTCCATTCCCAGCCTGTTGTGCGGCTTCGCGGTGTGGATTTACTGGAGCATCATCACCGTACAGATGCTCAATGCCGGATTTCCGTTCAAGCCGGCGGAGTTGTTCACACTGGCGGCCATCGCCGGCTTGACCGGAGCGACTCTGCGCATTCCGTCGAGCTTCTTCATCCGCATCGCCGGCGGTCGCAATACCATCGTGTTTACCACGGCGTTGCTGATGATCCCGGCGCTGGGTACCGGCATCGCCTTGCAGAGCAAGGAAACCCCGTTGTGGGTGTTTCAATTGCTGGCGTTTCTGTCGGGTTTCGGCGGCGGCAACTTCGCCTCCAGCATGTCCAACATCAGCTTCTTCTTCCCCAAGCGGATGCAGGGCTTGGCGCTGGGGCTGAACGCAGGCCTGGGCAACGCCGGCGTGACCACCATGCAGATTCTGGTGCCGCTGGTGATGACGTTTCCCTTGCTGGGTTCTTTTGGCGGCGAACCGGTGACGCTGGTGCAAGCGTCCGGCTCGCTGATCGGCAAGATTCCCGCCGGGGCGCCGACGTATATCCAGAACGCCGGTTTCGTCTGGTTGTTTCTGCTGATCCCGTTGGCCTTCATCGGTTGGTTCGGCATGAACAACCTCCGCACCGAGGAAGTCTCGCCGGGCATCGGTTCACCCGTGGGCGCGATTTCCAAAATCGTGGGGATGTTGTTGATCGGCTTCATCGCCGCTGGCGT
This sequence comes from Candidatus Competibacter sp., assembly GCA_035447285.1. GTDB lineage: Bacteria > Pseudomonadota > Gammaproteobacteria > Competibacterales > Competibacteraceae > Competibacter. The sequence goes on from DAOTGT010000239.1 coordinate 1,196, forward strand.
GGGCTTGTATCTGATCCTGCCCGTGCCGATGGGACTCGGGCTGCCTTCGTGGAGTAAGTGGCTGGTGCTGCCCGGTGTCATCGCGCTGACCGTGTTCCTGCTCAAGCTTATTCCCGGCGAAATCAAGCCTAACCTGCAACGGCAATACCTGATTTTTGGCAACAAACATACCTGGGTCATGAGCGTGATCTACACCATGACCTTCGGTAGCTTTATCGGTTATTCCGCCGCTTTTGCCTTGGCGATCAAGGTGATTTTCGGCTTCAGCCACATCGCCGGCGCCGATGGCGCACTGACCCATGCCACCGTCAATCCGAACGCTCCTAGCGCGCTGATGTATGCCTGGATGGGACCATTCATCGGGGCGCTGATCCGGCCCATCGGCGGCTGGATTTCCGACAAGGTGGGCGGCGCGCTGGTCACGCAGATCATTACCGTGGTGATGATTGCCGCCGCGCTGGGCGTGGCCTATTACATGAGCGCCGCTTATCAGTCGGCCACACCGGAACAGTATTTCATGCCGTTCTTCCTGCTGTTCCTGACCTTGTTCGCGGCCAGCGGCATCGGCAATGGCTCCACCTTCCGCACCATCGCCATGGTATTTCCCAAGGAACAGGCTGGCCCAGTGCTCGGCTGGACCTCGGCGGTCGCTGCTTACGGCGCGTTCATCATCCCACAAGTTTTCGGCGAACAGATCAATGCCACCACGCCGGAATACGCGCTCTACGGCTTCGCGGTTTTCTACTTCATCTGCCTGGTGCTGAATGGGTGGTACTACCTCGGCCCCAAGGCGGAATTCAAGAATCCTTAGCAGGCTAAAGATTGCGAGGTAAGCAGAGATGAGTCACTTTCTCGACCGACTGAATTTTTTCAAGAAGACTACCGACACCTTCTCCGGGGATCATGGCATCGTCACCAACGAAGATCGAGGTTGGGAGGACGCCTACCGCGCCCGCTGGCAGCATGACAAGGTTGTGCGTTCGACCCACGGCGTGAACTGCACCGGTTCCTGTAGCTGGAAGATTTACGTCAAGAACGGTTTGGTGACCTGGGAAACCCAGCAGACCGATTACCCGCGCACTCGCGACGATTTACCCAATCATGAGCCGCGCGGTTGCTCGCGTGGCGCGTCCTACAGTTGGTATCTGTACAGCGCTAATCGGGTGAAATACCCGATGATTCGCGGACGGCTGATCAAGCTCTGGCGCGCGGCGCTGGCGGTGCATAAAGACCCGGTGGCGGCGTGGGCGTCCATTGTCGAGGACCCGGCCAAGGCCACCGAGTACAAGCGCCAGCGCGGTTTGGGCGGTTTCGTTCGCTCCACCTGGGACGAGGTCAACCCGATCATCGCCGCCGCCAACGTCTACACCGCCAAGCAATACGGGCCGGATCGCATCTACGGCTTTTCGCCGATTCCGGCCATGTCGATGGTGTCCTACGCCGCCGGCTCCCGCTATCTGTCGCTGATCGGCGGCGCCTGCGGCAGTTTCTACGACTGGTACTGCGACCTGCCGCCCGCCAGCCCGATGGTCTGGGGCGAGCAGACCGACGTGCCGGAATCCGCCGATTGGTACAACTCGACGTTCCTGATGATGTGGGGTTCCAATGTGCCGCAGACCCGCACCCCGGACGCGCATTTCATGACCGAGGTGCGCTACAAGGGCGCCAAGATCGCGGTGGTCTGCCCGGATTATTCGGAAGCCTCCAAATTCGCCGACATCTGGCTGCATCCGAAGCAAGGCACCGACGCTGCCGTGGCGATGGCCATGGGCCACGTCATCCTGCGTGAGTTCTATCTCGACGGCAAATCGGACTATTTCACCGATTACGTCCGCACCAAGACCGATTTTCCCTATCTGGTGCTGCTCGATCCGCGCAAGGACGGAACTTACGTCAACGGTCGCTTCCTGCGCGCTTCCGATCTGGCCGATAACGCGGGTCAGGCGAATAACCCGGAATGGAAGACGCTGGCGTTCGACGAGAACAGTGGCCATCTGCTGGTTCCCAACGGTTCCATCGGTTTCCGTTGGGGTGAGAAAGAGGGACTGGTCGGCAAGTGGAATCTGGAGCCGAAAGAGTCGCTGACCGGCACCGAAACCCAATTACGCTTGTCGGTGAACGAAATCCGGGACGAGGTGGTTCCGGTCGCCTTCCCCTATTTCGGTTCCACCCAACACCCGCATTTCTCCTGCACCCGTCACGACCCCATTCAGGTGCGCAACGTGCCGGCGAAGAAGGTCAAGCTGGCCGATGGCTCCGAAGCGCGGGTCGCCACTGTTTACGATTTGACCTTGGCGCAATACGGGCTGGATCGTGGTTTGGGTGGCGGTAATGTCGCCAAAACCTATGACGACGATGTGCCTTACACCCCGGCCTGGCAGGAGAAAATCACCGGAACGCCGCGTGAGCAGATCATCACCGTCGCCCGCCAGTTCGCCGAGAACGCCGACAAGACCCACGGCAAGTCGATGATCATCATCGGCGCGGCGATGAACCACTGGTATCACATGGACATGAATTACCGGGGCGTCATCAACATGTTGATGATGTGCGGCTGCGTCGGTCAAAGCGGCGGCGGTTGGTCGCATTACGTGGGTCAGGAGAAGTTGCGCCCGCAGACTGGCTGGACGGCGCTGGCGTTCGCCCTGGATTGGCACCGTCCGCCCCGGCATATGAACTCGACGTCGTTCTTCTACATCCACAGCAGTCAGTGGCGCTACGAGAAGCTGGCGATGACCGAGATTCTGTCGCCGCTGGTCGATCCGCAACAGTGGCGGGGGACGCAGATCGACTACAACGTGCGTTCGGCGCGCATGGGTTGGTTGCCGACCGCGCCACATTTCGACGTCAATCCACTGCAAATCACTAAGGATGCCACCGCCGCGGGTAAAGCCCCGAACGCGTATCTGGCGGAGAATCTCAAGGCCGGCAAGGTCAATTTCGCCTTCGAGGACCCGGACAATCCGGCCAACTTCCCGCGCAATCTATTCGTCTGGCGCTCCAACTTGCTCGGTTCTTCGGGCAAGGGTCACGAATACTTCCTCAAATATCTGCTCGGCGCGGTGCATGGCGTGCAGGGCAAGGATTTGGGCGAGGAAGGCGGCGAAAAGCCGTTGGAAGTGAAATGGCGGAAAGGCGCGGAAGGGAAGCTCGATTTGCTAGTGACGCTGGATTTCCGCATGTCCACCACCTGTATGTACTCGGATATCGTGTTGCCGACCGCGACCTGGTACGAGAAGAATGATCTCAACACTAGCGACATGCACCCGTTCATTCACCCGCTGAGCGCGGCCGTCGATCCCGCTTGGGAATCACGCACCGACTGGGATATTTTCAAGGGGATTGCCAAAGCCTTCTCGGAAACCTGCTCCGGTCATCTCGGCGTGGAAAAAGACATCGTCGCCTTGCCGACTCTGCATGACACCCCCGGCGAGCTGGCCATGCCGGAGGTGAAGGATTGGAAGAAGGGCGAATGTGAGCTGATTCCCGGCAAGACCGCGCCGAGCCTGGTCGTGGTCGAGCGCGACTATCCGAACACCT
>DAOTGT010000240.1:0-3469 GCA_035447285.1 Candidatus Competibacter sp.
GTTCCAGCCAACTGACCAGCAGCGACAGGCTGACGGTCAGCGCCAGATACAGCGCCGCCACGGTGAACCACAGTTCGAAGGTCATGAAGGTATCGGCGATCAAGTTACGACCCTCGGTGGTCAGGTCGGCCACTGCGATCACGCTAACCAAGGCCGAATGCTTGATCAGCGACACCGCCAATCCGGTCAGCGGCGGCAGCATCAAACGAACGGCCTGTGGCAGGATCACGTAGCGGTAGACCGCATACGGCGACAGTCCGAGTGCTCGTCCGGCCTCCCACTGGCCGCGCGGGATGGCCTCGATACCGGCGCGGAAAATTTCCGCCGCGAACGCACCCTCGAAAATCGCCAGCGCCAGCACCGCCGCCGCGAATCGGTCCATGTCCAGGATCGGCGCCAACACAAAATAGACTAGATAGAGTTGCACCAGCATCGGGGTGTTGCGGACGATCTCCACGTAGACCCGCGCCACCGCATGCCCGGCCCAGGAAGTCGAGCGCTGCAACAACGCCGCCGACAATCCGAACGCTACCGTCAGCAACAGACTCCAGCCGGTCAGTTCCAGCGTCACCCCCAAGCCGCGCAGCAGCGGACCGGGATAGAACACGCCGTCTTCGAAGCGGTAGAGATATTGCGGCACCCGGTACCACTGCCAGTTGTAATGCAGGGTATCCGCGCCCTCGACCACGAGCCAGCCCAACCCAGCCAGCACGGCGAGAAAGATCAGACTATCGAACGCCGGTCGCCAGCGCCGCCAGTTCGGCACAGAGGTTTTACTCATGATTCTTACAGGATAACCATCCCGGTCGCCGCTGTCTCGATCGGGTGGAACCGCACGTCCCACTGACACGCTGGTTGCCCGAACTAGGCATGTCCGCTACCTTTCCCGACAAAGAGGACCTTGACCTTGGGGAGGTATTCCATGAACAACCGTCCGTCCATCGCGTTGGCCGCTGTGTTGCTGGCGCTGACCCTGCTCCTACCACCGCTGGCCCGTGCTCAAAATACCAGCCAGCAACTCGCCGCCAGCAGCGTGTTGGAAACCGTCAAGAAGCGCGGAGCAATCAGGATCGGCATGTCCACCTTCGTCCCCTGGGCGATGCGCGACAAGAACGGCGAGCTGGTCGGCTACGAAATCGACGTGGCGAAACGGCTGGCCGAGGACATGGGCGTGAAGGCCGAGTTCGTGCCCACCGCCTGGGACGGCATCATCCCGGCGCTGCTGGCCGGCAAGTTCGATGTGATCGTCGCCGGAATGTCGATCACCCCGGCCCGCAATCTGACCGTCAATTTCACCCTGCCCTACGCCAATTCCGGCGTCCATCTGGTGGCCCACCGGAAACTGGCGGCTGGTTTCTCGACGCTGGAGGATTTCAACAAACCCGAAGTGGTGCTGGCGGTGCGGCGCGGCGCGACGCCGGCCACCGCCGCCAAGCGGCTGATGCCCAAGGCCACGCTACGCCAGTTCGACGAAGACGCGCTGGCCTTGCAGGAAGTCTTGAACGGCAAGGCGCACGCCTTCGTCACCAGCACCCCGACTCCAGCGTTCGAGGCGCTGAAGCATCCCGATACATTGTTCCTGCCAATCCCCGAACCGTTCGTGCAGGGCGCCGAGGGTTTCGCGTTGCGCAAGGGCGATCCCGACGCCCTGAACTTTTTCAACAACTGGATCATGCTGCGCCAGCAGGACGGCTGGCTGAAGGAGCGGCACGACTACTGGTTCAAGACTCGCGACTGGGCCAGCCAAGTCGTCGAATAATCCGGCTCCAGGCAGCCTCCCGGCCACCCGCCCGAAACCTACCAGTAATTTTCCACCGCCAGATTGCCCGGCTTACCGCGCAGGCTCAGGGTCAGGCCGCGCCCGGTCAACAGGTCGCGGGTTTCCTGCACCATATCGGGGTTACCGCAGATCATGACCCGGGAGCGCTCCTGGTCGATCGGCAAACCGACATGTGCTTCCAGCTCACCGTTGCTCAGCAAATGGGTGATGCGACCGTTGAGCGCCGAGCGATCAGCCTGATCGCGGGTTACCACCTGCACATATTTCAACTTGTGGGCATGCTCGGCAAACAGCTCGTTCTCCTGGAACGAATGAATGAACTCCTCATAGGCCAGTTCATGGCGGTAGCGCACGCTGTGGACCAGCACGATATTTTCGTACCGCTCCCAAGGATCGAACTCCTGCAGGATGGATAGGAATGGCGCCAACCCGGTGCCGGTGGACAGCAGCCACAGATCCCGACCGCACTCGAAGCGGTCGGTGGTCAAATAGCCGTAGTTGCGCTTCTCCACCAAAACCGGATCGCCGACCTTCAATTGCGATAGCCGCGAAGTGAACGCGCCGTCAGACACGACGATGGAGTAGAACTCCAGGAAATCGTCGTAGGGCGCCGAGCAGATCGAATACGCCCGCCAGACCAGATCGCCGTTACCGTCCTCGACGCCCAGCCGGGCGAACTGGCCGGCGATGAAGCGATAGGACTGGCTACGGGTGGTCTTGAAGGAAAACAGATTGGATGCCCAGGTACGAATTTCCGTAATCGTCTCCACGGTATACTTGTCACTGGCCTTCATCGGGGTCGATCCTGTCGGAGTTGAGCGGATAGGAGTCGCGGTCGGGGAGCGCATCGGATTCCCTAGTATTTCGCTAGGTCTTGGACGGCAAGATTAAGGCAGAATTACCCAATCAAAAAGAAATATAAATTTATTTATTTATAACCAAATTTATATTTCTCGATCCGCCGGGAAACCCCAAACCACCAGTTGCATGGCCTGATGGAAGCTCGCAGAATCGTACGCTCGAACCGGCCGGCACGACCCGATCCTCCGCCCCGACTCCGGCAACCGCCACGCCCCCCGGCAAACCACTCGGCGGGACATCCGACTGGCCCAATCTCGATGCGTGGCGCCCGCAACCCGAGCAGTATCCCGGTATGAACGTTCGTTCCGCTCTCCTCTCCGATCTGCGAGGCAGCCTAATTGCCGCCGCCGTGGTGCTACCGCAGGCCACCGCCTTCGGGGTGACCGTGTTCGCTCCCTACCTCGGCACCGCGCCGGGCGCGTTGGCCGGCCTGTTCGGCGCCATCGGTCTGCTGCTGATCTCCGGCGCCGGTGGTGGCACGGTGGGCCTGATCAGCGGGCCGACCGGCGCCAGCATGGCCTTGCTGGGCGGCACGGCGATGCTGCTCACCACCGCCGGTCTCCCACAGGACCGCATCGCGTCGGCCCTGTTTGCCGTCACCGTGTGCGCCGGACTGCTCCAACTGCTGATCGCCCTGGCCGGCGGCGGGCGGTTGATGAAATTCATCCCGTACCCGGTCATCGCCGGCCTGACCACCGGCACCGGCCTGTTGCTGATCTTGTCGCAAATCAAACCGCTGCTCGGCATCAGCTACGGTGGCCTGTGGACCCAATGGTCCTGGTTGCCGATGGTCACCACGGTGGTGGCGTTCTGCGCCGTCCGCTACGC
>DAOTGT010000240.1:3569-4685 GCA_035447285.1 Candidatus Competibacter sp.
GGCATGGCCGGCGCGGCCAGCGTGGGCGGCACCACCACCGCCATCCGCGCCGGCGCCCGCCGCTGGGCCGCGCTGGCCGCTGGCCTGCTGCTGCTGACGATACTGTCCTTCGCTGGCCCGCTCGGCCAATGGCTGCCGACCAGCGCGCTGGCTGGCATCATCATCGCCTCGGCACTCAACCTGGTGGAGCGGGATATCATGGCTTGGGCTCGCCGCCGCCACACCCGTCTGGACGCGGCGGTCGCCCTGCTGGTCGCCGGCATCACCGTCGGCTACGACCTGATGATGGCGGTACTGGCGGGCCTGGTCATCGCCATCCTGCTGTTCATCCGCCAACAAAGCCGTCTGCCGATCGTCCACCGACGCACGACCGCCATCGAGCGCCCTTCGGTGCGACAACGGCCGGCCGAACAGGCTGCGTTGCTGGCCCGCCATGGCGATCGCATCGTGCTGTACGAACTGCGCGGCAACCTGTTTTTCGCCAAGGCCGATCAATTGTTCGAACAGATGTTGCCGGACATCGACCGGCAAGCCTGGATCATCCTGCATCTGCGCCGGGTGCTGCACATCGACCTCTCCAGCGTGCGCTTGCTGCAACAGATCGCGGCGCGCCTGGGCGCCCACGGCGGCGAATTGCTGTTTTGCGAGGTTCACGAAAATCTGGGGCTGGGGCCTTCGGTCGAGCGCACCCTGCGCCGGCTCAGCCTGAGCGACCGGCGGATCAACGTGCGGACCTTTCCCAGCACCGATCAGGCCCTGGAATATGCCGAGAACGCCCTTTTGTTCGCACTGGGATACGCACCGACCGTCCGGGAACGGCGCATCCCCTTGCACGAGATGGATTTATGCCGGGACATGAAGCCGGAGGAAGTCGCCGCCCTGGCGGCGGTGCTACGGCCGCTCGAACTGGCGCGCGGCGAAAATCTGTTCTCGGCCGGCGATTCCGGCGCCGAACTGTACCTGCTCCTGCGGGGCCGGGTGGACATTCGCATCCCCGTGACCGCCGATCGCCATAAGCGGCTGGCCGTTTTCGGACCGGGCACCCTGTTCGGAGAAGTCGCGTTCCTCGACCCCGGCCCGCGCACCGCCGAAGCCACGGCGATGAAGCCCAGCGAA
>DAOTGT010000241.1:0-4683 GCA_035447285.1 Candidatus Competibacter sp.
CTAGCCACCACCTGCGTCGGCCTTGGTGGATTCCCGTGACCCTGATCGCTGAATTGCGCGGCCTGATCCAGGCACTGCGTTTACATCGGCGCGGCCCGTGCGTTCTCCGTCACCCCTCGTGTTCCTAACGTTGCATTCTCACCGTCATGGCCTATTTTCTGACCGCTCTTGTCCTGCTGCCGGCGCTGGCCGTTGCTTTCAGTAATTGGCGTTATGGGCTGTTCGCCTGTGTGCTGGTTGCCATCCTGCAAGACCCGCTGCGCAAGCTGGCGCCCGGCGAGCCGGTATATTACGTTCTGCTGGTCGGCGTGGTGTTCGGTGCCGCCTTCCTGGCCGCCTGGGGTCGGGTGTCGCTCGATCCCAATCGCATCGCTGGCTGGCGGCGCAATCTAGGCATGCCCTTCAATCTGTTTCTCCTGCTGCTGGCCGCGCAGGCGGTGAACGCCTACCTGCAATTCGGTAGCCCCGTTCTGGTGGGAATCGGCCTGCTGTCCTATCTGGCGCCGCTGCCGGCCCTGATACTTGGCTACCAATATGCCAAGCGCGGCGGAATCCGGGGGATCGAACGCTGGCTGTGGTTCTACATAGCGGCGATTTTTCTTGCCCTGATCAGCGTCTATCTGGAATACATGGGGGTCTCCTCGCCCGTGTTCGGCGAGGTGGGGCCGGGAATCGCCATTTACGACCGCACTCTGGGGCTGTACATCGAAGCCAACTGCGGCCTGTTTCGGGCGTCGGAAGTCGCCGCTTGGCACGCCGGAACAGCGGCCTGCATTCTGTTCCTACTCGGTACGGAACGACGTCTGACGATTCCTCGTGTCCTGATCGCCTTGGTGCTGGTGGGATTTCTGGTGGGAGTCGGCTTGCTGACCGGACGCCGGAAGATGCTGGTGGAAATCGGGATTTTTCTGAGCACGTACCTGTTTCTGGCAGCGATGTTTCGCAAGGAAAGGCGCAAACTGGCGGTGGTTGCCGTCCTGTTCGGGGTGCTGAGCTACATTGCCGCGGTCGGCCTGTTCGAACCGGACCCGGCGGAAAAACGCTATCACACCGAGTACCAGCAACAGGAGTCCTATCTGAGCTATGTGGACCGCGGCAAAACCGTGATCGAGGATATTCCGGAGCGCTTGGCGGGTTTGGGCATCGCGCCGATTGAATGGGCGATTGACCAGTTCGGCCTGTTCGGCGCCGGCTTGGGCACGGGCAGTCAGGGTGCCCAGCATTTCAGCGGCGGGACGGCAGTGTTCGGTGGCGCCGCCGAGGGCGGGCTCGGCAAGATCACCATGGAACTGGGTTTGCCGGGCTTGCTGCTGGTGGCATGGTTGGCGGTCGCGATGATGCAGTATATCTGGCGGGTATTGGATTTTGTTTCGGCCCATTCACCACGGTTGGCGCGCTTGTCCTACGGTTTTTTCGCGTTGCTGGTGGCCAACGGCGCGGTGTTCTCGGTGGCCACCCAAGTGTTTGGCGATGTGTTCGTGCTACTGGTGCTGGGCCTGATGCTCGGCTTTTTACTGGCCATGCCGGTACTGGCCGAACGCGAGCACCGATCTGGAAGACCAGCCAAGGCAGGTGTCCGACCCGGAGCATCCGACCCGAAGTGTCCGGCTTGGGGGGCGGCGTGAGCGGCACTGGAGTGATGGTGCAAGAACGCCGAATCCGCGTGGCGTTGTTCGCCACCCATCCCATTCAGTACCACATCCCCTGGTTTCAATGGTTGGCGGCGGCGCCCGAACTGGATTTTAAGGTGTTCTTCGGCCTGTTGCCGGATGCGGCACAGCAGGGGGTCGGTTTTGGTGTCGGCTTTCAATGGGATATCCCGTTGCTCGACGGCTACCGATGGGAATTATTGCCCAATGTCGCCAAGGCCCCGTCGTTGGGTACTTTCGGCGGTTGCGATACACCGGAGGTCGGGCGGGTTTTGCGGGATTGGCGCCCCGATGTGGCAATTTTGACTGGCTGGAATTCGAAAATGCTGGTGCAGGCGTGGTGGGCATGTATCCGTTTGGGTATTCCTCGAATCGTCCGAGGGGAGTCGAATCACTTGGCGCCGCGTCCAGCTTGGAAGCGGTTTGGTCACCGGATGTGGCTGAAGGGATTCGATCGCTTCCTCGCCATCGGCCGAGCCAACCAAGCATTTTACCGGGAGGCGGGTATTCCAGCCGAGCGTATCCACGACTGCCCTTATTTCATCGACAATCGACGTTTTGCGATCGCTGCGGCCGAATTACATTCTTGTCGCGATGAACTGCGCCAGGACTGGGGCATTCCCGCCGAAGCGGTCTGTTTTCTGTTTTCCGGCAAGCTGATCCCGAAGAAACATCCACTTGATCTGCTACACGCGCTGGGTCAGGCGATACGGTCTGGCGCGAGGGCACATGTCTTGATGGCAGGTTCGGGTGAGTTGTTGGAACCGGCCCGCGCCCTGATGGAACGAGAGCGGCTATCGGTTAGCTTCGCCGGTTTTCTCAACCAGAGCGAGATCGTCCGGGCCTATGTGGCGGCGGACTGTCTGGTGCTGCCGTCCGATACAGGCGAGACCTGGGGGCTGGTGGTGAACGAGGCCATGGCCTGCGGATTGCCGGCCATCGTTAGCGATCAGGTCGGTTGCGGGCTGGATTTGATCCGCGAGGGCGAAACCGGCGGTCTGTTCCCGATGGGTGATGTCGCGGCGCTGGGGGCGCGTCTGGTGGAGTTCGCCGCGGATCCGGCGCGCCTGTCGGTGCTGGGCGAGCGGGCGCGGCGGCGGGTGTTGGCGGATTATTCGGTGGAACGGGCGGGGGAGGGAACACTGGCGGCGGTGCGCGCGGTGACGAGAGGCGAGCAATGAGAAACGCATGATCATTGCCAGGCAGGCGGCGGTGACCTCGGTTGGTTCGGCCGGGCATGACCGGTGCGACCGGCAACGTCTACGTCGATTTGCATGAATCAGGTTGAACGCACCGGAGCGTCGTGGGGGCGCGAGTAGGTTCGGTGGAGCTGATCCTCATTTCGTGGAGGGGCACTTGCGGGATGCTCCGCCAATTGAGGTACGGGATTGACGAATCTAACGGTGCGCGAGGGTAAGGCTTGAGTGGCAAAATCGGGCGTCGTGCTGGTTTGAAGCTGCTGCACGTCGTGCCCACCTACCTGCCCGCTACCCGCTACGGCGGGCCGATCTATTCGGTGCATGGCCTGTGCAAGGCGCTGGCGGCGCGTGGGCATGAAGTCCATGTTTTCACTACTAACGTGGACGGGCCGGACGATAGCCCGGTCCCGCTGGGTCAGCCGATCGATCTGGATGGAGTCAAGGTCTGGTATTTTCCCTCGCGGCGGTTGCGACGGCTGTACTGGTCGCCACCCATGTTGGATGCCTTGTGGCGTGAGATCGAGAATTTCGATCGGGTTCACCTGCATTCGGTGTTTCTATGGCCGACCTGGGCGGCGGCGCGGGCGGCGCGAGCGGCGGGCGTGCCGTATGTGTTGTCGCCGCGCGGAATGCTGGTCCAGGATTTGATCCGCCGCAAGAGTCGCTGGCTGAAAACCGCCTGGATTGCGTTGATCGAGCGGCGCAATCTCGAACGGGCCGCCGCGATTCACGTTACCTCCACGACCGAGGCCGATGAGTTGCGGCCCTTTGGCTTTCGCCTGCCGCCGGTGATCGTGGTTCCCAACGGCATCGAGCCGCTGGCGTCCGTTGTCGGTCAGCCGGTGAGCACCGAGGTCCAGGCCATCGTCGCCCGTCAGCCGCTGATCCTGTTCCTCAGCCGCATCCACTGGAAGAAGGGTCTGGATCGGTTGATGCCGGCGCTGGCAGAGGCGCCGGTCGGTCATCTGGCGATTGTGGGTAACGACGAGGAAGGCTATTTACCGGAGTTGCAGCGGCTGGCGGCGATGCATGGAGTGGCGGAACGGATCACGTTTTTGCCCCGGTCGGTGAGTGGAGCGGACAAGGAGGCTTTATTTGCGGCGGCCAAGCTATTCGTGTTGCCGTCCTATTCGGAAAATTTCGGCAACGTGGTGCTGGAGGCCATGGCGCGGGGCTGTCCGGTAGTGGTCACGCCCGAGGTGGGGGCGGCGGAAGTGGTGCGGGCGTCGGGCGGTGGCGTGGTGGTGGAAGGCGATCCGCGACCCTTGGCCCAGGCGATGCAGGGCGTGCTCGCGGATCCACGGCGACGGGTAATCGGGCAGCAGGGCCAGCGCCATGTGCTGGTGCATTTCACTTGGAGCAGCATCGCCGAGCGAATGGAAGTGCTTTATCGAGGTCAGGAAACTCTTTGAAGAGTGAAGCGAATGACGTCCCAGCCTGATATCAGCGCAGTGGTGCTGACTTTTAATGAAGCTCTAAATATTCGTCATTGTCTGGAGGGTGTTCGGACCCTGCCTGAAGTGTTTGTTGTCGATTCGGGCAGCACCGACGACACCGTCGCAATTTGCCGCGAATACACCGATCGAATTGTCGAACACCCCTATCGTAATCATGCCGAGCAATGGCAGTGGGCGCTCGATCATTTGCCGATTAAAACCGATTGGATTCTGGCTTTGGACGCCGATTTCGTCGTCTCACCACAATTGCTGGCGCGGATCACGGAGGAGATTTCCCGGATTCCCCAAGAGGTCGCAGGCGTTTATGTTCGGCATCTATATATCCAGGGCTTTGAAGGTGGTCAAGAGCTGAGTGGTTGCGGCTCAGTTGGCCTGGTG
>DAOTGT010000242.1:0-4658 GCA_035447285.1 Candidatus Competibacter sp.
CCGGAATGAAGGCGTTGTGTACGGCGGACATCCACAACAACGTTGTCTTCTTCAAGTTCATGCCACCCGATTGAGCCGACTGGCTGCAATTTACTGATTCTACGAGTTATTAACGTACGATTTTTCCGTTTTGTGAGGTGATCGCGCAAAACGGTTTCCTTTTGTGCTGCTGCCCTTAACACCTGAGATTCAGGATTTCACGACTCGGCACCAATCTTGAATTTCGTGATTTCTTAAACTGAGGATGTTATGGATTTAAAGTCGCTCCTCTTTTCTTTTCGCGGCCGTATAAATCGGCTCCCATTTTGGATGGTCACCTTGATCTTGATAGGATGGGGTACTATCTTCCAGGAGTTGATGGGGCCGTATGGGCCAGAGAATCCGATGACTATCGGGTCGGGATTCATAACACTTGCGAATTTCGTCATCATATTGTGGATTGGATTAGCTGTACAAATCAAACGCTGGCATGATCGCGCCAAATCTGGATGGTGGGTACTCCTCAACCTTATTCCTGTTATTGGTCAGATTTGGGTACTTATCGAATGCGGCGTTCTACGAGGAACGGCGGGTGATAATCGCTTTGGCAAATAATCTACTTCCTCGTCACAATAGACACTCACAAACTGAAAGAAGATGAAAAACGTAAATCGATTACTTATGACAACAATTACATCTTGCTTATTGCTGCTTTCCGGATGTGCTACCCAGAAGGAAACAATGATCAAAGAAGGTTACCCGCTATCGTATGCTGAGGGATTCGATGATGGTTGCCATAGTGGAAATAAAGCCGGGGGAAGTTTATTTGATCAATTCAAGAAGGATACAAGGCGGTTTGAACAAGATAGCCAGTACGCACAAGGATGGTCCGATGGATTTAGGCAATGCGAGTCACAGCAGGAGGCGACACAGCGGCAAACAAGAATGGCAATAGAACAACAAAAACTGACGGAACAACGTAAACAAAATAAATTGCAAGAGCAATATCACCTAGAACGTGAAGCTTTAAAGGGTGTTGATACAAGTAACTTCAATTATCTCAAGTAGTTGCTATGAAGCATAGAGCCCATCTGTGCTAACAATCGCATTCGCGCGGATAGTATAAAGCTCTGCTCGTTCCTCGCTCTGCTTTTTGCTGCCAGTGATGCGTGACGTTATCCTTGAAAAAAATTCGCCTAGTCTCGCATCCAGATTTTCTTAAAAACCGCTTATTTCTTATCATTTCTCACACGAAATTTACGATTCGCGCCCGAATCGTGAAATCTTGAATCTCTTGACTCACCCCCTCGGCGTGGGAGGCCTCGGTTTGGAAGAGGGCCACTGCGGCAAGTGTTGCCGGTGCGCCTCAAACTGCACCCGTGCCGCGTGGTTCATCAGTGCCTCACATTCGTTGATCCGCTGTTGTAATGCCGCCGCTTGCTGCTGTCGCTGCTCGGCCTGTCGTTGCACGGCATCGCGGGCCGCTGGTAATAGCTCATGAAACCGCTGCTGGGCTGCTGCGTAGCCGTGTTCCGCCTGGGCTGCGGCATCTTCGGCGTGCTGGATGCGCTGTTCCCATGCCTGCCGTTCCCCACGCTTTAGCCCGAACCAGCTCGCCGCCGAGTGGTTCCAGCCGTGAAAGGCGTCGGTGACCGCTTCGAGCTGCCGGTGGGCCGTTTGCCGGTGGGCTTGCGCCGGCGTGAGTCCGGCCCAGTGCGTCGCAAGTTGGATGGCATTCGGGGGACGGGCTCGTTGCAGGGCTTCCAGTTCCGTTTGCCATTGTGCCCGGTCGCGCTCCAGGGCGTGGAGATCCATGGCGAGCAGGCGTTGGTGCTCAGCGTCTTCCGCCGCCGCCCGTTCGCGTTCTGCCTGTTTCTGCGCCTCTCGGGCGGCAACCTGCGCCATAACCGGCTCGTAACAGCGTCGGGCCGCCGCGTCCAGCCGTTCGGGGGTGGGAGGAGTCGTGTAGCCGGCTTCCTGGAGTCGTCGGCACAGGGATTCACTGAGAGCTTCGAGCACCCATTGTTTAGCTTGTTGGGCGTTCTCCGCGTCGGCTTTCACGGCCCGGAAGAACGCTAACGCCTCGTCGTCCAGCCGTTGTGGCAGCTCGGCGATGAGGGTCGAGATGACTGTTTCCAGGGCATGGCGTTCGGCGTCCTCGGCTTGTTGTTCGTGCATGGCGACCTGGGCTTTCAACGCTGCATAGCACCGCTCCGTGACGGCATGGACCGCTTCGGCGGGATGTGGCTCCAGCGCCAAACGGCTCACGATCTGTCGAAGCAACGGCAGGATGCGTTCCCGATGGGCTGTCCAGGATTCGTCGGCCGTGCGTTGGAAGTGGCTATGGTCTTGATGATCCGAGTGTTGCAACCACTCCCCGAACGCCATGGGAATGCGGTCGAGTGCTCGCCGCTGGAGCACCGCTTGTCGTTCGGCGGCTTCGGCCCGTCGTTGCCGTTCGGCTTCAAGCTGGATAATCGCCGCGCCGCAATTGGGAAGGGCTTGGTTCAGCCCGGCTTGCGCTGCCGCCCGTTCGGCGCGGGCTTGCCGGAAGGCCAGCACCACCGCCCGCGTTGCGGGCTGTCGCCATTCGCTGGGGAGTTGCTTGCGTTCCGGGGGGATCGTTGACCCTCGTTCGAGGTGGCTGCGCATGTCGATCCGCTCCGGCCGGCCCGCCCGTTCCAGGGCGGCGTTGCAGGCGATTTCCCAGCGTTGCCGCAGTCCTTTGAGATGAGCGACTCGCTCCGCTGCGCTGAGATAGCCGCTGCTGTAGGGACCGTAGCCTTTTTTCGCGCCGCCTTTCTCTGGGGCCTTGGGGTTATGGCGGCGAAAGTAGTGTTCGGGATCACGGTCGATGCCGTCCACCCGCCGTTCGGAGAACATCAGGTGGACATGCGGTTGTTCGTGGCCGTCGGCGGCTTGGGGGTTGTGGATGGCCCATTGGTAGGCGTGGCGCTCGCCGAGTTCTTGTTGAACAAATCCACGGACCAGGGCGAGCCGTTGCGCCGGGGTCAGTTCGCGCGGCAGGGCGATTTCCATTTCCCGGTAGGTGGTGCCGTTGGCGCGTTCGTGGGTGTCGGCGGCTTGCCAGAACCGGTTGGGTTCGGTGTCGGCCCAGGCCGGGAGGTTGCCGGTTTCCTTCGCTTCCAGCTCTTCGCCGTGGTGCAGCCGTCGGGCGTATTGCGCTTCCCGCGCGATGTAGGCGGCGTGCGCGGCGGCTTTTCCCGCTTTGCCAAATTTCATCGAGAGTCGAGCCAGAGCCATGTCGATCAACCGCGTTTCGGTTTCGGGGGTACGTCGTAGGGGGCGAAGCCCCCTCGACCGCGCGGTTTCTTGGCGACGACCGAAGGGAGGTGACAAGAAACCATTAAGCGCGCCTTTTGCTTGCAAAAGGATTCTAGCGGCTCACCACCGGTTACGCTAGTCGACAAGCTAAGGTTGGGTTATCGCCATCGGACGGCGGTGCGCCGATAAGAGCTCAGTGGCAACGGGAGAGTGTTACACTGGCGGCGGTCAATGCGAAGGAGGGAGTTCGGATGTCCGAGAATGCGAATGCGCGGTGGTTGGCGGATCGCGTGGCGTATTTGCGTCAACTGAAAGCGCCGAGCGAACCGCAGCGGTTGTTGATGATGTTGGCCGAGAAGCCGGATCGCTCGCCCGCCGATGACCGTCATTTGGCGGTGTTGGTCCGCGCCGAGAAGGCCGATGAGCGCTTTGCGAAGTTGCGGGGCTTGGCCGCGAAGGTGGTGTCCGAGGAGAAGGCCGCCGCCCGCAAGGCCCGTAACCATCGTTTGATTCAGCAGGGCTTGCTGTTCGATTTGGTCGGCTTGGCGTCCCGTGATCCCGCCGAGTTGGCCGGCGCCCTGGCGGGGCTCGCCGAGGTTGATGATCCCGCCCGTTGGGCGCAGTGGAAAACGAAAGGGCAGGCCGTTCTGGCCCGTAAGACGGAGGCGGCTGCAAAAGCGAAGTGAGCGTTAGGAAGTCGCCAAAAGCTCCGCAATACACGCGACAAAGTGCGTTGCGGTTTCAAGGGCTGCCGCCGATCGTTCGAGCGGAATATTGGAGTCTGGCCCCGTTTCGTAGTCGGCCACAGCCTTCAGGTTATAGGCCTGGCCCAGGAAGGGCGCGAAGGCTTTATCGATGCGCGGCTCGCTTTTCGCCAGCCGGTGAAACTCGCTTTGTACGCCCTGATGGGTTTTGGCAACCTTGCCGGTCTGCTCGAAGATGAGGGCTTGCGCGGCATGGAACACCGTTAGATAAGCGCCGCGCCCGGCATCGTTGCTGAGTCCATAGCCAAGGGCGGCCTTGGCGTTGCTCAGGCATTGGCGCGCTTTTTCGAGATAGCGGTCAGCCTCCGGCGTCACAGGTCGCGTCCTTCCCGTCTCAACTCGTGCATGAGCGGCGTGCGCTCCCGATACGAGCCCGCCCGGTACGGCATGGCGTGAATGACTTCGCCCGTTTCATCCAAAACATCCGTGGCGATCATCGCGATTTTGTCGGCCTCCGCCCAGCGGTCGGCAAGGTCTTTGAGAAACACGGCCACGTCATAGTCGGAATCAGGGAGCGCGTCGCCTCGTGCTCGTGACCCAAACAGAACCACGCGCTCGATCCGGTCACCGTACAGCGCATCGAGCGCGGCGCGGAATTTGGATAGAACAATGGGATTTGCGGTAGTCATG
>DAOTGT010000243.1:0-4543 GCA_035447285.1 Candidatus Competibacter sp.
CGCTGTCTGCGCCGCCACGGCGTGGCCCGGCTGGCGGACCTGTTGCCGGAGGCGGCCGGCCAGCCCCCATTGCCCAAGACCTTCAAGGCCTACGCGCCTGGGTTCGTGCATGTGGATGTGAAGTACCTGCCTCGAATGCCCGACGAGGCCGAACATCGCTATCTGATCGCCGCCATTGATCGCGCCAGCCGCTGGGTCTATTTCGAGATCCAACCCGACAAGTCCGCCGCCACCGCCGCTGGCTTTTTGGAGCGCCTTCGGGCCAAGGCCCCGTTTCGCATTCGCACCGTGCTGACCGACAATGGAAAAGAGTTCACCGACCGCTTTTGCGCCACCGGTGAGCGCGAGCCCACCGGCCAACACCGCTTCGATCAAACCTGCACCGCGCACGGCCTCCAGCATCGACTGATCAAGCCCAAGCATCCGCAAACCAATGGGATGATCGAACGCTTCAACGGTCGCATCGCCGAGGTGTTGAAAAGCACCACGTTCATCTCCGCTCGCCACTTGGAAACGACCTTGCAACAGTATCGGCATCTCTATAATCACTACATTCCTCAGAAAAATCTCGGGCATGTCACCCCGATCGACAAACTGAAGGAGTACTACTGCGTTAAACCCGAACTTTTTCAAAAAAGACCTATCAATCATCCGGGACCCGACACGTAAGTCCTATTAGGGAAGATACGTGGTGGACGCGACGCGATCACCCGGCGGAGAATCTCGCGCTGATCCGCCGGGTGGCCTTGACGATAGCGCCACAGGGGTCCGGTACGCGATCGCCCGCGCCAGCGCAACATGCGCGCTGCCCTCAATGATGACGATCGGTTGAACTCCTCCTCGGCATCTTGGCGGCCCCGGCCACCCCAAACGCGATTGCCCAGTTGAGCACTTGAAGATGAGTGACAGCAAGACAACGATGACCCTGACCGGACAGCCGCTTTCTCCGGGCTTGGGCAAAGGCCAGACCTTCGTCTATCGGGATGATCTGACGCAGTTTGATGCGTTCTACGCCATTGCGGATTGCCAAGTCGAAGAGGAACTGGAGCGTCTCGAACGCGCCCTGGTCAGGATCTCGGACGACCTGCGCAATCTCGCTGGCCGCGTGGAGAAGGAGATCCATTCCGAACTTTCGGAGATCTTTCACGCGCACGCCGTCATGGTCCAAGACCCGAGCCTGAAGGCCGAGGTACAGAAGGAGATCAGAGAGGAGTTAGTCAGCGCGGGGAGCGCGGTACGCACCGTGTTTCACCGCTGGGAGTGTCGGTTCAGATCAATGGAAGCCCAGGTTGCCAGGCAAAAGGGCGACGATGTGAGAGACTTGGCTCGACGGGTTGTCGCCGCGCTCGCTGGCGTGCGCGCTCATGCGCTAGAGGACATGCCCCACGGCAACGTATTGGTGGCCACTCGACTGCTGCCGTCGGATACGGTATGCCTGGTGCGACGCGGGGCCGCGGCCGCTATCCTTGAGGCTGGCGGCGCGACTTCCCACGCGGCTCTCTTTGCCCACGAGATCGGTCTCCCTTGCGTGTCCGGTATTCCCCGAGCCGCGGACGCCGTCCCTCACGGGTTGCTGGCATTGGTGGACGCGGATCTGGGCGAGGTGGTCGTCAATCCCACGCTGCGTCAGGAACGCGGTTTCGAGGCCAAACGCAGAAAACGGGAGGAAACCGACCAGCGAGCACGGTCTCACACCCACGAGCCCGCGGTCACCCTGGATGGGCAAGCAATACACGTGCTTGCGAACGTAGGAACAGAGGAGGACTCCCAGGCCGCGATCGACAACGGGGCCGACGGCATCGGTCTGTATCGAATTGAGCTGGCCTACTTGGCCCGCGAGGCCCCTCCGGACGCCGGGGAACTGGCCGAGGCGCTTCGGAAGACACTCCAGCCCGCCAAGGGTCTACCCGTCTGTGTCAGGCTACTTGACGTTGGGGCAGATAAGCCTCTGCCCTCCATGGAACAGCGTAGAGAGCCCAATCCCTCGCTGGGTTGCCGAGGCGTCCGCTTCCTGTTGGAGTGGCCTGAGCTCCTCAGAACTCAATTGGAGGCATTGCTGAACCTGTCATCCGATTGGGATCTCCATGTGCTCGTCCCGATGGTCACGCTACCGTCCGATATGCTAGGGGTGCGGCAGTTTCTTACAGACGCCGCATCGCGGATCGGCACTGCATCCATTCCCAAACTTGGCGCCATGATCGAGACCCCGTCCGCGGCCCTCGCCGCAGGTGACATCGCTCAGCACGCAGACTTTCTCAGCGTTGGCACGAACGATCTCACGCAGTACACGTTTGCGGCCGACCGGGAGAATGCAGCCGTTGATGCCTATTTCGATGATACTCACAAAGTCATCTTCCGCTTGCTCAGGACTATTCGTGACGAAGCGCCGCATCTCCCGCTATCGCTCTGTGGGGAACTCGCCACGCGAACCGAGGCCGTGGCGGACATCCTTCGCTCCGGGGTCACATCCCTGAGCGTTGCTCCCCCGACGATTCCCGCGGTGAAAGAGGCCATTCGCGGATGCGGCGTTGGAGTGGCCAGGTGCCAACAAGCGCATGGAAAGCGATGAGGTCAGGCGCGCGAACGCGCCTGACCTCGCGCCTCATGCGTCACCTTGTGAACCGTGCCGGGAATCTCGGCGACTGTTTGGTGTGAGTCACGCCGGCGGGGCTAGGCCGGGGGCCATGGGTTGCGTCCGTCAAGATGGTGTAAATTGCGAGGGTGAACTCCGGTTTGGCCGAGGGTTTTACACCGCTGGCAGCGCCTCCAAGGGGTTGGTTTCGATTAAGGTATCCAGCATGGTGTGCTGAGGCAGATAGCGGTGTTGCAGTTGCCATTCTTCGTTCTGCTCCATCAACACGGCACCGATCAGTCGGCGAATGCTGGCCTCGTTGGGGAAGATCCCCACGACGTGGGCGCGTCGTTTGACTTCCTTGTTCAGCCGCCACTCCAGGGGGTTGGTCGAGTGGATTTTTAGCCGGTGCACCGCTGGGAACTGCAAATGCGCCAGCACGTCGGCCTCAGCCTGATCCATCAGCTCGGCGGCTTTGGGAAAGCGCGGGCGGAGTTGATCGGCGACCTGCCGCCAGGCGGTTTGGGCGCTTTGGGCGTCAGGCTGGACAAAAACCTGACGGACCAAGGTGCCGACCAAGGACTGGCTGGTCTTGGGCACGCAGGCCAGCAGGTTGCGCAGAAAATGCACTCGGCACCGCTGCCAACTGGCCGTAAAGACTTGGCTGATCGCGGCTTTCAAGCCCTCGTGGGCGTCGGAAATGATCAACTGGACACCAAGCCCCGCTGGCGCAAGCGGCGCAGGAAGTCCACCCAGGAGACTTGGGCCTCTGAGTCGCCCAGGCCCAAGCCGAGAATTTCCCGCCGCCCGTCCTGGTTGACACCGCTGGCGATTATCGCGGCGACCGACACCACCCGACCGCCCTTGCGCACTTTTAAATAGGTGGCGTCCAGCCACAAATAAGGCCATTCGCCCTCCAGGGACCGCTCCAGAAACGACTCCACGCGCTCGTCGATGTCCCGGCACAAGGCGGACACTTGGTTCTTGGAGATGCCCGCCATGCCGAGCGCTTGAACCAATTCGTCGACTTTGCGCCTCGACATCCCGCCGATCCACGCTTCCTGGATGACCGCCGTCAGTGCCCGTTCCGTGAGTCGGCGCGATTCCAAAAATGACGGAAAATAACTCCCTTGCCGCAGCTTCGGCACCTGCAACTCCAGCGTGCCCAGCCAGGTGTGCAGCGGCCGTTCCCGATACCCATTCCGGTAGGTCTGGCGGGCTTCCGACCGCTCGTGCCGCCCCGCCTGAATCCCGTTGGTGACCTCGAAGTCCATCAACTGCTCCAACACCCGTTCCATCAGGTTCCGCAGAAAATCCTCGCTCCCCTGCTGTCCCAATACGTCCCAAAATGTCATGCTGTCGTCGGCCATCGTTAGCTCTCCCAGGTTTCGATTGTTACTCGTCATCTCCACCTTACCGGAGTTCGCGATGGCCACCCATCTCTCCTGCTTGATTTACACCACTTCCGTGGACTCTACCCTTCCCGCTTCTCGACTGGTTGAGTTACTTAGTTGTTTATTGAAACTAATTGGCGCGTAATGGCTAAATGCAACTCCGTGGTGAGCGCGGCGGTCGGAACGATAAATAGAGAGTACGAATCACGGGCTGGTCGCCATTGTTGAATGATGCCGAGGAGAACTCTCATGCGCCTCGAATTCTTGATCGTCGATCCGCAAAACGACTTTAGCGACGCACCGGACGCGGCGTTACCGGTAACGGGCGCTGGGGCGGACGCCGAACGTCTGGCGCACTTGCTGGAGCGGTTGCGCGACCGCATCGACGGCATTCGCGTCACCCTCGATACTCACCAGTTGCTGGACATCGCCCATCCCGTGTTCTGGGTCGATGAGGCTGGCCGGCGGCCGGCGCCTTTCACCCAGATCAGCGTGGCCGAGGTCGAGAACGGGATTTGGCGTGCCTACGACGGGCATGCCCAACAGCGAGCGCTGGCTTACGTGCGGGCGCTGCGCG
>DAOTGT010000244.1:0-4499 GCA_035447285.1 Candidatus Competibacter sp.
ACCTCGCGGTGCGGACTTTCCATCAGCCAGGCCAGCCGCGCCGGATCGCCGAGTTGCTCTTGATGACGGCGGATCAGGGTCAGCGCCGTTTCGCGGGTAATCTTGTGGCGGCTTTCGGCCAACTGAAACACCCGTTCCGGCAACAGCCATTCGACCGGCAGGGCCGGTTCCATCGAGCTTTCGCCCAAGTGCAACAACTGTTCGATGGCAAAGGCGCGCGGTTCGCGGTGTTCGCTGTCGGCCAGCCGATAGAGGAGGGCCGGCTCGTTCCAGGCGCGTATTTCCTCCCGCGCAATGGCGACCGCCAGCCGGCGCAGATCGGGCCGTTGATCGGCGAACAGCGGGCGCAGCCGACTCAACGGATAATCGGCGGCGGTCAGGCCGGGCTGGATATTGAAGGCGCGCGTTTCGGGATCGCTGGGGCCGATTTTCGGATGATGGGCCTTGAGATAGGCGGCGGCGAAGTGGCGCACCGGTTCCGGCTGGGTAGGGCCGCAGGCCAGTTCCCACAGGTGATCGATTCCGCTGCGCTCGCCGCTGGCGAAGTCGTCGGGCCGGAAGGATTCCAATAGATAGCGGTGGGCGAAATCGTGCAGGGTCGAATCGGCCTGCCGCGCCATCGCCAGCAGCCAGGGCAGCCCGATGCGGTTTGGTGCGACCAGCTCCGAATCGCCGAGCAACTGGAGCGCGAGCGGGCGCAGCGCCGGACGCATGGCGAGGCCCTTGAGCCACTCGATATCCAAATCCTCGCCTTTGAATTTACCCTGCCGCAACCAGCCGGCCACGGCATCGCTCAGATGAGGATTCAATAAGGCTTGCTGCATCCAATCCGAGCCGATCTCGCGTCCCGAATAACCCGCTAGTGCTTTAAGCACCCGCTGGCGGGCAATGGCGGTACAACGCGGATCGTCCAATACCTGACGGTAGTAAGCAGCGGGGACCGTAACCTTGGCGTCCCGATAGAATTCGAGTACGGCATCGAGAGCGGAAGCGCCCCCTCGTTGGGAAAGATTATTGAGGATGCGCTCGAAATCGGTATTTTGAACGCCTTGTTGAATAAGCCCCATGATGTGTTGTATTTGACGTTCGACAGTGGCGTTTTGCGAACCGGAAGGGGCGAGGGCCACTTCGACGAACTGTTCGGCGGTGATGTCCTGGGGCCGGAAACCTTGCTGTAATTTGCCCTTGGCGAGAGCGGCGCTGACTGGCACCGTCAATAACATGAGCAGGGTCGGCAAGCCCAGTTCGGCTGGTTTCCGTTGTTCGAGCAGGGCGATGGCAAAGGTCCGCGCATCCTGTGCGCCTTCCCGCACCAGCTTGACCAGTTCGGCGACGGGCAGGTCGGTGGCGTAGGCGCGGGCGTAGTCGATGGCGTAGCGGCGGGCCGGACTGTTGCCGCTGTACAGCAATCCCAGCACCATGTCGTGCAAGCCGAGTTGCTTCAGTTTCGATTGGTGGAACTCGGGGTTGTCGCGCAGCAGTTTGATGATGAAGTCGTGCACGATGTCCAGCCGCTTGGCGCCGAGGCGGGCCAGCCAAGCCGGTTCGACGTGGCGCAGGGTGTCCTTGAAGTCCTGCTCCAGTCCGCGAATGGCGAATTCGCAGACTTGTGAATTTTGGGCATCCTCCAGCAATCGTAACAGCGGCGCGGGACTGATTTTCCAGGCATCGTCGAAGGCGCGGCGGTCAAGCTTGTCTTTGGCCGGTAGGCCGCCGCTCCCCAAGATGCCCTGGTCAGTGGCACCGATCAGATCCTTGTGCCGCCAGATCTGGTTGGCGATCCAGCAGTGGCGGAAGTTGCACTGAGGCGGGTAGTGACGCAAGACCTGGCCAGCGTACACCGGAAACAACTCCGGCAGGACTTGACCGAGTTGCCGCAGATAGCGCCAAGCGCGACGACGCATGTACAACCAGGTGCCGCGCGAAATGTCCCCTTCGCCCAGTTTGGCTTGGTCGTCCAGGCGATAGCACAGAACGCCCAGCATGGCGAGGTCGTGGCGCTGTTCGGCCTGCTTGTAAATGCCCTTGATGCCTTGCCAGATGCCCCAACCGATGGCGTTCGGCGGCAGTTGGGGAATCAATTCCAATAGCAGGGCGCGAGCCGGCTCGTCGTCGGCCGTGTATAAACCCAGCAACAGTTGGCCCAGTCGCAGGCGCGGCGGCGGGTTGGGCGAGGCCAGCAGCGCGGCCCAAGCGCCGGTGCGCGTCGCTTGACGTTCATCATCGGTTTTGCCGGCCAAGGCTTGCGGGTTCAGACTTTGGCGCAAGCGATCCAGCGACCAGGCATCGGGCGGCAAAGGTTGGGTCTGATAGTCGTCCGGCGGGTCTTCCGGCTGACCGGCGGGCGGATCGGGCTGAGCGAGAAATTCCAGAACCCACGGGACGAATTGCGGATCGCGCCGGGCGGCAGCGTATTCCAGATCAGCGAATAGGATGGAGCGGTCGTCGGCCATGAGCATCGCCTATTGAGGCCGGTAGCCTTCGGCTTCCAAGGCCGCCCGGACTTGGGCAAAGGCGGCTTCGGCGGCGGAGGCGTCGGGGTAGTGTTCCACGCCGTGAGTGTGCAGCGCGTTGCCTTCCACGCTCAGGCGCAGCTCCAGGCGGCGTTCGCCCAACATCAGAACCAGCGTGCATTGCGAGGCGGCGGGGGGCGTGGACGCAGGTTCGGTGGATGCGGATGACGTGGCTGTTTCGCTCGGGCCGCCGTCGCCGTCCACGTAGCCTTTCTTGTATTTTTCCCGCGCCTGTTTTTCCAGTTCCCGCGTCGCATCTTCTGGCGAATCGTAGCGTTTGGCCTGGCTTTGTCCTTGGCTGCCGATCCGGCCGAAATTGACTTCCAGGTTGTTGCCGATGCAGCGCGCACGCCAGAACTTGTTGGATTTGCTGTCCTGAAAGATCAGGGAAACTTGCCACTCACTCATCCGTGCCACGCTCCTCCAGTTGTTTGAGTTGCGCCAGAAACGGTTTGGCCCGCTCCGGGTCGGTCATGTGCAGAAAGGCGACCCAGCCCCGCAGTTGCGCCAGACTTTCACCTTCCTTACCGGGTTTGCCGTTCAACCGATTGTGCAGGGCGGCGCGCAGGCGTCGAACTTGGGCGCGCGGCACTCGCGCCGGACTGCCCGTCGGTGCTTCGTTGACGACCAGACCCGTCACGGTTTGCCGGCGGCCTCGGCGCAGAATTCGGGTTTTTTCCGGGTGCGGGACGAAGCCTTCCGCCTTGAGAATCAGGTGAACGCAACGCAACAAGCGACCCAGCGGCGGTGGTTCTGCCTCGTGCCAGGAAAAGGTCAGATCGTCGGCGTAACGGGTGTAGCGGAATCCCAGTTTTTGGCTCAGGCCGGACAGGCGGCAATCCAACCGCAGGCAAACGGTGTTGCTGAGGGCGGGACTGGTCGGCGCACCTTGCGGCAGGGCGCGCGGCCCGCTGGCGACATGGACATGCTGGCCGTCGAGTGGCAGCAGTTCACGCGGCGCTTCGGTACAGAGCAGGGCCAGCACGGTGGCGACCTGTTCGCCGTAGCCGCCCTTGCGGAATAGGCCCTTGACCCGCCGCCAAGTCACGGTGGGATAGAAATGGCGGATGTCGAGTTTGACGATGGTGTGTGCGCCGGCGTGGACGGCGGCATTGCTGAAGATGCTGCGTCCGGGTAGGAAGCCGTGCGCGGCGCCATGTACCGGCAGGCGTTCGGCGATCTGGCGCAAGATCCAGCGTTGAGTCTTTTTCAGCATCGGCTTGGGCGCGCTGATCAGGCGGGCGCCGCCGTCGCGCTTGGGGATGGTCCAATATTGATAGTGGCTGCCGCTGTCCACTTCGCGGTGGAACGCCAGCCAACGCAAACGGGGAATGGACAAATCGAGCGCCTTGGCGAGGGCTTGAGCGTCCTTGATCTCCGGCAAGGCATTGGTTTCGCGCCGGGTTTCGGGATCGGGCAGGTCGTAGCGGTCTTGGTCTGGCGTGTCGTGATGAAACACGTCCGCGCCGAGATGGACCAAGTGGGCTTTTCGATATGCTGCCCACCCTTGCTGGCGCAACTGTTTGCGGACGCGCCGCTCTTCTTCTCGTCGCGCTTTGTATTGGTGGAGGGCGGCGCCGCTCAGCTTGGCGGGATCGGTTGCCTCGTCCAAGAGGCCCAATTGTCGTAGCCGGGCGACGACCCAGCGTTCGATATCGCCGACTTGGGCGATGTCTTCCCAGGTGGGGGGTGTCTCGCTCATGCCGTTTTCCAGACCGAGCGTAAGGATTGCTGGAGCGTGAGGCGCAAACCGCTACTTCTCACAAGGGACACGGTAGGCTCACCGGCCAGCCGCCAGTACCCGCCCCTAGTTGTTGGCGGAAACCGCGGTGGCGTGGTTGGCCCAGCTCCGCCAACAACTAGGGGCGGGTACTGGCGAAGCTGGCCAAGAACAGCCTACCTTGTGGCGTGTGTGGCGTTGGAATTCCCGGACGGCGCAACGCCGCCCAAACGGCTAATGGAGGAACGCCTCACGCTCCAGCAATC
>DAOTGT010000245.1:0-4499 GCA_035447285.1 Candidatus Competibacter sp.
TGAACCTCTGTATTCTCAAGAATTGTTATGGAAATTATACGGAATTACTATAATGATCTCAGCGGGGTAGCGGTAGCCGGTATAGGGATTCTTGGTGTCGTTCATGGCCACGAAGCCTACCGACTTCGCTGGCCGCGTTCAACTTGACAGTACCTTTTGGTGATCTGTTGTGAACCACCCATGGACTCGATCTCAAGACAGGTGGAGAACGCCACCGATCCGGGCAGTGTTCGAAACCTCCAGGGAACCCGCGATCAGGTTGATGCAGATGGAGAGAATGAGCAGGTTGAACACGAACGAAATGATCCCGTGCAGCATCGTCATCCATCGCATGTCGCGAGAACGGATTCCGACGTCGGATACGCTGCTGGTCATGCCGATAAAAAAAGCGAACAGCATGAAGTCGAGATAATCGGGGGGCGAGTGCGCGTGAAAACGCAGGCCACGATCGCCGTCACGCCCGTTGCGGTAGTAGCGGGCGGCGTAACGAAAACCGAAGTCGGTATGCAGCACCATCCACGCGCAAGCCACGGTCACGAGCGCCAACCCGACATGCCAGCCGCGGGACAAGGCACTGTCGTAAAGGGGTTGATGGATCATCATGACCCCCGCCGCCGCGCTGGCACAGGCCGCGACCAGCACGACCCAAAAGAGCGCAAGACCGGCCGGCGTCTTGCGTAAGGCTCGGCGCCGGGTTCTTGCCGAATCCAGTAAGACCACGATAAGCCACGACAGAGCCAGATAAGCCAGCACTCCGGCGTCCCAGGAAACCAGCCAGCGCGCCTCGCCTCTCACCCGCCCTCCGGTAACCTCGGCGACCACCGCCAACACCACGGTACTCAGCATCATCAAATGGCCAGGGCCGAGTCGAACGGCCCAAATCGAAGTCAAGCGCAACAGCTTGCTCACAACAGACAGCTTGCCAAACATTCCAGTGCTCCGATCGCGGCGCGAAGTTCTTGCTCGCTTAGAGGCGCCAACCGATGCGCCAATTCCGTCTGCCATCAATCGGTCACTTTTGCCATGATTCTCTCCATCCACCGTGACCACCAGCGCCACCCGCCGGCGGTTTTCGGGCGGTTCGCCAGTACCGGTGCGCTGGGCCACGATGTTCAAGCGTTCCGCCAACTATCCAGCGTCGATGCCGACCGGCGCAACACATGGGTGTTGAGATTGTCCATCCCAAGATCACCCGCCCGACGCACGACCGATGGGCGGTATCAGCGCGCCCGTTATTGGAAAATCCATGGACCCTTCCATCGTTAAACGTTATCTGCCTTGGGTCGTCGCGACCGCCCTATTCATGGAGCAACTCGACTCCACCATCGTCAACACCGCGATTCCGGCGATGGCGGCGAGTCTGCAAGTGACGCCGCTGAGTCTGAAAGCCGTCGTGACCAGCTACATCCTGAGCCTGGCCGTCGGCATTCCAGTCAGTGGCTGGATGGCGGATCGATTCGGCACTCGACAGGTATTTGGCGTCGCGGTGGCGGTCTTCACGGCTTCCTCGATTCTGTGCGGTCTGGCCGTCAATGCCCCAATGCTGGTGGTCGCGCGCGTGCTGCAGGGTATCGGCGCGGCGATGATGATGCCGGTGGGCCGACTCACGATCATTCGCACTTTTCACAAATCGGAACTGCTGATGGCGATGAACTTCGTCATCATCCCCGCATTGATCGGGCCCTTGCTTGGTCCCACGGTGGGCGGCCTCATCGTCCATTGGTTGTCGTGGCGCGAAATCTTCTTCGTCAATGTACCGGTGGGCCTGATGGCGCTACTGCTGGTGCATCGCTACATGCCGGATTATCGCGGTGATGCGCCGCGCCCCCTGGATCTGATCGGTCTGCTCTTGTTCGGCACCGGCACCGCGTTGCTATCCTGGCTGTTGGAAATCTTTGGCGAGCACAACATCGACCCGGCTTCGGTGGCTGTGCTGTTCCTGTTGTCCATCGGTCTGCTGGTCGCCTACGGTTGGCATGCCCGCCAGGCGCCTTATCCTTTGCTGCGCCTCGCATTGTTTCGGGTACGTACCTTCCGGGTTTCGGTCGTCGGCGGCTTCATCACCCGGCTGGGCATGGGTGGGCTGCCGTTTCTGCTGCCCTTGCTCTATCAACTGGGTCTGGGCCTGCCCGCCTGGCAGTCGGGCCTATTGATGATGCCCACCGCCGCCGCCGCCATGGGCATGAAACTCATCTCCGCATGGGTACTGAGGCGTTACGGGTATCGGCAGGTATTGATCGTGAATACGGTCATGATCGGACTTACCATCAGCCTCTTTGCACGGGTGAACGAGGGGACGCCGGTCCTGCTGATCGTGCTCCTGGGACTGGCGCAGGGTTTTTTCAACTCGCTGCAATTTTCCAGCATGAATTCGATGGCTTACGCTGACATCGACACGTCCGATTCGAGCATGGCCAGCACCATCGCCAGCTCGCTGCAACAGCTGTCGATGAGCTGCGGTTTGGCTTGCGGGTCGCTGGTGGCCGCCTGGTATCTGGGTGATTTGCCTCAAACCGATCGCGTGGCGGTCACCCAGGCACTGCACCACGCCTTCCTGACCCTGGGGGGCCTGACCATCCTGTCATCGTTGTCGTTCTGGACGCTGCGTTCCGAAGATGGCGAAAGCGTTAGTCGGGGAACCCTGCGCGAGGCGTGACGTGCATTCCACGAGGGAGAAAATGGAGAGATTGCTGGAGATAGGTGCCGATAAACATGGTGGGCGTCGCCGCCGCCCACCAAACCGTTATCCATCATCAAAAAATGTCATGGATGAGGCACAATTGCTCATTTCTCCGATTTTGGCGCATCCGCTGATTTTTCCGGCTTCGGCGCATTTGCCGATTTCTCCGATTTTGGCGCATCCGCCGATTTTTCCGGCTTCGGTAGTGCCGCCAGGTATTCCACGAAGCTTTGCGATTCGCTCACCCAGCTGTCCTCGGCCTTCTTCAACGCCAGGTTGGCTTCGTAGTACTTGCTTTCACCCAACAGCGTCGAGGCATCGTCGATTGCCTTGGAAGTTGCTTCAAGCGGCATGAATAAAGTGGTCAGGGTCACGCTTTCGTCCGCTGGACCCAGCACTTCGATCGCTTTCTTGGCTTCGCCCTTCTTGAGATGCTCGTTGAGCTTCTGCATCTGCTCCTGCTTTTTGGGGTCAAGGGCAAAATCGTCGGATATGGTCAGCCGGGCATCGATGGGGATCATGGGACCCGCATCGGTTTTCCGCGACTTGATCGCCAGTTTATCCGCATCCTTGGCGGCGGTGGCCAGGGCCGTTTTCGCCTGATCGACCAGTTTCACCGCGTCCTGGGTTTGCCCGTCGAAAATGGCGATACGAGCCAGCAGGAGACTTTGAGCCGCTTTGGAACCCTCTTCCGACAGCCGAATCAGCGAGTTTGCGTCGGTCCCATGGCCTACCGCCGCCAATGCGGCGATCGACAAGGAAACGAAAGCGGCACCGGTGACGGCCAAGAACGTTTTTCGAATATTCATAGCACCTCCAATGAGCAATGACATGGGTCTTCAACCGATTCCGCAGGCTTGCGGAAGGACCGGTACACTCAAGGTGTGGCGCATAGCTTGTCGGATTAAACTTAAGGGAAACTTAAGAGAGCAACGGTTTTACTGGCTTTTCTTGAAATTACTGCACGTTTATGAAATCCTAACGATTCAATCGGTTAGGGTTACTTGAGGTTAATGCGCGTATCTCCAGATTTCTCTGCAGCGTAGCACCGGCGTAGCACCGGATATGCCAACCAGGGCAAATGGAATGGACGCCTCCCACCCTGTGAGGGCTGAACCCGGGTTCGTCGGCGCTTCGCGCCGACGAACGGGGCGCGAGTTGTCGAACTTCGGGTTCTCGGCGCGAGCGCCGTCGAACCCTCGTTCGAGCGACACGGCTTCGCCGCTACGCCCGCTTGGGGTATCGCGCACTATGTGCGCTCCACCCACGCGCGGGTGTCGCTCAACTCGCGCCCCGTTAGTCCCAAACGGTTGATGTTGGTGACTGCGGGAGAGATGGACCCTCACGGGCCTACAGTACCCAGGTACCCAGGTACCCAGGATGGAAGATACTGAAGGTCTTCATTAATAATGATAACAAATTGATAATTATAAGTATTTAAGAATACTACTCATGAAAAATATGATTCCTAATCAATGGGTTACTGATTTATGCAACAAAGCCCAGCCAACCTTCAATATACTGACTATAATATGATTATTTAAAGTAAAAAGAGGTGGCTCCAGAACCACTGGCGATATAGCATCGTTCTCGCGCCCGTTGGCGGCGAAGCGCCCGCTTACCGCCGCAAACAAAGGGGGTTGGATGCGCATTCCAGCCTCGGGCAACCGCTTCCAGCCATTCAATCAATTGGGCCGGGTTCTCTGGATGTTGTCCGGCCAAGGCCCGATTCACCAGAATCCGTTGGACGGATTCTGGCCATGTTCTGATCTTGCCATCTTCTTGTGGACACCCGGTTCATTAAGCGGCCTTCCGATTC
>DAOTGT010000246.1:0-4499 GCA_035447285.1 Candidatus Competibacter sp.
TGAACCGCCCCGGTAATTCCGGAGGCTTATTGGTGTGAGTCACGTCACCATTGCGGGCTCGGTAACTCGGCGGTAATAGGCCGCTTCGGCCTCGGCGGGCGGAAGGTAGCCAATCGGTTCCAGTAGCCTACGATGGTTAAACCAGTCGATCCAGACCAGGGTTGCCCATTCCACCGCCTCCAGACTCTTCCAGGATTGTCGATGGATCAACTCGGCCTTGTACAGCCCATTGATGGTTTCGGCGAGGGCATTATCGTAGGAGTCCCCCACGCTGCCCACCGAGGGTTCGACCCCGGCGTCGGTCAGGCGCTCGGTATAGCGGATCGACACGTATTGCACCCCGTGGTCGCTATGGTGGATCAAGCTGCCCTGGTGGAAAGGCTGGCGCGCGTGCAAAGCCTGCTCCAGCGCGTCCAGCACGAAGTCGGTGCGGGCGGAGCGGGACACCTTCCAGCCGACGATATACCGGGCAAATACGTCGATGACGAAGGCGACGTAGACGAAGCCCTGCCCGGTTGAAACATACGTGAAATCGGCCACCTACAGCGTATTGGGACGATCCGCCGTGAACCGGCGGTTAACCCGATCCGGCGGACAAGGGGTGTCCCGGTCGCTGACCGTGGTTTTGACCGGCTTGCCCCGCCGTGCGCCTTTCAGGCCGAGTCGCCGCATCAACCGCTCCACCGTGCAGCGAGCCGCCTCCACACCCTCACGCCGTAACTGGCGCCAGACCTTGTCCGCGCCGTAGACCTGGAAGTTGTCTTCCCAGACCCGCCGGATTTGCTCGCATAGGCGCTCGTCGAGCAGGGCTCGGGCCGACCTTCGACCAGGATCAGTCTGGCGGGCCGCGTGCAGGTAGTATGTCGACGGGGCGATCCGCAACACTTTGCAGATCGGCTCGACCCCATGGACGGCGCGGTGCGCGTCGACGAACGCGTTCATCGCTTGAACGGGCGGTCGAGCTCCGCCTGGGCAAAATAAGCCGATGCCTTGCGCAGAATCTCGTTGGCCTGGCGCAGTTCCCGCACCTCTTGCTCCAACGCCTTGATCCGCTCCCGATCGACGGTCGTCACCCCCTCCCGCTCGCCGCTATCCCGCTCGGCCTGCCGTACCCAGCGCCGTAGCGTTTCGGCCGTGCAGCCGATCTTGGTGGCAATGGAACCAATGGCTGCCCATTGCGATTCATGCTCACCTTGATGCTCCCGCACCATGCGAACGACTCGCTCCCTGACTTCCGGTGAAAAACTTGTCGATGTCTTCATGGCCCCATCCTCTCAAAAGTTGGAGCCTCCAGGAAAGTCGGGGCGGTTCAATAGTGGCATTGACATGCCCGCGTGTCCGTTCAGCGGCCTGACCGCTCGTTGCAGAGGGACGCTGCATGATAAAGCCGTGCAGCGTCCTTGGACTCAAACACCATCCGGTTACATCACCGCCAATCCGGTGATTTCGGCGGCCCGCCGTTGCGAAAGCTTGCGCGCCCGCGGCTCCCGGATGATCTCCACCCGCCAGCTCGGCCCGCATCCGCCGGGCTTCGGTGTCGGGCCAACCAAGAACGAGATAAACCTTGCTACTTCCACTTCTGTCCAAGTTCATCAAGACCAGCGCGATCAAGATCTTCTGGCGTCATTGCGATCCGAAAGCGACAATCAGCATGGAAGCTCAGAAAAAACGGCTCGGCAAACTTGGGAATCTGAGACTGATCTGCCACCTCGACCACAAAGACAGCGCAGCGCATGCCGTGCTCCTCGGTAAAATACGCGGATTCTGGCTTCAGCTCCTCAAGAATATTCCCAATAACAGCCCCTGCTGTTCCATTGTGGACCATTGAATTAAATGGCTCGTGTGGAATGGTCGCCGTAAGTAGCATACGCATCTTACTAACTCCTTTGAGACTATTTTGATCGTGAGCTTGGATGTCGGTACTGTCTTTTTCCACGACAATCCACTACCCCTAGGTCGAAGAACAAGTTCCTCGGCCTGTCTACTCGTGAGCTGATGCTTAGCAATCAGCAAGTTTGGAAGTGGTTATCCTGATTAAATCCGATTTTGGGTGGTTCCAGAGTGCAGCGCGCCACGATGCCAGAGCGGGTCTCGGACGATATACGTCCCTCATATTGGGTTGGTGTTTTCCCACTGCCCCAGGAACTGGCAAATGAGCCAGCCGGCGGTAGGGCCTGGGATTGCATAGGCGTGATGGACATCGACGATGGACTATCCATCGCCAAATTCAAGCCCTCATCGTTAAAGGATTCCGCGATCGCCGAGGGGGCACCGGATAAACCGATGATCAATGCGCAGGTCGAGAAAATAATTTGTGTTTTCACAGAGTTACTCCATAAGGATGCTGTTCATACAACGTTTCTCCGTTACTGCGTATTTAAGGGATGGCACGCATTGAAAGGTTTGATATTTTTTCGGCAAATAAATTCCCAGCGCATTGCTAGTAAAATTCAAGAGACTACCCACCCCTCCTGAGCAATTTCGTTACGAGTAAAAAAAGTGCTAATAAACAGTATAAATAATATAGTTATGTCACAAACAGGAACATCCGGCAATTTTCCGCAATGTCGGTTATCGCGTAGCCCCCTGCCTTGCTCCACCAATGACGCGATAGCCACGCTTTTATTTTTCCCGCGAATCTTCGCGCCTGCTTCAATAACGGCAGATTCGGTCTTGAATGAACCACCTCTCCCGCACCAGCGCCCAGCCGCCGGACAGGGTTTGGGTCACGGCGATGGCGTAGAACCGCTGGAGGTTGCGAGCCGGCTCCCGCCGTTCAAGGTAGATCGTGGTCATCGTCACTCTCCTCGACTGACCCCAGGTGCCACGGCGCGATCTAAACCACGGACGACCGACCTGTACCCTTGACCGTCAAGACAGTCGCCATGGGGGCGGGGAATACGGAGTCACACCAAGGATCAATCGAAAGCGAAGACCCTTGTCCAGGCTTCTCAAATTCCGACGGCCGGCCTTCAGAGCGCCCCATCCACCCACCGCCACAGATGCAGCGCCAGAAACGAGCGGTAGGGGGCGAACCGGGCGGCGGCTTCCGTCAGAGACTGCCCCTCGCGGAGCAATCGACGGAAGGCTTTGTTGGCGGCGGCATCCCGATCCGGCCAGATATCCGGTTCCTGAAAATAGAAGATCGCGGCCATGTCGCCGGTCCACGGCCCGATGCCCCGAATCCGGCACAAGTGCGCGGTACGGGCCTCGGGGGTGAGGGCGCGCAGGCGAGTTGGGCACAAGTCGCCTCGCGCTTCGGCCGCGTTCAACGCCAGCAGCGTTTGGACCTTGGGACCGGACACCCCGCACGTCTTCAGGATCGGGGCGTGTTCCTCGGTCCAGAAGGCCAGCAGGTGATCCCCATGCGCGTGGGCGGCCTCCTCGACCCGTCCCCAGATCCGGCGGGCTGCCTTCACCGACAGTTGCTGGCCGATCACGGCCCGAGCCAGGAACACGCCCAATCCCCGCGCGTCCGGTTCCGGCAACGCCAGCGGTCCGGCTGCCGCGATGCCCTCGGCCAGGTCGACGGACAGACCTCGGGCGGTTTCGACAAGATGGCGATGGATAGGGGCTTTCATGCCCAAGGAAAATCCGGTAATCGTTAAAGCCGACTGTCCTGGAAACCCCATCATGTCAGAAAACTCCACCCACTATCGCAACGGCCTGGCCGACGCCACCGAATCCCCCACTCGGCGGGGTCTTGAGTCGGTCCGATTCAATAGACTATCGCAACGGCCTGGCCGACGCCACCGAATCCCCCACTACCGAGACTCTGGTGGCGCTGGCCCATGCCCACCGCCAAGGCATCCCTTACGAGACCCGAGAACAGTGACTGGAACGGCTTCCCGAACGGTTGCGCGCCCTCGCCGATTGGGTGCTGAGCGCCCCGTTCGTCGGCGGTGATGTAGCCTATGCCGTCGCGGTGCTGATCGACAGCCTCGAACACGCGCCGGGCGCCGCCGATCGCCAGCTACACTGAACCGCCGCCAGCGCCTCCCTTTTACCTAGCACGAGGAACCCAACCGTGAACCCCCCCTGTTGCTAGCCGCCTTGCTGGGCGGACTGATGACCGCCACGCCGCTGGCCATCGCCGAACCTTTCGCGCTCGGCACCGCCGACACCCTCGAAAGCCTCCTGAGCGCCCAGCAGGGCAAGAAAGTCACGATCCGCCTGGGTTCCGGCGAGGAACTCAGCGGCACGGTCAAGGCGGTGAACGGTTCCCTGGTGCAGTTGAGCGAACTGAGCGGCAAGGAGTTTTACGACGCGATCATCGCGATCCCCCGCATCGCGGCGGTGATCGTGCGTGCCAAGCCCTGAGCGCCGTGCTCCCGCCGATCCACGCCTGCCTCGATCCCGCCGCCGTTCGCGCCCTGCTGACCACCGCCGGCCTGCCGATCGCTGATCTGACGGCCGCGCATCTTGACGACCTCTGGGCTTGCGACGCGGGGGAGGATCTGGCGGGCGTGATCGGGCTGGAAGTGTACGGCACGGTCGCC
>DAOTGT010000247.1:0-4431 GCA_035447285.1 Candidatus Competibacter sp.
TTCCGTGCTGCCGCTTCCTCGATACGCATCTTGGGCAGCCCAGTCTCGATGGCCTTGGCCATGCCGCCCAGACTCTCCACTTCCTGAATGTGACCCCAGGCTCGCTTCATCAACTCGTTGGTCAGCGCCTCGACATAGTAGGAGCCGCCCCACGGGTCCAGCACCTTACAGATCGCCGTTTCATCCTGAAGGTAAAGCTGGGTGTTGCGGGCGATGCGCGCCGAGAAGTCGGTTGGCAGCGCGATGGCTTCATCCAGGGCGTTGGTGTGCAGGGATTGGGTGTGGCCCAGCGCCGCCGCCAGCGCCTCGACGCAGGTGCGGGCGACATTGTTGAACGGGTCTTGCTCGGTCAAGCTCCAACCCGAGGTCTGGCTATGGGTCCGCAAGGCCATCGACTTGTCGTTCTTGGGATTGAACTGCTTGATGATCTTGGCCCACAGCAACCGCCCGGCCCGCATCTTGGCCACTTCCATGAAGTAGTTCATGCCGATGGCCCAGAAGAACGACAGCCGGGGCGCGAAGGTGTCGATGTCCATGCCGGCCTTGACGCCGGTGCGCACGTACTCCAGACCGTCCGCCAGCGTGTAGCCCAGTTCCAGATCCGCCGTCGCGCCCGCTTCCTGCATGTGATAGCCAGAGATCGAGATGCTGTTGAACTTCGGCATCTCCTTGGACGTATAGGCGAAGATGTCGCCGATGATGCGGATCGACGGATCGGGTGGATAGATATAGGTATTGCGCACCATGTACTCTTTCAGAATATCGTTCTGAATGGTGCCGGTGAGCTTCTCGTGGGAAACGCCTTGTTCTTCAGCGGCGACAATGTAGAACGCCAGCACCGGCAACACCGCGCCGTTCATGGTCATCGATACCGACATCTGATCGAGCGGGATGCCGCTGAACAGGATTTCCATATCGAGCAGCGAATCAATCGCCACGCCGGCCTTGCCGACGTCGCCGACCACGCGCTGGTGGTCGGAGTCATAGCCGCGATGGGTGGCCAGATCGAAGGCGATGGATAAACCTTTTTGCCCGGCGGCCAGATTGCGACGATAGAAAGCGTTGGACTCTTCCGCTGTTGAGAAACCGGCGTACTGGCGCACCGTCCACGGTTGGGTGACGTACATAGCCGGGTAGGGGCCGCGCAGGAAGGGTGGTACCCCGGCGGCGTAGCCCAGGTGCTTGAGATCCTTGATATCGTCCTGGGTGTAGAGCGGATTGACGTCGATCTGCTCCATGGTCGCCCAGACCAGTTGCTCCAGGGTTTTACCGGTGGTTTTTTCCACCATCGCCTTCCACTCGGCGAAACTGGGCTTGGGGAAGTCCAGGCCATAGGCCATGGAAGCGAAATCAGGTGATTGGCTCATTGGGCGACCCCCATTTTCTTTTGCAGCATGGTCAACAGCGCCAGGCAATTGGCATTCAGGTGAATGAAATCATCGACGCCGGCGGTCTTGAAGGCCTCGACGTGATCGGCTGGATAGCCGGCCAGCAATACGGTGAGATCCGGGCTGGCCTGCTTGAGTTTCTGCGCCAGCGGCGGAACGATGTCGGGATAAGTCGGGTCGGTGGAGCAGATCACCACGGCCTTGGCGCCCGACGCCAACGCTGCGTCCGCCGCTTCTTCGGGGGTGCTGAAACCGGATGGGTAAATCGTTTCGAAGCCGCCCACGCCCAGGAACGCGGTCGAGAAATCGGCGCGGCCCTTGTGCTGGGTCAGCGGCCCCATGGTGGCGAGAAAGACCAGCGGTCGCTGGCCGATACGGGCGACATAGGTTTCCGCCGCCTGCCGTAACGCCTCGAAGGCTTGCGCGCCGCGATGGGCGTGGACGGGGTTGGTGGTGGGGCCGGCCTTGGCGCCGGTGCGTGCGGCTTGGGCGATTTCACCCAAGCTCGCCCCAGTCAGCGCGGCCTGAATCGCGGCATCGACGCTGTTGGCCCCCGCCTTGGCGAGCGCGTCCAGGGCCGCCTGCTTCTGATCCGCATTGGCCGTCGCCCGAAACTGGTTGATCGACGCGGTTCGTTCCGTCTGAACCGCCCATGCATCCACCGATGCCGGCTCGATCCGAGTTTCCTTCATGTTCGGATACATATTGGTGCCGACGAAAATGTCCTTGCGCTTGGCGATGTTGGCGGCGCGCTTGGCGGCGGTGTCGGCAATTTGGGATTGCGGCCAGCCGGCTAGCAGTGTTTTCGTCATGCCACCCTGTTTCTCGACCTCCTGGAAGATCGCCCAGGTCTGGCGGGCCACCGCATCGGTCAGGGTTTCCACATACCAGGAGCCACCCGCCGGATCGACGGTGTGAGTGATATGGGTTTCTTCGCTCAGCACGGTATGGGTGTTACGGGCGACGCGCCGGGAGAAGTCGTCCGGGACACGCACCAATTCATCGAAAGGCGAGATGTGCAGACTGTCGCAACCGCCGACCACCGCTGAGAACGCTTCGGTGGTGCCGCGCAACAGATTGACGTGCGGGTCGTAAACGGTCTGGTTCCAGGCCGAGGTGCGGGCATGAATGCGCATCTTCTGCGATTCGGCATTGCCACCGAACGCCTGGACGATCTTGGCCCATAGCAGCCGTGCGGCGCGCAGTCGGGCGATTTCCATGAAGAAGTTGGAGCCGATCGACAAGGCGAAGCGGAAGCGCGGCGCGGCGTCGTCCACGCTCAGTCCGCGAGCCTGCATGGCGCGCAGATATTCGACGGCGGTGGCCAGCGCGAAGGCCAGCTCCTGCGTGGTGCTGGCGCCGCCGTTATGATAGGGGCTGCCCTGCACGGTGATCGTCTGCAACTGGGGCGCATTAGCCTTGGCCCAGGCGGTGAGTTGCGCCATCACGTCGTGGATGCCGTCCAGATCGCGGGGCAGCCGACCATCGCGGGCCAATTGGCCCAAGGGGTCCATGCCGATGGCGCCGCGTACCTTGGCGAGCGACTTGCCCTGTTTTTTCACCAGCGCCGCCAGCAGCGCGGTGAAGGTCAGCGCGCTGGTGCTGGCCTGAATGAAAAGGGGCGTGTTTTCGAGATCGACACCATCCAATGCCTGCGCGAGATCTTCGACGCTGGAGATGGACAGGCCGCCTTTTCCTACATCATCGGCTTCGGCTTGATCGGCATCGATACCGGCCAGCGTCGGGCGGTCGAGTACCAGGTTGACGGCGTTTTGGCCACGCGCCAAGTCGGCGCGCAAGGCCGCGTTGAAAGCGGCTGGCGTTCCGCAGGCGATTTCCTGAGCGACATCCCAACTGGCGGCGACATAGCCCAGCGGAGCCGCGCCGCGCACGTAGGGGGCAAAACCGGGCAGGCCGTCGATCTGCGGCAGTCCGGCAATATCCTCCTGCCGGTACATGGGTTGCAGGTCGATGTTTTCGTAGGTTTTGGTGACCAGTCGTTTCTCGAACGGCGCGCCCTTAAGGAATTTGTCGACGATTTTCCGCCATTCCTCGTAAGGCGTGGGGGCGAACTCGTCGAAAGTGGGAGCGGGCAGATCCGCGGTTTGTGGGTTTGACATGCACATCCTCCAAGGTGAAACCGATAACGCGATGGGTTGGCGATACCGATGAAGTATAACCGAAGATTTCGCCGATTCCCGGCGTGGGGCTGGTTGGGAAATCAATGGACCACGGTTGCAATCGCAAGGCGGAATGACATACTGGAAAGGTCTGTTATCTTAATGCCTTCCCAATTCGAACCCCAATCACTGAGGAGCTCCTTGTGTCCGATAGACCGTTTAAAGTTCTGGGCATCCAGCAAATCGCCATCGGCGGGCTGGATAAGAGTAAGTTGAGCCGGCTGTGGGTGGATACCTTGGGCCTGACCCTGACCGGTAACTTCCGCAGCGAGCGGGAGAACGTGGACGAGGATATTGCCGCCATCGGTTCAGGTCCGTTCAAGGTGGAAGTGGATCTGATGCAGCCGATCGACCCAGGCAAGGCGCCCAAGGTGCATGAGCCGCAGCTCAACCACATCGGGTTGTGGATCAGCGATCTGGCCGCGGCGGTGGAATGGCTGACCGCCCAGGGAATGCGCTTCACGCCTGGCGGTATCCGCAAGGGCGCGGCCGGTTACGATGTTTGCTTCCTGCACCCCAAGGGCAACGATGCCACGCCGCTGAGTGGCGAGGGTGTGCTGATCGAGCTGATTCAGGCGCCGCCGGAGGTGATCGAGGCGTTCGCCAAAGTTCAGGCTTGAGCGGCGACCCGAGCGGTTTGTTTGGCGAAGCCCGGCGGCAAAGCCGGGCTTTTTTGTGGCGACGGACCGGGGCGGCCGATCCGAACGACCGCCAGCCGGCTATTCCAGTCCCAGCTTCTTCAGCCGGTAGCGTAGCGCCCGGAAGCTGATACCCAGCTTTTCGGCGGCGGCGGTCTTGTTGTAACGAGTCGATTCCAAAGCCCGCAGGATCGCTGTCCGCTCGATTTCCTCCAGATAGCCTTC
>DAOTGT010000248.1:0-4427 GCA_035447285.1 Candidatus Competibacter sp.
CCAGGGTGGCCGCCGTGGTCAGCAAGTCCGCCCCCTGTTGTTGGTACGGTTCGGAAAGCGGGGCCAGGTCGTCATAGGGCCGCGCGGCCTTCTGGCGTTCGGCTTCAAACGCCTCTTCCATGATGTGGGCATAGCGGTAGAAACCGGGGAATTCATGGGACAGCGCCAGGAGTTGCTCGTCGGTGGTCCCGACCCAAATCCGGTGCAGCTCGGGCGCGTAGCCCATCATGCGATGCAGGATGGCCGGCGCATCGTGAACCCCTTGGGCCGCCAGCTGCTGCATGTGCTGATCCATCTTGGCCGCCTGGCGGCGAAATTCATTCACGCGCATGGCGATCCTTCCATCACGGTTTGCTGATCGAACGGAGTCCGGTTCACGGCGCTGACGGTTATACGCTGACTCGCGTCAATCCTGGCTTAAACCTGCACGTCGATATTCTGCCCTAATGAACCATCAACCACGGGCGCCGGTGTGGAAACCGCCGCTGCCGGGGCGACGACGCTTTCCAACAAGAACAAGGCGCTCTCCGCCTGCACATCCATCGACTTT
This sequence comes from Candidatus Competibacter sp., assembly GCA_035447285.1. Classification (GTDB taxonomy): domain Bacteria; phylum Pseudomonadota; class Gammaproteobacteria; order Competibacterales; family Competibacteraceae; genus Competibacter. Next base: position 551 of record DAOTGT010000248.1, read on the forward strand.
TTCAGGACGCTGATGCCGACCTGCATATCCAGATTCTGTTGATGCCAAGCCATGATGCTGGCAACGGATAAGGATTCCATGCTTCGTCTCCCACCGGGGTGAACATTGCCCCGCTTACGCCCGTCAATACGACTGGACCGTAATCCTATTTTACACGGGATAACCACCGCTCGGGTGAACGAGCGCATGATGAGGCCAAACCATGTCTGCTTTGACGCTTGCTGATCGCCTCCGGGGCGCGTTGTGGGGAATGTTCGTCGGCGATGCCCTGGCGATGCCGGCGCACTGGTACTACGACATCGCGGCCTTGCAGCGCGATTACGGCATGATCCGCGATTACCAGGCGCCGAAAGAACATCACCCCAACTCGATCATGGCCCGAGCCAGCACCGGGCGCGCCGGACGCGGCGATCAGACGGAGGATATCGTCGGCGGCGTTATCCTTAAAGGCAAAAAGGCCCGGTGGAGCCAGCCTCACCGGCACTACCATCACGGACTGCGACCGGGCGACAACACCCTGAACCTGCTGTGCGTCCGGGTGCTGATCCGCGCCATCAACGCCGCCGGTCATTACGCGCCGGCGGACTTCCTGCGCGACTACATCGCCTTTATGACCGCGCCGGAGAGCCACAACGACACCTACGCCGAGTCCTACCATCAGGATTTCTTCGCGCGCTACGCCCAAGGCCTTCCGCCGGACCGCTGCGCCGGGGCGGAAGGGCATGACACGGCCTCAATCGGTGGGCTGGTCGGGTTGCCACCTGTCCTGTTCGCCACCCTGGGCCAGGGCGACCGGGCAGTAACGGATACGGCGCTGTTGAGCCACCTGCGCTTAACCCATCGCTCCGCGACGCTGGAACGCTATGCACGGGCCTTTGGCGATTTGCTGATGCGCGTGCTCCAGGAACCCGCGGACCGGCTGGGGCCGCTGGCCTGCGCCACCGCCGAACGGCTCAGCTTTCCGGCCACGGCGGTCGTTGAGCGCATCCAGCGGAACCGGCAATCCGATCTTGATGTCATCGGAAAAATGCTCAGTCCCGCCTGCTATATTGATCAGTCGTTCCCCGCTGTCCTGTATCTGGCGGCGCGCTACGCCGACGACATCGAAGCGGCGTTGATCGCCAACGCCAACGCCGGCGGCGATAATTGCCATCGCGGCGCGGTGCTGGGGGCGATCCTGGGCGCGGGCTTGGGCTTCCCGGCCATTCCCGAACGCTGGATTCAGGGCCTCCAGGCGCGGGCTGAACTGGAAACTGAAATCGAAACCTTCATCAAACGGGTGGGCGAAGCGAACCCGCTGCCCCGGCCTGGCTAAGCCTTAACCCGGAGGATGGCCCAATGGAAGATCCCGCTGACAACCGTATCGATCCCCGCCAGACCCCGGCGCGGTCTCTCACCACCGAGGACCAGATCGCCCAAGCCCACGCCCGCCATGCGGGCATCCCCGACGAAAACCGGGAACTGTGGCTCGCCCGGCTGCCGGAGCGGTTGCGCGACCTGTGTGATCTTATTCGGGGTGGCTGAATGAACGCCGAAGCGATCGCCGACGCCCTGGCCGCGCTGATCGACCGCATCGAGAAGCCCCGACCCAGGCCCGCCCGCGCCCGCACTGAACGGAACCGGCCCGATGTTCGCGCCTTGCTGGCCACCCTAACGGAAACTCGAAACCACAACCCAGGAGACCCCTGATGCTCATCCCCAATCCTTCCCTTTTCGCGGCGGCGTTGCTTGCCGCGCTGTTAGCCGCCCCCGTTCAGGCCGAAACCGTCACCTGGTACGACGACGCCTATCAGCAGTGCGCGGAACGCTCCACTCAGGGCATTGTCGAGTGCATTGCAGCGCAAACGGAGGATTGGGACCAGCGGCTGAATGCGGCCTATGGAGCGTTGATGAAGCAACAAAGCGCTGAACAGCGGACCGCCCTGCGCGATGTCCAGCGCTTATGGATGCGCTACCGTGACGCCAACTGCGGGTTTTACGCCGCTGCCGAAGGGACGATCAGCCGGATCGCTGCCGCGGAGTGCTTGCGGGTGATGACGGCGTCGCGCGCGCTCGAATTGGAGTTGGCCGCCCAGCCTTGAGCAGCGGGCCTTTCAGGACTCACTGGTCAACCGGATGCGCCCACGAGAACGCCCGGTCTGATGACCGCCCCCGCATAAAACCCGCTGACGCGGAACCGCGCTTGAAGGCATTCGATCACCCACCGGAACAGCCCCGCTGGCCGGTCAGCGTACATGTCATTGATCTTTGAACGCCGATTAATGGCCGGCCATCCGCCGCCAGCCGATCCGTCTTGCGCCGATGGCTAAGGTCACGCCAGTCACCGGGAAGCCCACGCGGGCGTGGGTACGCCCATCCGCGCCACGCCGCCACGTCCAGGTCCTCCTCAGCCGTTCACCCGCTGGGGAAACGAGACCTCCAGCACTACACACCCCTCATCGGTCTTAAAAGGGCCGTGCCATTCGCCGGGCGGGCGGCTGGCGTAGTGGCCCGCTTCCAGCCATTGATCAAACGCTTGATCATAGAGGCGACCGCTGACGATGAACACCTCCTCGGGGTAGGCGTGAACTTTCCCACCGAACGCCGTGGTATCCGCGCTGGGAAGAAAGCGCGTCAAGCGGGTGTATTCACCGGTCACCGGGTCCAAGCTCAGGGTCAGTTCTTCGACCATCCCGTCCAGCCCGGCCACGGGCGTCCAGCGATCGCGGTTTTCCGCAGCCAGCGCATTCCAGTAGGTTGTCGTGGACTTCGCCATTTCAGGTTCCTTCAGCCAGAGTGTTCACCAGTTTTTGCACGGCGCAGGTCATGTGTTCCAAGGCGACACCGGGTGAGGCCACCGGTAAATCGCCGACTTCCCAATACTCGACCCTCGCCGCGTCGGCGGGAAAGTAGTACTCCACCATCGGTTGGTGCTCGCTGCGGCTCAAGGCGATCACGCGCTGCGCCTGAATCCAATCGTGCGGCTGCACTGAAAGGGGGTCGCGCAACGCCGCTTTATCGGTAACGCCCAAGCGGTTGAGTGCTTGGCGCGTGTGCGGCGATAGCGGGCCGGGATTACGAAACACCGTGATGTCCGGCGCGAGCCCGCGCGAATCCGCCCGCCAGGTGAGCGCCCGTTGCCCCGCCAAATGGTTGAAATAGGTTTCACAAAACCGGCTACGGTAATAGTTGCCGGTGCAAAGAAACAGGAGGGTGTTCATCCATCAATCCTGGAGAAGTTAGGGAAGACCGTTTCCATCACCGCCAACATGAAGCGCGCCGACACCGTCGCCGCCTCTACTGGGTTTTCTCCTGGCGTCATCCGATCGCTCCCTGTTCAACACACTGGAGCGCCTCCGTCAGCGAAGCGGCGGGAAACGCATGCTGCCCGGTGAATCTGTACCAAACAGCGATCTGTTCGATCGGCTCAAACCACAGCCAGCCGTCGCCACAAGCCGGGAGTTGGGCGGTCGAGGTCACGGCCACCAGAGGCAGGCCCAGGATTTTCGCCGTCTGTTCATTCAGCGGCCAGGGTTCAAAAGGGGAATTCGCCATCCATAAGATCTCTTGAAGGTTAAAATGCCTCGGAGTGTAGCGATTCTCATACCTCGTGTTCCATCAAATCCCGACTGCTTCAAGCCATCCATCATGACTGAAACCTATCCTCCTCCTTACCGCCGGACCGTCGATGACCTCGACCCGGAAAGCGTGACCACAGATACCCTCGTGGCGATGGTACGCAGTCACCGTAAAGGCGAGGCGTACCCCACCCCTGAGCAACTGCTTCACAATCTGCCGGTCGTGTTGCGGGCGTTGTGCGATCACGTCTTGACCGGCCAGGCCACGGCCCTGGATGTTGCTTACCGGATCGCCTCCGTTATCGATGCTCTTGAAGACC
>DAOTGT010000249.1:0-4368 GCA_035447285.1 Candidatus Competibacter sp.
GATCTCCCTTTGCCGCCCTTTTGTGAGGTGATGAGAAATTGATCGGTGGTGAGCATAAAAAAGTAAAAAATAATTTAATTTAAAGTATAGTGTTACTCCACTTCCATCTTGTAACCGATGCCGTAGATGGAATGGATAAGTGCTCGGTCTGGTTTGACAGCGGCCAGTTTCTTGCGCAGGTTTTTGATATGGCTGTCGATGGAGCGGTCGCTTACCTCGTGGTCGGCATCGTACAACTGATCCAACAAAGCATCGCGCGAATACACCCGGCCAGGCCGTTTCAGTAGGATGGCTAGCAACCGATATTCGTTGGGGGTCAAATCCAGCGGCTGGCCCGCGCAACGTATTTGCATCCGCTCCTCATCGACAGTAAAGCCGGTTTCTGGGGAGGCATCATTGATATGATCAATCCGCCGAAAAATCGCCTTCACACGGGCCACGACCTCTCTGGGGGAGAAAGGTTTGCAGATATAGTCATCGGCGCCGAGTTCCAGCCCCAGTAAACGATCGATTTCCTCAACCCGGGCGGTAATCATGATCACGGGCAGGTCACTGAATCCGCGTAATTCGCGGCAAATCGTCAGACCATCCTTGCCGGGCAACATCAGATCAAGCAACAGCAGATCGGGCGGCGCACGCTGGATCGAATCGATCACCGAGTCGCCACGCTCCAGCCGCTCGGTTTGGAAACCTGCGGCTTGCAGGTAATCGCTCAATAATTGTGCGATTTTGGGTTCGTCTTCGACGATAGAAATTCTTTTGGCAGGCATAAAGTGTCATCAATTCGAAACATGCCGTGGCAACCTAATGCTGATTCGCAACCCACCGAAGGCTGACGGTTGCGCTGTAATGGTTCCCTCATGAGCGATTACGATGCTCTGGCAAATTGCCAGTCCCAGCCCACTGCCGCCGCGCGCCCGACTGCGGAAGGCATCAACTCGATATAGGCTACGCATTACAGCAATGCCGTCTATGGTATACATGCGCGCCCGGCTGCGTGAGGTATCCACTCGGTACAAACGTTCGAACAGACGAGGGCATTCCTCCAGCGCCACACCGGGCGCTGAATCGTCGACGAAGACGCTGATGGTGTGATCGGCCACATGGGTGGTGACTTCAATCCGTCCCCCCGCATCGGTATAGCGCACTGAATTTTCCAGCAGATTGGAGAACAATTGCAGCAGGCGCTCGCGATCGCCGTTCACGGGTAACTCCGGCAAAATCCGCTGAACCGGAGTCAGTGTCAAGCCATGGCGTTGTGCGCGAATGGCGAAGGTGTCGATCGCCTGTGTCAGAACCCCCCCCAGATCAAGTAGGCACCGATGGTAACTCAAGGCACCCAGATCAGAGAGTGATAGCTCGTGCAAATCTTCAACCAGCTTACTTAATCGGTCGATTTCGCTCTGTAAAGACTCCAGTCCCGCCCGGTCAAATGGCCGAATCCCATCCTCCAAGGCTTCCAGTTCACCCCGCACGATCGTCAATGGGGTGCGCAGTTCATGGGAGATATCCGCGATCCAGCGCTGTCGCGCCTGCTGGTTGTCCGCCAAGGTGTGGGCAAGGGTATTGATATCCCGACCCAGTTCGGCAATTTCATCCTTGCCGTCAAGGTTAACGTGGGTTTGGTAATCGCCCGAAGCCAGATTTTTCACCAAGCCAGCCAGCTCACATAGCGGTCGCGTTAATTGCTGCGCCAATAATAAAGCCAGCAGCGCCGCGCCGGCCAGCAGCGCCGCCGCGATCAACAAAAACGTATGCAATTGCTGGCGTAAAAAATCCAGCTCCCGATGATGGATAATTTGTCTGAGCGGCTTCAGCGTCAGCCAGCCGACGGTTTGACCCTTGACAATCAACGGCTTGCGAATCAGTGAGTCATCGCTAATAGCGACACGACCCATGACTGGCTGCCCATCGGTGTCGAGCAGGGTCAGACGAGAGCCGAACGACAAGAGATCCGCCGGCGGTGGCGGCGGTGCTGGTCTGGGCGGCGGTGGCTGGTGGTGGGACATTCCGGGACCGGGAAAGAGCGGCGGCGGCAGTCGTGATTCCCGATCATAGGAGGACACATCCTGCCGCAGCAACCATTGCCAGGTTCGTGGATGATCGCGCAGCCAGACCCATTGGCCTCGGCGGGCATACTCGTTTTGTAACCGTACGGTCAAAGCACCCAGACGCTCGCTTTCCACTTGGTTGATATAACTCAAAAAGCCACGACCGATGCTCCATTGAGCAAGCAAGGCCATGATGGCAAGGGTGCTTCCCGTGCTGAGCAATAACGCCAGAAAGAACTGATGGGCGATTTTCAAGCGCATTGATTGAAGGGCACCTCGGTTCCTCTGGCGGGGGTGGGTGGATCGGCGTTGCTCCTGCGGCTAAGGTAGAGAATCTGCAGTATGCTTTCCCACATACTGCGAGATGCCTCGCGCCTCAGTGTACAGAACGGCGCTTATGCTGGTCGTTCGGGCCAGATGGATCTTGGGCGAAGCTTGACAGCAGGTACTCCAGATCTTGCCGCCGACGCTCCAAGTCGGCGAATCTTCTGGGTGTAACGCCATCCACCGGATCCATCAGCTCGATCCCGGTGAGGAAGCCGGATAGCGTCGCCGGCTCCGCGAGGGAGTTCGGTAGGGCATGCCGCTCCGGGAAACCCACATGCACGAAACCGGTACCAGTCTCGCCTCGGTGGCAACCGCTGCAAGTGTTGAGGGCAAAGACATGGCGGGCATCGTTATTAACGATGTCGGCGGCGCTCCAAGGGATGTCATTAAATGGTCCAACCAAGGGAGTGACTGTGAAGCTGCGCTTGTCCGCGTCGGGAAACTCCGTCAACTGGAACGGACCGGAAGCAGATACGCCGCCGAACCATTGTGGAGCCAAGTCGAAGGTTCCGTCCAGCAATCGGCGCTCATTGGTATTGATCAGTGCCGCCAGGGTTTCGGTACCATTAAGCTCATGGGTATCCGGCGTGAGGGCCACCGGATGAAGGCGCAGTAAGCCAGTCGCATAATCGATGACGAACTCTCGCAGCTCCCAAGGCAGACCCAGAGCCACCTCGTTGGTGCGGATCTGGGCGAGAGCGGATCCGTTGGGTTTGCTGGGGGCTGCATCTGCGTCCGTGAAGCGGCGGGTAACTGCCTCCAGTCCTGCATTATACTCCTTACCGCCAGGTGTAAATCGACTCAACTCGGACCAGACTTCCGCCCAGTGCCGCAGTTCGTCCATGGTTTCAGCGGACATCTCGTACTCAAATATGACCATGAATCCTCCGGGTACCGTACCGGCTACCGGCGGCAAGGGTAGACCGTACTCATCCAGCATACCGAAGATGAAACGACCCTCGCCAGCGTTCTTTACCTTACGTTGATTGTGCTCGCGTAGATCGATACGGCTGACGATCGCCAGAAGCTTAAAGGGCGCCTTGCGCAAATCCAGCCGCTGGCCTCCGCTGGCCTGCAGCCAAGGGTCGATGACCAGCCGACGGATGTCCGGGCGGGCGGGTACCCGACGTCCATTGATGACCTGCTCCTGCTCCCAAGTTTCGAGCCAGCGCAACGCGAATTCAGCCGGATCTTGGTCACCGGCCATCTGCTCAATCAGATGACGGAAGGTCCAAACGCCGGGGATGTTGGTGGTGGGATCGGTACGCATCGGATCTTCCACCACACCGAGATTGGTGATCAGGAGGCTACGATCAGCCTCGACGTTGTGGGGCACTGGCTTGGGTGCTTGGCGCGGATGGCGGTCCGCTTCGTCGGTATTCTGGGCAATCACTGGGATAGCGATGCAACTTAAGATCACGGCGGCGGCGCCTTGGGCGAAAAGGGTACGCACTATTTTCCTCATGTTATTTTCTCCTATGGCCTGTCAGTTCGTCGATGAGGCTTAGATAATCAAGCCTGATTGGCAAACGTACCGAGGTAACATGGGGGAAATACGGACAGAATCAGGAGAAATTGTGGAGGCATAGCCGTCCTATTCGAGCAATGATCAAATCTGGTGTATGGCCCGCCTGAATCAGGCGGCGAGTTTCTGCTGATCTGTCTGTGCTTCATCGGGTTGATCGCCAACCGCTATCCTGTCGTGAAACCGGATACCTTTGGCTACATCGGGGAGGCGGTTGAAGCCGCGCGGCTTGCGCCAGCTTTTCTCTGCCGTCAGTGCCCATTGGACCAAGCCCAGCAATGGTATTCCGCGACACGCCGTTCTTGGTCCGACTCGTGCGATGCCGAATGGTGGCAAAGCTCGATTCGATCGGGTGGGTGGTCCGAATATAGCTTTCCTTTTTAATTCGTGGAAGTTTATCTATAATTAAGTGTCAGGTCCCGCGAGATTGTATTGACACTCGGAGCCGTCGACTGTTGGAATCAA
>DAOTGT010000250.1:0-4361 GCA_035447285.1 Candidatus Competibacter sp.
GAGCCGTTGTTGGAACCGGTGGTGTACGGCCGTCCCGGCTTGCCGGTATTCCCGCTGGCCGACCTGGACGGCATCGCCGGATTCGTGGCGGATTTCGCCCGGTCCTAAGCGTGCGTTCGATCAAGGTGGTTCCCGCGCCGTCTTGACTTGCGGTTTGGCGGGATCTGCGCGAAAGTTCGATACTGGGCTAACCTAGCGGTGTGGCTGTGCGGACTATGGTGATTTTCCAGCAACGGTTCGAGCGAAATGACCCGCGCCCGCGGCGCGGAGAGTGTCGTGCGGGCGGCGGGTGGCGCCATGGCTGAATCCGACAGCCGCGCATCCGCCCGCCGGCACACCGCGCAACTGCTGAAAATGCTGCGTGGCCACGAATCGGAGCCTGGCTCGTCGTCGGCGAGCCAGGCGCGGTTCGCCACGGTCGCTGGTTCCGAGCCCGATGGCGCCGTTCGTATCACGCCGGTCGCGCCCAGCGTTGACGCGCCCGCCAAAATAGCCGAGATCCCCATTCCCTACCGGCCGCTCCCGCCGCTTCCGACGATGGCGCCGGATCGACCGACGCCTCGTGCTCCATCTGTCCCCCCCATCCAGGCAACGCCGCCGCGTCAGCGAACCGGTTCCATCCCGACGGTGGGAGAAAGTCTGCGCCGCCCGCAAGGGGCCTTGGGGCGGTTGATGGCGCGCGCCGACCGGCTGAACCGGCTCAATCACGTCTTCCGCGCCTACCTGCCGCCGCACCTGCACGATCATGTGGTGTTGATCCGGCTGGATCAGGAGGATTGGACGGTGCATGCCGATTCATCCAGTTGGGCCACCCGGCTGCGCTACGCTTTGCACAATATCCGCGATGCGCTTGGCCAGCAACTCGGCATTTTCTTGCCCAAGCCGCGCGTGCGGGTCGTGCCGCCCGACTTTCCGCCTCGCCCTCGACGGCCGAGGCTGACGCTGACCCAGCGCAATGCGAAACTGTTGGAAGTCACGGCCCGTAACGTACCGGACCCTCGCCTGAGCGCGGCCCTGCGGCGACTGGCGCAACATGCGGGCGCTTCCTCTGGAGCGGCTTGAGATCGCCGGACCCGAACGGGCGACGGCGAGCCCGTGCCCGCGCTTTTCCCCAAGCCAAGGCACCCCCTCGTGTTTTACAGTTATCAAAGTAACCAGCTTGAAGTTCTGACCGAACAACTGGCCGACGTGTTGCGGCGGCCTTTGCGCGCACCGCTGGCGCGGGAGATCGTGATCACCCAAAGCAACGGCATGGCCCGCTGGCTGGCGCTGCGCTTGGCCGATCGCCTGGGAGTCTGCGCCAATCTGGCGTTCCAGTTTCCCGCGACTTTTCTTTGGGAAATGAGTCGGGCGGTGCTGCGCCAGGTGCCGCCGACCTCGGCGTTCGACAAGTCGATGCTGGTCTGGCGGGTCATGGCGCTGTTGCGAGAGTTGGAAGACACGCCGCGCTTTGAATCCTTGAACGTCTACCTCGGCGATGGCAGCGACGATTTTCGCCGCCACGAACTGGCCTGCCGCATCGCCGACGGTTTCGATCAGTACCTGGTGTATCGCCCGGACTGGATCGAAAAATGGGAAGCGGGCGAAGCGGACCACTGGCAGGCGGAACTGTGGCGGCGGCTGGCGCGGACAGGCGCGGCACACCGGGTGCGGGTACAAGCGCAGTTTCGCAAGGTGTTGCGCGACGGCGATTTCGATCGCCGCCGCCTGCCGGAGCGGGTCGCCGTCATCGGCTTGGCGGCGCTGCCACCGTTGTATCTGGACCTGCTGGCGGAACTGGCGCGTCATGTGGATCTGCATCTATTCGTGCTCAATCCCTGCCAGGAATACTGGGGCGACATCCAGGCCGAACGCGATCTGGCCCGGCTGGGCGAGGAAACCGACCCGGAGGACGCTTATCTGACGGTTGGCAATCCGCTGTTGGCGTCCCTCGGCAAGCAGGGGCGGGATTTCATCGATTTGCTGCAAGCGTATCCGCGAGCCGAGTGGGACGGCTTCGCCGAACCCGACGGCGAAACGCTGTTGCATCGCTTGCAAGCCGACATCCTGCACTTGCGCGAGCGGGGCGGCGAGGACTGCACGTCCTTGCCACTGCTGCCGGACGACCACTCGTTACAAATCCACGCCTGCCACGGACCGATGCGCGAGGTCGAGGTTTTACACGATCGATTGCTGGCGCTGTTCGCGGCGCGGCGGGATCTGAAGCCATCGGACGTGATCGTGATGGCGCCGGATATCGCCGTGTACGGGCCGCTGATCGAGGCGGTGTTCGACAGTGTCCCGCGCGAACGGCGGATACCGTTCAGCGTCGCCGATCAGGGTGCGCCGGTCGAGAATCCGCTGGTCGAGATATTTTTCGAGTTGCTGGATCTGGGCGGTGGGCGTCATGACGCCGCGCAGGTGTTGGGCCTGCTGGAGCCGCCGGCGGTGCGGCGGCGCTTCGGTCTGGCGGAAGACGATCTGGATCACATTCGCCACTGGGTGCGAGGCGCCGGCATTCGCTGGGGCATCGACGCCGGCATCAAGAGCACCTGGGATTTGCCCGCCACCGCCGAGCACACCTGGCGGGCCGGGCTGGACCGGTTGCTGCTGGGCTACGCGCTGCCGGGAAACGGCCGCGAGCTGTACGACGGCATTCTGCCCTACGACGAGGTGGAAGGCGGCGAGGCGCGGGCGTTGGGATGCTTGCAGAGCTTCACCGAGGCGCTGTTCGGCCTGGACGCCCGCTTGCGCGAGCGCCGGTCGCTGGCGGCCTGGGTGGAGGTGCTACACGGCGTGCTGGAGCAATTTTTCGAGCCCCGCGACCGCGAGGAAAACGAACTGCAACTGATTCGGGCCGCGTTGGAAACGCTGCGCGGCAACGCCGAACTGGCGGAGTTCGACGAGCCGGTGTTGCTGTCGGTGGTGAAATCGGCGCTGCGCGGGCAGTTGAACACAGCCGAGAGCGGCGCGGGACGGTTTCTGGGCGGCGGCGTGACCTGTTGCGCGATGGTGCCGATGCGCAGCATCCCGTTTCCGGTGGTGTGCCTGCTCGGCATGAACGACGATGCCTATCCGCGCCCGCACCGGCCGGTGGGTTTCGATTTGATGTCGACCCGATTCCGGCGCGGCGATCGCTCCCGTCGCCAGGACGACCGTTATCTGTTTTTGGAGACCCTGCTGTCGGCCCGAGTGTGTTTTTACCTCAGCTACGTCGGCCAGAACATCCGCGATAACTCGGTGCTACCGCCCTCGGTGCTGATCGGCGAGTTGCTGGATGTGGTGGATCGAGGCTTTTATGACCCTGACGGTGGCCGGGCCAGCGCGCGACTGGTGACCTGTCATCCCTTGCAGCCGTTTAGCCGGCGCTATTTCAGCGGCGATGCGCGCTTGTTCAGCTACGCGCGGGAATGGGTGGAAGCCAGTCGGCGAGCCGGGCGCGGCGAACGAGTGGCGACGGCGCTATTGACGGAGGAGTTGCCGGAACCGGAGCCGGCCTTGCGCACGGTGAGTCTGGAGGGACTGGTCCGGTTCTTCAAGAATCCGGCGCGTTGGCTGTTGCGCGAGCGGCTGGGCATCCGGGTGGAGGAGGGCGAGGAAGCGCTGGAGACTCGCGAGCCGTTCGTGCTGGACGGGTTGGAAAATTATCAGGTATTGGGTCGGGCGCTAGAGCTGTATCGCGAGGATCGGCCGGCGGCGGACATCGAGACGGTGCTGCGGGCGGGCGGAGCGCTGCCGCACGGACAAGTGGGCGAATGCGTGTTTGCCGGGGCGCGGGATCGAGTCATCCGTTTCGCCGGACGCTTGGGGCGGGTGGTGCCGCGACGGGCGATGGAACCGCTGAGCCTGGATCTGACGCTGGGGGAATTCCGCCTGACCGGCCGGTTGACCGGGCTGACGCCGGACGGGTGGGTGGGCTATCGACTGGCGTCGATGAAAGCCAGCGATTATTTGAATTTGTGGCTACATCATCTGGCCTCGAATGCCGTGACTCTGGTGGGAGCTGGCTCGTGTAGTCATTGGATAGCGGAAGATCAGGAAGTGGTGCTGGAACCGGTCGCCAATCCTCACGAAACATTGCGGGCGTTACTGGAGCTGTACTGGCGAGGGACGCGGCGCTTGCTGCATTTCTTTCCGAGAAGCGCGCTGGCTTATGTCGAGAAGCTGGGCAAGGACGGCGATGGGGAGCGCGCGCTGCGGGCGGCGCAAACCGAGTGGGCGGGCAGCGAGTACCGACGGCAGAGTCGTCCAGAGCGGGAGGATGGCTATTATCGCTTGGCGTTCCGCGATACCGATCCGCTGGATGGGGAGTTCGTGGAGCTAGCCACGGCGGTTTTCGAACCGCTGTTTGCCCATGTTCGACGCGAGGCGGAGGATTGATT
>DAOTGT010000251.1:0-4334 GCA_035447285.1 Candidatus Competibacter sp.
CTGGCCTGAACCCCGGCGCACAGTGGAAGGAGGTGCCCGGCAAACTGAATCTGCGACTCAAAAGCGATGGCGGGCTGGACGGCGGCAAGCTGCGCGCCAACGTGCTACTGGAAGAATTGACCGGCACCCTGAGCGGCCAGGCGTTGCGCGGCAACGCCGATGTCAGCGTGCTGGACCAGGATCTGACCATCAAGACCCTGCGTTTGAATGCCGGCCCGGCCCGGCTGGAAGCGGAAGGCACGCTGGCAAAGCGCTGGGATTTGCGCTGGACCCTGAATGCACCGGAGCTGAAATCGCTGGTTCCCGGCCTCAGCGGCGGCGTGGCCAGCACCGGCGCTCTCAGCGGCTCCCGCGACCGCCCACGGGTGGCGGCCAACTTCACGGTGCGCAACCTGCGCCAGGGCGATACCCAAATTCAGCGCTTGCAAGGCGAAGCCGACGTCGATGTCGGCGGCAGCGACCGTTCCCGGCTAAAACTGAACGGCGAAGGACTGGTGCTGGGCGGCCAACACTGGAAATCCGTGACCCTGGACGGCGGCGGCACGCCGAACGCGCACGAACTCAAGGCCGAACTGAGCGGCGATCCGGGCCGCTTCGCGCTGGCGCTGGCCGGCACACTGCAACTACCGGCGCTGACCTGGCAGGGCCGCATCACCCAACTAACGGCCAAGGACACCCTCGCCGGCGCCTGGAATCTGGAAAAAGCGGTTACCGTGCAGGCTTCGGCCGAAAAAGCCAGTCTCGACAACGCCTGTCTGACCAACACCCCGACCCGGCTTTGCCTGCAAGGCCAGTGGAACAGCGCGCGCGGTTTCAACAGTCTGGTGCGGCTCCAAGAACTGCGGCCGGAACGTTTCAAGCAGTTCCTGCCGCCGGGCATGAACCTGGCGACCCGCATCGACGCCCAGGCCGAAGCGAACGGCGGACCCAACGGTACACTGCAAGGCAAGCTCAATCTCGACATCGCTCCCGGCACCCTGCAAATGATGGCGGACGGCCGCACCCTGCGCTTCACTCTCAAGGGCGGCAAGCTGCGCGCCCAAACCGACGGGCGTGCCGCGACTGGACAGCTCAAACTCGATTTGGCGCAGACAGGCCAATTGCAGGCTGACGCTCAAGTGCGCGATCCCTTCGGCGCCGCCCGCGTGAACGGCAAAATCGTCGCCGCCATCACTGATCTGAGCCTGATCTCGCTGTTCGCGCCGCAAGCGCAGGAGGTCACCGGCCAACTGCGGGCGGATGTCAACGTGACTGGCACGATTCCCAAGCTGGCGCTGCGCGGCGCAATCCGCTTGGAAAACGCCGGCGCGGCGATTCCGGCGGCCGGCATCAAATTGGAGAATTTGCAGTTCGCCGTCACCAGCAGCGGTCAGGGACCGCTGCAACTGAGCGGCTCGCTGCGATCCAAACCCGGCCAACTGCAACTAAGCGGCGAAGTGGACCCGCTGAAACCGCAACTACGCCTGAACATCAAGGGCCAGGATTTTCAGGCCTTCGACACCTCGGATATCCGTATCCGGCTCAGCCCGGATCTGAAGTTGGACGTCACACGGGAACTGGTGCGTGTCGACGGGCAAGTCACCATCCCACAGGCGTATTTGAGCCCTGGCGGCGTGGGCGACGGCCCAAGCGCGGTCGCGTCCTCCGAAGACTTGGTGATCGTCAACAACCGCGACGGCAAGGCCAAACCCCAGACCAAGGGACCAGCCATTTATGCCCAGGTGCGAGTGATTCTGGGTGACGATGTGCAAGTGGCCACGCCGGCTTTTCAGGGCAAGCTCAGGGGCAACCTGCTGGTGGTGGAGACACCGGAACTGGCGCCGCGTGGCAGCGGCAGCGCCGAAATCGTCGCGGGCACGTACAAGATTTACGGTACCGAGATCGATATCCAGCGGGGGCGGGTACTGTTCAGCAACAGCCCGCTCGACAACCCCGGGCTGGATATGCGGGTGGCGCGCACGTTTAGTAGCAGCCTCAGCGACAACACCACGGTCGGCGCTCAGGTCCAGGGCACGCTGAAAAAGCCACGACTGACCCTGTTTTCCAATCCATCGATGCCCCAAAGCGACATTCTCTCCTACCTGGTTTTGGGCCGGGCTCCCCAGGGAGGCGGCGGCGAAGCGGCAATGCTGTTCAAGGCCACCAGCGCCCTGGGTTTGGGTGGCGATGCACTCGCCAAGGGGCTAGGCGGCGCGGTTGGGCTGGACACCGTGCAACTCAACACGGGACCCAATGGAAAAAATGGAAAAAATGGAAAAAATGGAAAAAATGGAAAAAATGGAAAAAATGGCACCGACGAGGAAGGCACGTCGCTGACGCTTGGCAAGTACCTAACCCCGGATCTATATGTCGGATACGGGGTCGGCTTGGTCAATGCCGTCAATACCATCTATATCAAGTACCGGCTGACCAAAAGCCTGATGTTCGAATCCGACAGCAGCGCTCTCGGTTCCGGTGTCGACCTGATCTACAACATTGAGCGTTGAGTCGTGCCCCTCACCCACGAACGAGGATTTCTCAGCGCGAATAGTCCGGTTCGTGGCCGGTTTTCCATTTGATGTTACAGCCGATGCTGGGCTGCTGCGCGGACGGGACCGGTTGTCCGGCCAGCAGCGCATCCGCCGCCGCCCGTAAGTCGCTCCCGGTCACCGGGACCTTGTTGCCTGGCCGGCTGCCATCGAATTGGCCGCGATACGCCAGCTTCCGACTGGCGTCGAACAGGAAGAAATCCGGTGTGCAGGCGGCGCGGTACGCCTTGGCGACCGCCTGGCTCTCATCATGGAGATAGGGGAAGGGATAGCCGAAAGCCTTAGCTTCCTCGGCCATTTTCGCCGGGCTGTCGTCGGGATAATTGGCTGCGTCGTTGGCGCTGATCGCCACGATGGCCAAACCTTGCGCTTGATAGTCGCGGGCGAATTGGATCAAGCCCTGGCGGATGTGCTTGACGAACGGGCAATGGTTGCAGATCACCATGACCAGCAAGGCCGGGGTATCCTGAAAATCGCCGATGGATACCGTTTTTCCGGTCATCGGCTCGGGCAGGTTGAAGTCGAGGGCTGGCGTGCCCAGCGGCAGCATGGTGGAAGCGGTTTGCGCCATGGGAATCTCCTTCATTTTGGTTTTTTCTGGTGTTTGTCAAGGCCACAAAATGGTCGAAAATCTGTTTAGAACCGCCTCCCATGAACAAATATCTTTGGTGAACCTCTCAATCTCTCCATAACAAAAGACTTATCGCGTATGAACAAGGTATTTCCAGCACTCAGGTTCTTGCCTTTAAGGTCGATTAGTATTCGATCCAGTGGTCTGTATGAATATGCTCTAAAATCGTAGTCATGCATCAACTCAAGAAGCCGTGATTCATTAAACCCGTAGCGGCTACCACTCCCATTGATTTCCATGATAATAGAGTGTAACATTTTATCTTTCAAGGCTTCTTGCGCTCCTTCCAACACTGGAGTTTCGTATCCTTCCACGTCAATCTTTATCAATGTTGGAGATTCATCATACAGGGCAGTATCTAATGAAGTTACTTCGACGATTTCTCTGTTTTCACACTGTTCGCTGGGCGCAAGCACATGGTTCGTTGTGTCACTGTCACTAGTGAATACGACACTTCCTTGCTGAGCACCCACGCCTTTATTGATGCATTTTACTTTTTCATCCAAGTGATTAAGATGCATATTCTCGACAAGTCGCCTGTAAGTGCTTGGAACTGGCTCAAAGGCAATACCTCTAGCTCCAATAGCTGAACAGGCGAGAATAGTGTATGAACCAACATTTGCACCAACATCAACAAAAAGATCTTCACTTCTCAAAAAGTGGAGCAAGAAAGCCATGTCCTGAAATTCGTGAAGACCCGTATAAATATTTCCCGTCAATCCAGTTTCACCATTCTTAACTAAAAATCTTGAACCATTGATCCAATCGTAAACTATTGCACCTTGAACTAATCGGCTACCTAATTGCCACCTTGCAAATCGAATAATGGCTCCAAGCTTATTTTCTTGGTTAAGAGGGTGGTTTATAATGAATTTAATCGTATTGAAAAGCCACATGTTAAGTTTTTCCTTATGACTAAGTTTACAACAAAACTGGGTTTTAAATTACAATATTCGTACTGGATAAACCTGGGAGCAGCAAGACAAACCATATTTCATCATAATGTTTGATGACCCCACCGGTTAAGACATTCCGTCGCGCGATAGCCCGTTCGAAGCCCGTTCGAAGCCATCACTGTACTCCAACATCGCGGCAGACATTCAATCGACCGCCCCACCAACCCGAACCAAGCGGACAACTGACGGTCAATCCCGACGAATCGGATGGTTTTCCAG